>PUNE01000032.1 GCA_003551665.1 Halobacteroidaceae bacterium
TGGTTATCTCGAACCCAGCTCATAGCTTCAACCCCACAAGGGTTCGTCTGAAACGCGGGCGTGCCGACAGCGGAGACCGAGCGCTTCATGCTTCAACCCCACAAGGGTTCGTCTGAAACACGACGTGGCGAGCGGGGATGTCGACGCGGTCGTGGCGCTTCAACCCCACAAGGGTTCGTCTGAAACAGGTTCGGGTGGGCCCCGCTCGGTATCACCGCCGAGCTTCAACCCCACAAGGGTTCGTCTGAAACTGCTGCCATCAATTTCGACATCGTCAATGTGAGATGCTTCAACCCCACAAGGGTTCGTCTGAAACTTCGAGGCTTCACAGCTAATCGGAGCGTCATGTTTTGCTTCAACCCCACAAGGGTTCGTCTGAAACTCCAGACACACGACGACGACCTCTGGAGCAAGGAGCTTCAACCCCACAAGGGTTCGTCTGAAACAGGCATTCGATCTCTCTCAGGCAGACGACTATTACCCGCTTCAACCCCACAAGGGTTCGTCTGAAACTACTCACCGACGTGAGTGCCGCCCGCCGCATGGCGCTTCAACCCCACAAGGGTTCGTCTGAAACTGAAACGGGGCGAAGACACTCGGGATGAGGACCGCATGCTTCAACCCCACAAGGGTTCGTCTGAAACCGAGGACTTGACCGACCGCGAGCGCGTAATCGTTTCGGCTTCAACCCCACAAGGGTTCGTCTGAAACCACCCGTCGTCTCGGCGCTCGTGACGATCTCTTCGCTTCAACCCCACAAGGGTTCGTCTGAAACGGGTGTAACGGGCTCGGATGATCTGCCCGTTACACCTGCTTCAACCCCACAAGGGTTCGTCTGAAACCGCGTAGGACGGCGTCCCGCGTCTCGTTGTCCAGGTCCAGGCTTCAACCCCACAAGGGTTCGTCTGAAACGGTCGTGACGTTCGTTCGGTTCGATGATATTGCGCTCGCTTCAACCCCACAAGGGTTCGTCTGAAACACCCCGACCCTCAATCTCCGCCTGGACGATGCCAACGCTTCAACCCCACAAGGGTTCGTCTGAAACACCTCGCCATTACCCAAACGTTCGTTGTGGAGGACGCTTCAACCCCACAAGGGTTCGTCTGAAACGCGGCCTGTCTCGTCACCTTCGAGCCAAAAGCTGCTTCAACCCCACAAGGGTTCGTCTGAAACGAACGAGCGACGACGACACCAGCGGCACCACGAGCGGCTTCAACCCCACAAGGGTTCGTCTGAAACAGATCACCAAGCGCGTTGAGGACCAGTACGTCGTCGGGCTTCAACCCCACAAGGGTTCGTCTGAAACGGCAATCTGACTCCCGTCCGGCGAAAACGTGACTGCTTCAACCCCACAAGGGTTCGTCTGAAACCACGGCTCCGAGTTGCACATCGTCTCGGAGGGGCTGGCTTCAACCCCACAAGGGTTCGTCTGAAACAAAGTATCGGTGGGTGGGTCCTGGCGAAACGGATTAGCTTCAACCCCACAAGGGTTCGTCTGAAACGCCGGTACCTTCAGCGCCGGCTCAAGTCGATCGCGCGGCTTCAACCCCACAAGGGTTCGTCTGAAACCAGATGGAAGTGACGGCACTCGTGCCGTTGCTGTTGGGCTTCAACCCCACAAGGGTTCGTCTGAAACCAGGTAACAATCGACCCCGACGACATGGTAACGCGAGGCTTCAACCCCACAAGGGTTCGTCTGAAACACGTTCGACGCAACGGATCCGGCGGCGAAAGATCCGGCTTCAACCCCACAAGGGTTCGTCTGAAACACCGGACCGAGGACACCGGGGACGTGGTTCGTGGCGCTTCAACCCCACAAGGGTTCGTCTGAAACTATTGCGGCCGAGCCATCCGGCGGCCCGAGATCCGCTTCAACCCCACAAGGGTTCGTCTGAAACAAGGTACTCGATCCGCTCGCGGTCGCCGCGGAAGTAGCTTCAACCCCACAAGGGTTCGTCTGAAACGACCTTGAGCATAAGTCGGGCTTCGACTTCTCGCTTCAACCCCACAAGGGTTCGTCTGAAACGCGTGAACGGCTTTCCGAGGTCGTTGTAGGCGTGCTTCAACCCCACAAGGGTTCGTCTGAAACTCGGCATCGAGTCGGACGCCCCACTCCGCTCCAGCGCTTCAACCCCACAAGGGTTCGTCTGAAACCACCTTTGAGGATAGCGCATCAGGCGAGACCACTGAGCTTCAACCCCACAAGGGTTCGTCTGAAACGAGATGGTGTCGCCCATCCGTGCACGACTCGCCGAGCTTCAACCCCACAAGGGTTCGTCTGAAACGCGGCTCGACGTCCGAGGTGAGCAGCTGTGAAAGATGCTTCAACCCCACAAGGGTTCGTCTGAAACGCGTTTTTTGCGCCACACATGGGCCTGCCCGCGGTTGCTTCAACCCCACAAGGGTTCGTCTGAAACCTCCCGGGCCACACGCCGCGCACGTCCGTGAATCCGCTTCAACCCCACAAGGGTTCGTCTGAAACCGCCGGCTCGCTGTGCTTCGATCTCCTCTTGGTCGAGCTTCAACCCCACAAGGGTTCGTCTGAAACTAATCGCCCGCGGCGCGTTCCAGGTACTTCTCGACGCTTCAACCCCACAAGGGTTCGTCTGAAACGACGTTTGATATGCCGACGCTTCACGAGCGCATTACGCTTCAACCCCACAAGGGTTCGTCTGAAACTGGAGGAATCCGCTCTGGACGGAGTGAACGACTACGCGCTTCAACCCCACAAGGGTTCGTCTGAAACCATCGGCGGCGTCCAAGAGGAGCGCCGCCGTGAGGTCGGCTTCAACCCCACAAGGGTTCGTCTGAAACAGGCCGATCGTCTCCGTGTCACTCTCGGTGAGCGCGCTTCAACCCCACAAGGGTTCGTCTGAAACACGATCATCCCCGTGACGAACGAGCACGGCGAGGTGGCTTCAACCCCACAAGGGTTCGTCTGAAACTGGGATACGCAACAGCCGTCACGTCATCGCTGAAGCCGCTTCAACCCCACAAGGGTTCGTCTGAAACGACGCCAACCGTGACAAGGTGGTCCTGTATGAGTGCTTCAACCCCACAAGGGTTCGTCTGAAACGAGTGTCACAACTACAAAATGGCAAAGTCGGGGCGGCTTCAACCCCACAAGGGTTCGTCTGAAACCGGAGTACCTACAAGCCATGATAGAAGTCGAAGCCGCTTCAACCCCACAAGGGTTCGTCTGAAACACGACCTTTGTGGTGCGCCAACCAGTAAAGGCGGGCTTCAACCCCACAAGGGTTCGTCTGAAACTCCGGGGACCGCGTAGAAGTCGATGTATGGACCGTGCTTCAACCCCACAAGGGTTCGTCTGAAACTCGAGCGCCACGTGCAGGACGTTGGCCGCCGGGTCGAGCTTCAACCCCACAAGGGTTCGTCTGAAACATCGGCCTGATCGCCGGAGGCGCGATACTATGAGCGCTTCAACCCCACAAGGGTTCGTCTGAAACCGTGTTCATAAGTCTATATGAATATCACAGAATCCTGCTTCAACCCCACAAGGGTTCGTCTGAAACTCCGCGACGCTGCGTCCCGAAGATGTCGTCAGCGCTTCAACCCCACAAGGGTTCGTCTGAAACCGGATCGGCACCGTTGGCTATCGCAACGAGTTGGTGCTTCAACCCCACAAGGGTTCGTCTGAAACGTGTTTCATGAGCAACTGTGCCCATGTGTCCTCGGGCTTCAACCCCACAAGGGTTCGTCTGAAACTGGACAAACGTGCGTCATGCCAGTCCCCCGTAGCTGCTTCAACCCCACAAGGGTTCGTCTGAAACAACGACAAAACCGGAGCGTACGCGGCGGCCGAACTGGGGCTTCAACCCCACAAGGGTTCGTCTGAAA
>PUNE01000122.1 GCA_003551665.1 Halobacteroidaceae bacterium
GAGACCGCGGGTTCGAATCCCGTCAGCTCCGCCATTAATTTTGCCGATGTAGCTCAGCAGGTAGAGCACATCCATGGTAAGGATGGGGTCACCGGTTCGAGTCCGGTCATCGGCTCCAGGTATGGGGATGTAGCTCAGTTGGGAGAGCGCGTGAATGGCATTCACGAGGTCAGGGGTTCGACTCCCCTCATCTCCACCAGAAAAAAACAGCCCTGGGGAACGGTTTCCCAGGGTTTTTTGTTTTTCGCTAAAAACAAATATGGAACGAATTAGATTTTCCCGAGGATGTTAATTCATGGCGATAAGGATGAAGATGTTTCTGGAAAACAGGCCTACTGCTTTCAGGAAAAAGGTGGGAGGGGCACGAGGCAGGACTGAACCTTCTGAAAAAAGAGGAAATAAAACGCAAGTTATTAGATTTTTTAACTTCAGAAAACAATTGTGTTTGAATATTGGTCTTTAAAAAGTGCAAAGATGGATATACCAGGCCCAATCTTGTGGAATTTAGCTCATTAATTGATTGCCGAAATCCCCGCAAAATAGTATAATAAACCCAGTAGGGGGGTGGGGAAATGAAGAGGATAGGGACAATTGCAACCAGGGTTTCTGTTGTTGCAGCTCTTGTTTTATTCCTAACCGTAAATGCTGGGGCCCATAAACCTGTTGATGTATCGGGGCCTGCAACCCGGGAAGAACCCATAGTTATAACCGAACACTGGATTTCATGGGCTGCTTACAATGAATTAGAGCAACCCGGGGAAGTCCATTATTACCGCCTGGAAGGGGTTAACAGGGGAGAAAAAATCCACCTTTCTCTGTTGGTTCCGCAGCTGGAAAGGTTTGAAAAATTTTTCCCGGTAATTGCTCTTCTGGGTCCCGGGCTGGAGAATGACCTCAATGACCTGGAGGAAGAAATGGTCCAGGAAATCCTGAGCCCTAAAGAACGAGAAGGGGTCATCATCAGGCAGTTTCAGGAGGGAACAGGGGGATCTTTTTTCGAGCCATTTACTCAGACCAGGTATGCAGAACGCCAGGAAATGAATATATTTGCCCCAGAAACAGGTACTTATTATGCAGTGGTTTTTGATCCAACAGGGAATGCGGACAAATACATTTTTGCCATTGGAGAAGAGGAAAAATGGGGTCTGGGCGATATTCTGACCATGCCCCGAATCTGGTGGGATGTCAGGATGTTCATGGAAACAGAACGTTCGACTTATATTGCGACCGGGATTATGGCTACCGCGGCAGTTTTGATCGCCATCTGGCTCCTGAAAAAATAAGGAGGGGAGAATTTCCAGGAGTTTTTTAAAGAAGAGGTGCAAGGATCGGTGAACGGGAGCTCACAGAATCAAGGAAAACCCGGATAAGAGTTTTTTCTTCCGTGCCCAGGAAAACACAGCTTAACCAGACGTGACAAATAAAGCCTTTTTGGGAAAAAATACCGGTCAGTCCTGGAATGTGGTAGAAGCCGTCCTGGAAAAATTAAGCTAAATTAGTTTAGCGGTTTAAGAGCAAATCTTTTGATCTTATGAAGGGGAGATTTTTTTGCCCTTCCCTAAGAGTAGAAAGGTTGTTTTTTTAGGGATTGTTTTTCCTCATTGTCAGAAACTTTTATTTCCTCAATCCTTATAGATCAAGCAATTTTCCCCCCTGTGCTAATGAAATAACCCAGAACTAAATTTCGGGGAAATTCCCTCAGGTGGCAGGAGACAGGGGAGGAAAAAATTAAGTTAGTATTAACATCTCCCTATTTCTGCCTTTTTTTCATTATGAATGGTTTAAGAGGGTAAAGTGGCAGCTACTGTTGATAATCTCTTGCATGTTCTTTTTTTCCCAGGAAGTTCCACTTTCTAAGCGAAGCGAAAGCGGGATTAGTTCATAAGCTATCCTGCTCCAGGTAGAAAATGCCAGCCCTGTGAAAAAGTGAAGGACAAAACTCTCTTATTTTTCAGTTTTCCGAAAGGTGTGATTTTGTTTACCCCACTTAAATATTTTGGGGGAAAAAAAGGCAATTCCCGATTTCCCCCACCACCGGAACTATGCCTATCGCAAAAGGCAATTACTTAATGCCCAAAACCTATTATCCTTTTTAACTCTATCCAAGTTTCGGGCCCTACAAGAATCCTATAACTGCTATAAATTCCGTTGTGCTGTTCCCCGGGAGGTTTTGATCGACCCGACCAATGCCTGCAATTTACAATGCCAGGGTTGTTGGGCTGGCGACTATGACAATACCAATAATCTCTCCTTCAATGTACTGGATAGGGTTATCAGTGAAGCCAAAGAATTAGGGGCGATGGACATTTTGTTCACGGGCGGGGAACCGCTGATGCGTAAAAAGGATATTGTAAAGCTGGCTTCCCGCCACAGAGATTTATTTTTTGCCGCTTTCACCAATGGAACCCTCATCGACAAAGAACTGGTGCAGCAGATGGCTGAGCTCCAGAACCTTAGCGTGTTTATCAGTATTGAAGGGTTCAAAAAAGATAATGACTTTAGACGGGGCCAGGGCTCTTTTGCCCAGGCTGTCCGGGCCATGCAGCTGCTTAAAGAGCATGATATCAGTTTTGGTTTTTCTCTCTGTTATCATACCCAGAATTATGATCAGGTAATCAGCGAGGATTTTTTGAACTATTTAAGGGAACAGGGAGCATGGTATGGGTGGGCTTTTGGCTACCGTCCTATTGGCAAAGATGGTAATCTGGAGCTATGCTTGAATGCCGATCAGCGAGCCTATGTCTATAGAAAGCTGGATGATTTTCGCAATAAGCACGATTTTACCATTGTAGACATGTTCAATGATGGCCACAAGGTTTATGGCTGCGTTGCGGTTGGTAATGGGTATCTTCATATCAACGCCCGGGGAGATGTCGAACCCTGTGCTTTCTGTCATTACTCCGATGCCAATATTAACGAGGTTTCACTTAAAGAGGCCCTTCGTTCCCACTTTTTCCGGGCTTTTCGAAAGGCACAACCTTTTTCCCCTAATCCCCTGCGCCCCTGTCCCATGATGGACAATCCCCAGGAAATTGTAGATATTGTGGAAAAAACCGGTGCGGAGTCAACCCATAATGCCTGTCCAGAGAGTGTAAGGGATTATGCCGCTAAAGTAAAAGATCTGGCTGAGGATTGGGAAGAAATAGCCCAGAGGGAGTATGATAATTTTCCCAAAAGAGAAAAACGCAGGCACAGAACCCTGGTTAAATATTTGAATTTTAAAAAGATGTTATCCCGGGACTGCTAATTTAGCAGGACTTGGGGCGAACAGATTGTTATCAAAAGGACTGGGTTAACTTTAAAGGATTTTGAGGTTAAGTTCCAGCGGAAAATGGCGTTCATAATAAGAGAGCGGTGTTAGTGGATGTGGAAATAGACCCTGGTGTATCATCCGGGGTTCTTTTTTTATCTACAGTTAAATGAAAAAAGACATTTTGTTCTTCATGTCAGAACGACATCAGCACAGGGAGAAAAATGTTTCCGATTAAATTCTGGTTGTGATGCTTGAAGTTTTTAGGGCAGTTTTTGGGACATTGAAGGCAAAACTTTGGATAATACCCTGGAGCGATAAATATTTTCCTTTCCGATAGGGGCATGATCGACTGATTAAATCAAAGGGGCACCTGATAAGCACAAATTTATTTCAAAAAATTTAAATTTTTATGAAAAATAGAAAAAAGGAAAATTAGGAGAATTGAAGTATATTTATACTATTAAAGGAAATTATTTAGGAGGAAAAATAAAAATATTTGGATGCTCCAGAGGCTACCTGACCCCTGAAGACTTGATCCCCGTTAATTTCTAAAAAAAGCTCAATGATAATCTGAAATCCTTTGCGGGGTGAAGGGCCTCAGTTA
>PUNE01000140.1 GCA_003551665.1 Halobacteroidaceae bacterium
AGGGGATCTTTTTTTTCATAAAGGGTATGGGCTGCTACAGAAGTTGGAGTGCATTTTCTTTTTTCATTCAGTGGTTCAACCTGGAAATAATCTTCACCAAGGATACCAAGCATAGCATCCCTTCCACTACCTGGCTCCGATGCTATTGCAGCGCATTCCAGAATTTTACCCAGGTGTAAAGAAAGGGCAGGATCATATCCTTTCCATATGGGGTATGCAGCAAAAACCGAAGGATCGTAGGACCTTCCTGCCAGAATTACCTGGGCACCTTTTTCCAGGGCTTTAATAAAGGGTTCGCTGCCCATTTGGGCAACAACCCGGTCGGCTTTTTCTATTTCTTCTTCATTGATTTTTAAATCCCGATTTTCCTGGATTTTTCCTTCCCTGTACCAGTTTTTAACCTTTTCTTTGGATATTTCCGAATCAATCAGGGCAAAATCAAAAGAAAGGCCTTCCTCTCGAGAGATTTCGGCAATTATTTCCCGGCACCACTCCAGGTGGGGTTGGGCCCCTGCCCCTCCTGCCGTTCCAATTAGGAGAGGAATCCCAAGTTCAATTGCGCCTTTAAGCATATATCGCAGGTCCCTTTTAACCCCACTCCGGTCTGTAAAAGATTTCCCCGAACCCAGGTAAAAAGGCCCCGGATCTACTGATCCCGCGTCAACTGCAATCAAATCCGGTTTTTCCTGAAGCCCTTTCTCCCACGAACTTAGGGGGAACCCATAGCCCAAAATGGCTGTGGGAGAAAGAATTTTAATTTCTTTAACCATTTTTTCCTCCCCTTTCCAGTAGGGCAAGAGTCCTGTTCATTTCGTTCTGGACTATCATCAAACCTTCGTCAACTCCCATACCAGGCTTGGCCAGAATTTGTTGGGGTCGAGTAGCAAGAGCGGTATGAACACAAACCCGGGCAGAACGATCGGTTTCATTACAGGTTCCTCCCTGGTATGCACCAGAGCCATTTTCCCTGCAGTGAAGGACTGCCTCTACTGTATTTTCTACTCCCCCTAAATCTGGAGTTTTTATCTGCATCATGTGGCCTGCTCTGGCAGCAACAAAATCTTTTATGTCCTGTAGTGTATTGCACCATTCATCGGCAACAAGTTCCAGTTTGCTACCCGCTTCATCAAGTAAGGCGGTCAGGCGGGCAAGTTGTTCAACCTGGTCTTTCTTATTTCCCGCATCCATTGGCCCTTCAACTCTAACTTTGAAAGGATAGGCCGCTTCTTCCACCTGCAACAGGTAATCCTTCATTGCCTGCAGGTCATCGGCAAATGCAATCCCAATTGTTCCATATACATCGAAATGGAAAACGGGCTTGTATCCTTCGGAGCCAATTTTTTCTATTCGCCCCTTGATCCAGTTAATATATTCAATTAGTTTTTCCCCTCTAAGGCCCAGTTTCTTCTTAACATGGTTAATCAAACCATGGGGGAGGACATCAACTTCTTTAATAATCATTTTATCAACATTTGTATAACGATCATCCCCGGTCTGGGCAAAAATGGGAATTCCTTTTTCCGGACGGGGAAGGTTATATTCCTCCAGCAGGGTTTCAACCATAAGCTGGTTTCTGGATTTTGCTACTCCATCCAGAACAGCCTGGGAAAGACCGTATTGAAGAGCCAGATGAAGGGGTTTCCCACCTATCCTATGATTGTTAACCTCCCTGGTTAAATTCCGGAAAGAGTCTAGTTTTCTGCCCACAAGAAAATCCCGGATTTCCCCTTCAACCAGTGGTTTGAAATCCCGGGCCAAAAAAAGCGGATCCCGCCCTCCTGCTCCAGAATACTGCACAGCAGCACAATCACCCCAGGCAATCTGGCCGTTATCAAGACAAAGCAGGATTGAAAGGGACTCCCCTTTCTGACGAACCGAGCCAAAACCCGGAGTTCTTGTTTTCCCGAGATAAGCAAAGCCATCTTCCTCGGCATCCTGTTTTATGGCCTGCTGATCATCAAAATAAAAGCCGGTTAAGCCTGGTGCAGCTATAACATCAATAATTTTCATTTTTTTACTCCTTTCAACGGGGCCGCCCAACCAGCATACCTTTGCCAATTGCATAAATATCATCAATAACCATCTGGAAACTGGGATCTCTTCCTTCACTTCTTCCCCGTTCTTTAAGCATTTCCCTGTGGTGTTCTATTATTTCCTCAGGAAACGGGATATTTCCGGCATCTAAAAACCTCACTGCACCCTCATTATCCCTGGCTGGAAGGGTCAAACCTTTATTATAACGGGAGGGTGCAAAGGGAATATCCAATCCCCCGGCCTGGAAGGAAGCCACAACCCCCTTTGCCAGATCTCCCTCGCCCAGTTCCAGAACTTTATTAATAATCGCTTTAACCTCTTCCCTGATAAGCTCTTTTTCCAGGTCCAGTTTTTTCGACTGCTCAATAACCTGGTCCCGAAGCATATTTACCATCTGTTTGGTGGCCCTAAGACCCTGGGCATTGGCTTCCATTGTGGGAATTCCCATAGCTTCATGGGGAGTTTTTACAATAATTTTTGTGGTCGCTGCTAGAGAAGGTGCCACTCCGCCCCAGGAAATAACTCCGAAAGCCTTGGCTTCATCCTGGGGAAAACCGCCCATCCACTGGTGAAAAACAGTGGTTAACAGAACCTCTTCATAGCCTGCTTCTTTAAGGAACTCTTCACCAAGTTCTTCCAGGGTTTGAAGAGCCGCAAGATCCTGGAAAAGGTTTCCGCACTGGCCGTAACCAATGGTAATTGCTTTTACCCCCTGTTCGGCAGCAAGGAGTGCTTCAATAATACCCACCGCATGAGAAATAGATGGAGGCACAAGGGTTCCGGTCAGGGGACCAAATGGTTCCCTGTTAATTATTACTCCCTGTTCAGCATAATAACCTACCAATCGGTCCACATATTGCCAGTAGGTAAGGGTATCTTCAAGAGATACCTTTTTGGCATAGGGAATATTGTAAGAGATCCCCCCTCCTTCAAAATCAGTAAACCCTGCTGCAAGACTTATCTCTGCAAGCAGGCGAGCATCAGGAGTTCCGTGCCGGATCTGAACAGGACGGTCCAGGGCTTCTATTACCCTTCTGCTCACTCCAACCCCGTGGTTTACTGCAGGAAACCCGTTCAAAAGAGAACGCCCCTGGTTTTTACTTTCCAGAATACCTTTTTCCGCTTCCTGATAACGGTTCTGCCGGGTATAGCTATCAATGGTTGTTGGAAGCAAATCGGCTTCTCCATTATCCTGAAGGTACTTCAAAAGCTCTATATGCTCGTCAACCAGGGCTACTCCCGCCCTTGGTTGGATCAATGTTTTTCTTTCTTCCTTGGCTTTCCCCAGCATGGCGGCCATACGTTTATTCTCGGGTAAACGTTTGTGGAATTCTATACCTTCCTCAATTTCTACTTCCTGCCCGGTAGGCCATTGTTGTAGAACCTCTTTTCTTTCCTCTTCCATTTTTTCCCAGGCCAACCTCTCATTTGCAAGCGATCCTTTTGCCAGCTCCATTTCTAACTTTTGCCCCTTTCAATTTTAGTTAATGAACCTTCCATAAGCTTGAATGCCACTTCAGGATATTCTGCAGCCAGAAGACCCGCTGCAAATAAAATATAATCACGGTCAAGATAATAATCTGGTTTTTGCGGACGCAGGATTTGCTCGCGGCCGGTTCCTTCAGAAATCCCTTCCATTACAACAGGCGGGTCAGACCCCCTGGCCAAAACACCCCCGCAACCAATAATTTTCTCCACCCCACTCAAGTCTTTTCCATACTGAAATAATACCGGGCCCTGGGGAGTAAAAACCTGTTCCAGCATTCCACAGTGCCGATCACTACTAATTGCTACTGCCG
>PUNE01000059.1 GCA_003551665.1 Halobacteroidaceae bacterium
AAATATATAGTCCTGAAGAGAATATTGAAGGGTTTGCAAACTTTATTCTGGGGATTTTAAGAAAAGAAGAATTAATCCCAGAAAAGTTGATTGTGGGGAGCGGGGAAAGGTCAAGCACCAGGGGATAATTTTCAGGAAGTAATCTGGGTTGAGCAAAAAAGGAAAGGTGAAAAAGAAAGAGAACGATTATTTGAGTATTTGCTTCTTTTAGTTGCCGAAAAGAGCTTCGGAACCAAAACCAGAATTTAAAAAAAGAACTTCCCGAAACTTGCTGGATCCCAGAATCCTTTGGTCCTGGTTACCAGATACTTGGCATGGCTGAATTAGGGGAAAAACTGCACTCTTTCTGCATGACCAGCAGAAATCCTGCCAGCAGGACCCAGCAGACTGATTAACTGCCCGCTGGTTCCACTGATCCAGTTAATCCTGTTGGGATCCCGGGAGGTCTAACAGACCCGCTGCAGAAGATGTAACGAGGTTCAGGGGAAGTATTAATTAATTGCCATAATTAAATATCAACCCAAAAAAGAAACCGGCTCAACCTTACTGAGCCGGTTTTTGCATTTAAAAAGTCCGTAGTCCTAAAAGGAAAAATTTATTGCCCCTCCAAGGTCGAGAACTTTAACTCTGTGCAGCCGAAAGTCATTTGCCAGGAAATAAAAGGATCCCCTGGAAGTTTGATACTTCAGGCCCAATGCACAATTGGGGAAACTGGAAACCAGAGAGTGGTTTTCTCCCAGGGATATATGAACCTTGAGGGACCTGGGGTCAGAAAGGCGGAAATTTATCTTCCCCGATGGAGAATCAATATAAATCCCTGCTTCAGGAATGAGCGGGAAATAGAAGGGACGGTGTCTCCTGATCCCCCTCATTACAGGGGGAACAATAATATATCCGTCCTCGTCATAGTCATAATCCTTATAGCGAAACTGCCCGCTCCGGTAGATGATTTCGGGGAAATGGATAAAACCAAGGATATTATTGACATAAAGCCCAATTTTTTGGGGATCCCTGTGATATGAAAGATTTATACCGGTTGTTATCCCAATAGAACGGTCTGTGTCGGGGCTTTTTATTCTTTCATATCTCCCGGAAGCACTATCCCCATCAATTTCTCCCAGGAAAAGATCGGTCTCAATCCGGTTATTAATAAGAAACGCAAAACTGCTCTCAAAAAGGAGGTCAGCATACCCGGTTTGCATGCTAAAGCCAGGGCCCCCGAAGGAAATTTTTTCCCGGTCCAGGAAAAACTCCCCTGAAGAATGGTGGGTTTCCCTCTGAATTTGCCTCTGCAGGTAATCAAGAGTGATCCTGTTGCTAATAAAATCATGATAGGAGTCCTGGATCCAGAAAAACTCCATGTTCTCGGAAAGAGGCAGGGAAATTTTAAGGTGGTTGAAAAAAAACACCCGTCCTTCCAGGTCAGGAAGTTCAATAGATTGGAAAAAGGACTGCCGCAGGGGCAACAAAGGACCTGAATTGGAATGAGCTTCCAGGGAATAATCTATTTCAATTGTTTGCTGGGCCTGAACAGGAATAGAAATTACATAGATAATTAAGGCTAAAAATATAAAAAACCGGAGCATTCCAAAACCACCTTTAAGAAAAAGGGGCCCGCAGGCCCCTTTTTTCAATGTTTAAAATAAGGTTTCTTCTTTTTCTTCAGTAAGCCAAAAAACCTTAAAGGTATTATCTTTCCAATATATTTCTGCGAGCTTATCACCAGCAGGGCAGAAGATTCCGCTGTCCTCATCATCCACCATTTCAGGATCTTCCTGGTTATGCTGAGGTGCTTTAAAAGCCATTACCAGATAATAACCGGCCTGGTTTTCAATCTGGATATTTATTATATTCCAGTCGTTAAAAGTAATTGAAACTTCTCCAGCGAGTGTGTCAGTTTCTCCCAGGTGGGCTTCCATTTCTATTTCCAGTTTTTCTGGCTTTGTGTCCAAAATCCACTCGGTTGCTTCTTCAAAACTGAGTTTGGCGGAAAAATTTCCCTCGAAGGGTTTAACGTCGGGAAGGTGGAGATAACCTGAGGCACTAAAGTAGATTGCACCCTCAGTTTTGGGCTGCATGTTGATATCAATATCTCCCTCTATTGCAATATCCCAGTCTTCGGGGTCGAAATTTTGAATTCCAATTTTGGTTTCATTAACCTGGACCAGGTTATGGTAGAGGCCCCCCTGAGCAATCAACTGGATTTCGTTAATGAAGGGGATTTCTTCGCCATTATTTTCATTGTTTTCTTTTCTTTCCATACCGCCGGAGAAATGGAGTTTTTCCAGGTCTCCATCAAAGGCCAGTAAATCGGTCCCCAATCTAATATCAGTTGCCGAAGAGATTGAAACTGTTAAATCCACAGCTTCTGGCTCTTCGTGCTCTTCTCCAAACTGTAAATGAGCGGAGATAGACAGTTCCGCGGCCCCGTTAATTTCCAGCCCGGGTCCATCGAATTGCCCATCCAACTTAACATCTATTTCTATAGTTACTTTTTCGGGTTTACCACTATCTTCAAATCCGATAAAGGAAAACTCAATTATGTCTATTTCTAATAATCCGGAAAAATCAACGTCTCCGTCCAGGAGGTCATCGGTTCCTGTCATCTGGATAAATTCAAACTCAAGTAACGCAGACAGTTCCTCGGGAGGTGCATCACTTTCAAGTATTTCCTCAAATTCTCCCCATGTCAGGGTGCTGCTCAGCTCAATTTCTCCCGAATAATTAGTTTTTTCAGGGTCAAACTCTGGAAGTTTATTTTCAAGTTCCTGGGGAATTTCATCTTCCATGGTTATCGAGAGGATTTCAATACCTAAGAAAAGAGGGTCATCCGGATCGGGGTCCTCAGCGATATCGATGTTAAATTTAAAAACAATAAAATCGTCAACGTTAATAATCCAGAAATCTTCTTCGTGCTCTTGAGTTTCTCCAACTACCATTCCACCAAAAAGAATATCTTCCCAATCAAGTTCAACATCAATTATTCCGGGTTCATTACCTTCAATTGCCTCAAATACAGGTATTTCAATTACCAGAGATTCCACAACGTGAATTAAAGCGAAAACCAGGTACTGGGAAAATACTTCTTCAATTTCAGTTCCAAAGGCCTTAAAGTAATCTTCATCAAAGATTTCTTCACCCTTTTCAACATAGTTGTGGAAATAATTCCGGATTTCCTGAAGCATCTCCTGGGCTATTTCTGTTTTTGAGTCAAGGCGTTCCATTTCGATATCGTGGGTTACAGTTTCCTTACCTTTAACATTGATTTCAGTTCGATATGTTGCGAAATAAATCTCATCAATTGGGTCTTCGGCCTGCGCCTTGATAGTCTGAGTTCCCGCCCCCACTTCGGTAAGAGTATAATTCCCTTCTTCATCAGTATCATCAGTCCTTGTCCCAATACTGACCTGAACTCCTTCTAAAGGCTCTCCCGTCTCGCCGTCAGTTACCGTTCCAGTTACCGCTCCAGTTTCTCCCAGCAGGCCGCAACCTGTTAAGGGTACAACAAGAAGGGCAACCAGAATCACCATGAAACCCAGGTGCCTTTTAAACATGATAAACCCCCTATGCATTATTTTGGGCTCCTGCCCTCCTGTTTCAAAAAAACAGGTTGGTATTTAACTTACACAAAGGAATGATTTTTCCTTGTTAAAAGGGGAAAAAGTTCAGAATTTTTTAAAATAAGCAAATTTCAAGTTTAAAAACCCTTTAAACATCAAACTTTTCGGCATATATAAAATGACTTCACCCCTCTCTGTCGAATCATAGTGGTAAGACCCAAATAACCCAAAGAAAAGAGGTG
>PUNE01000003.1 GCA_003551665.1 Halobacteroidaceae bacterium
GAATCGGCAGCATTTGTTGTCTCAAAAAGCGTAAAAAACAAGAGTAAAATAAACAAAAGGCCAATTTTGCGAAGCATTGCTCCTCCCCCTTACAGTATTTCTGGAGTTATAAAGATCAGTAATTCTCTTTCCTGTGTTACTTCCCTGGTCTGGCCAAACAAAAGACGTAAAATTGGTATTCTCCTTAAAACTGGAACACCCGTCAGGGTTTCCTCCTGGCTTTCAACTGTAATCCCGGCAATCATTAGGGTTTGCCCATCCTGGGCAAAAACCGTTGTATCCAGTTCACTTCTCCTTACCCGAAAACCTCGCTGGCCTTCCTCGGAAAAGTGGCTGATTTTAGGGGAGAAACTTAATTGGACTTCATCGTTACTCACAATTCTTGGAGTAATTTCCAGCTCTACTCCCACGTCAATTCTTTCCACTCTTGCTGCAGCTTCCTCGGGCTCCAGGATTATTACCTGTTCTTCACCAACAAAAAGGTTGGCAGATTCCCTGTTGGAAACAATCAACCAGGGATCGGCAGTAATCTCAGCTTCCTTATCCCTTTCCAGGAGTTTGAGCTCAGTCAAAAACTGGCCAAATATATCAGTTTCCAGGGTAATAACACCTCTCGCCGCTCCCAAAAACAGTTCCCAGGGGTCATCGGTTTCATCTGCGCTGTCATAGGCAAAATCAAAGAAGTCAGCCCCCAGCTCCTTCATTGCTTCTTTGGAAACCTCTGTTACTACCATCTGCAGTTTGACCTGGGGTTCTCTTTGGTCTATTCTTTCTAAATCTTCTTTAAAGCTTTCAATTATTTCTGGAGTTGCAGTTATGGTTATTCTTTCCCGGGAAGAACTGGACCTGATAAACTGGTCGTAAAATTCCGGTAACAAATCCAGAGCTTCATCTACGGAAATATAGTTGACCTTGAAGGTTTCGCTCTCAGAAATCTCCCGGAAAGCTGAAGATCTGGGGTCCGGCATTCCAACAAGATAAAAATCATCTATTTTTCTAAAGGAAATCCCCTGTCCGATTAAGACCATTCGCAGGGCTTGCTCTAAAGGAACATCTTCCAAATCAAGAGTTACTACACCGGTAACACTATCATCAAAAATTATGTTGACTCCGGTTTGTAGAGAAATTTCCGTCAAAGCTTCCCTGATATCAGTCTCAAAAAACATTGTTGAAACAATCGGACCTTCATCTGCAGATGCATTGGTTCCTAGTGCAAGCAGTAAAAAAAGGGAAAAGACCACAATTTTTCTTCCCATTGTTCCTTCCTCTCCTTCCTCATTCAATTACAATTTCAAATTCTTTTCTGTCCAGTTCTTCCCCTTCGGCTCTAATAAAAACCTCACCAATATATTCCCCCGGTTCCATCAAACCAGTTTCTACATTTAAAAAACCAGATTGCTGGGGTAAAACCCTTCCTGCTTCTTCAGGTAATTCCAGTCTTAGGGTTCTCAAAGTTTCACCAGCTTGATTTTGCAGGTAAAGAGTCCCTTCCGGAACTATATGGGCTTTACCTAAATTTCTCATATCAACGCTGAAAATCAGGTTTTCGTCAAAAATTTCATGCTCCAAACCCCTAATTTCTGCTTCATTTTCCCAGCCTTCCCCGACTACTAAATCAAGGGGAACAGTATAGCTATCAAGATGGTCCCCCTCCGGTGAGAACACATGGGCTTGGAGTTTACCGTAATATCCACCGGGTTCAATTCCTCTGGGTGGGCGGAAAGTAATTACCTGTCTTCCGGTTCGGCGGGAATCCAGTTCAAATTCCTGCTCCCCGCGAACCTGAATCTCGACAAACTCAAAAATGGAATGTTCGTAATCTGATTCTATTTCCTCTCCACCTATTTGAACAATAATCGGTTCCCCAGACCTGTTTTCAAACTGAAATGCTTTGCTAACTGCAGCTCCTGGCCTTAACTCCTCCTGCATTCCTTCAGGATCCAATCTAAGATACTCCATGTGTTGTGCAAACTGCCCTTCTTCAACTGTGACTGTTTTTGATCTAATAATTTGTCTGCCATCAGCATAGCGTAAAAATAAACGGAGTTCATAATCTCCTGGAAAAAGAGGTTCATTAACAGGGCCTAAAAACAAAACTTCTGCTCCTGGATAGAAACTGGTTTCTTCCCTGCCTCCTTCCCAGGCATGCTGACTTCTTACACTTACTCTTTCAACCAACCTTCGATTCTCATCCCTTATTGTTACCTCACCAGAAACAGGAAATTTCAAAGGTGAGGGGTTTTTAAGGTGAGCAGAAACTACGGGAAAATCTTCGTCATCTGATTCCATATCAAAGTCCAAAACATCAACAGCAGGCCGAAGACCAGGACGCTCAACATGGATGTTAACCCTTACTGCATAGCGAACCTGGAAAATTATTCCTGTTTGATCAGGGTCAACAGCAGGCTCAACCATTAAAACAACTGTATGGGAGCCTTCAGCATCGTAGGGGACATTTATTGTCCCTTCAACTTTTTTTTCTTCCCCCGGACGGACTATAACTTCATCGTCTTCTAATTGAATCCAATCCAGAGCAGGGAAATAATCAGATTCTTGTTCCTTGTAGGTTAATCCCCCAGAAAATTGTTGGATCGGCTTGAAAAAATTAATTTTAACCAATCTTTGGGTTTCCTCTGGAGTAATATTTAAATCAAAAGCAACCCTTTCTCCCGGGGATAAAATGAAATCCATAACCAAGGGACGAACCCCAATTGCTGAAGATACATCCGGAAAAACTAAAAAACAAAAATAAATAATCAGGAAAACCCAAATTGTTTTTTTGGTTTTCATAACTGCTCACCTCATTATAAAACTATAAAAAGAAACTCCAAATTTTTTGTTTGTCTCAAAAATATTCAGGAAAGTGAAAAAAATGGATATAATATTTAATCAAAAAACAAAATGAAATGATGCCCTTAAACAATTTTTTTTATGAGTTTTTTTTCTAAAATCTTAATAGCCCGAGCAGGTAACAAGCCTGCCCGGACTTTTTTCTTTTTTGGAATCTATCTAGCAGAAACTGTTACAGTTATTACGTCGGTATATTCTCCCGCCTTAACTTTATAAAAGTTTTCCTCATCAACATTTTCTTTGCCGCCATAAGCCTGGCTTGTATTAAACCTTACTTGGAAACTGGTATTGAAAACTCCCGGAGTACCTCTATCCCAAACAGTTTGATAATTCATACTGTCACCACTACCACCAGCTGTAAAATAGTTGCTCCTAAAGGGTGAGCTATAAGCTATCCAATTATTAAGAATCTCATTCTCTTCTCCATCCTCGTTTTCAAAACCTCTTGAATCTAAAAGAACATATATATCCGTATTTGCTTTGATAGTAATGCCAACCTCACTATAAAGTGACCTTCCACCATATGTGCCCTCACTAAAGTCTATGTCTCCAAAATCAAAAGAAGCAGGGAAGGTAACCTCAGCATAGGGAAGAATATTTAACTTGACATCAAACTCTCCTCCAACAGTTTGGTCATTATGCAAGGATCCGGTATCTTCCTGTGAAGCTAAGACTCCAAAACCAATTCCCATAACCAGGACTAACGATAACAAAATTACCCATAATTTTTTCACTTCAAATTCCTCCTCTTTGGTTTTAATTACTTTCTCTGGCCGGTTTCACCACTGACTCCACGCCATTTCATTGGTGACCAGTTAGAAAATGGCGCTTCACTGTCTCCAAAGAGTCGGACACAATAAATCATTGTTTCCTACCCAACTAATCCCCCTTATCTCCAACTCTGTCACCTACCACCTCCTAAA
>PUNE01000054.1 GCA_003551665.1 Halobacteroidaceae bacterium
GAGCCCGCTTCAGCGCCGCCACGTTCTGGGTGTTCTGCGTGTACCCTTCCAGCGGCTTGGAGACACGATTCCGTTCGACGAGCTGCTCGACCGGCACCGTTCCAGCGTGGAGGCGCTTGATCGCGTCCTGGAGACAGTCGAGTACGGTGTCCGGAGATCGAGTCGCACCGAGCCGTTCGAGACAGTCCCGCTGGACGTCCTCGATGAACGGTGGGGTTGAGCGCTGCCGAGCTTCGATACCGCGTATCTTGAAATCGTCGTCGCCGGCGACCTTCCCGAAGTACTTCGTCAACGCGCCAGCGTCGCTCTCGCGTTGCGGCACGAACGCCACCCAGTCGTAGTGAGCTTCGTGTTCGAGCCGGATCTCGACCTCTTCCGTGATTGCCGTTGCGAGCGTCTCGAGGTTCTCGCGGTCCTCGTCGTCGACGTCGGGGTCCGGGGTCACCCAGATGGAGTCGACGATGCCGTGGACGACCCGCCAGCCACCGGCTTCCAGCCGCTGTTTCGCCGTCAGCAGGATCTCGCGAGCGAATGCGTTGATCGCTTCGTGACACTCGATGCGGCCGAACTTCGCGTTGCTGAACCCCTGATACCCGAAACAGGCGACGAGGATCCATTTCAGCGCTCCCGACCGCCCCTCGAGTTCCGCCAGCCGGTCCTCGTCGGGGTCGTCCCGTTCCTTCTCCCGACGGATGGTCGACTTGATCTCGTCTTAGAGGTGCTCGTCGAACGAGAGACAGGAACTGCAGATGGGTTGGCAGACATCCAACGCCAGGATATCGGACAGCGGATGGCTGTCGAAGCCGTCGAGTCGTATCGGCAAGACCTCGAGGCAGAGTCTGAGAAGCCGGTAAAGATCGTCCTCCTCGTCGACGAAGTGACGCTCTTCATCGGTGGGGACTACCAGCGTCTCTCGGAACTCAACGCGCTCGCAGAGAGTATCGATACGATCGGCGAGGGGAACATCCAGATGATCGCGACGGCGCAGTCCCAAATCGAGGACGTCCGACCAGGACTTGCCGCGAAGCAACTCGACTTCGGGATTCTCAAAGACCGGTTCCCCCACCAGTACCACTTGCCAAGCCATCACGTCGGGGAAATCGTTCAGCGTCGCCTCCTCGAGAAGACCGAAGCAGGAACAGACTGGGTTGAGTCAGAAGCACTGACGGCGCGGGTACATCCAACATCTACGTTCGTCTACTCAGAGGTCGGGCAGAACACAGAGCCTCCTCTTAATCGAGTCAAAGAAAAGGAGTTCGTGCAGTTCTATCCGCTCCTGCCGTACCAGCCAGCACTCTTCCTGGAGATTCTCTCCAATCTTCGGAACGAGTTGGCCGACTCGACGAAGTCGATCTTCTCTGGGACTGCGAGAGCGATTCTCGCCATCGTCGCCGGACTCCGAGACCGATGGAGGCGCGACGAAAGCAAAGACGAGCTGTCCCTCATCAGTCTCGTCGACTTCTATGACCTGATTCAGTACGAGCTTGAGGACATCATCCCCAACGAGATCGAAGTCTTGGAGGAGATCGAAGCCGACGAAGACACGACTGGCTTCGACCTCAAGGTCGCAAAAGCGGTCTTACTCCTCTCGTATGTACCCGACTCAGTCCCACAGAACGACGCCAACATCGCGGTTGCGGTAATGGACGACCTCAACGGGCAGCCGCGGACGACCGTCCGAAACCAGGTCCAGAATTCACTGGAGAACCTCGACAAGTACATCAGGCCGAACACGGCCGAGGACGGTCCTCTCCTTCGAATCACGGATCGAGAGGAACGAGAGATCATCGAAGAGGCACGCAAGAACCGCAATAACCCAGATTGGGACGAGATCATCGCCGCTTTCGACAATGAACTTTGGGTGGACATCAGCCCTCGTCTAAATCTCCCAACGTCGGTTCCCTACGGTGGGGACGGCGACAACTACCCCATCTCGTACAACTTCTCCATTGATGGACAACCACTAGATGGGGCGGACGAACACGAGGGTGCCCTCGAAGCCACTGTGGTTATCCGGGGCGTGCGACCGGATGTCGACTCTAAGAAAGTCAACGAGGGAACGATCTACTGGTCGGTTAAGGAGGATGGATTGGAAGATCTCCGAAGCCAGCTCATCGAGTGGTGGTCGTTCCACGAAGCGACTGCCGAGACGGAGACACCCGATACGATAGCCCGAGACGTCGACGATGCAGCGGATAGGGTGAAAAGTAAGCTCGCGAGCGCGCTCAAAGATGGCTCGTACAAGGTTGAATCTCAGGAACCGCGTGGTCTCGAGTCTGCGGTCAAAGAGTGCATCAACCGTGCCTATCCCTCGTTCTTCCATCCCGTCATGCTCGAGGTGGACCAGAGTTACCTCTCGGAGCTAAAGCGACTCAACGACGACGAGGAGTACCCGGAGTGGGCACAGAAGATCGATGTCCCAACACCAGATGCGGAGGTGTCCACAATGGGGACGATTGCGAAAGAGATTCGAGGCGCCGTCGGTCGAACGCTGGTCGACCATGACAACGAGATGGGTCTGCCAGCGCTCTTCGAGAAAATCACCAAGGAAACGCCGTTCTATGGAGAGGTCAAGCCGGCAGTAACGGCGGTACTCTGGGGGCTGTGTCGCGCGGGAGAGTTCCGTCCCGTTGCAGAGGACGGAGAGGCTCTCTCCGCTGATGAACTGCTGACGCTCTCTCAGCAGATGGAGATCAAGCTGCGTACGGCACCGTCGTCGACGTCGCTCAAGGAACAGTTCATCGATGCTGGAATCATCGACCCGATTCAAACGGTCGACGAGGGAATCGTTGCCCTCGAAGAACTGAATGAGTCGGTTAAGAGGCAAGCACGCACGCTTGCAGAGACGACAGAAGTCAGTACGGAGACTGAATTAGAGAGCGATGCACTCGTCTCTCTGGTTGCGTCATTCAGTAATGCGCTCTCTGAACTGACGGATGGCGCCGAATCTCGCGCCGACGCAATCGCTGCTGACGATACGGACTGGGAAGAGATAATCGACCAGGTGGCGAGTGACGAAGAGTGGATGACTGCGGTTGAGGATCGATGGGATTCCAGAGAATCCTACCTGTTACAACTCGACGGTCTGCTGCGATTCAGAGAGCTGGATATTGACTGGCTTAGCCAATCGTTCTACGACGAACTGGACCAGCTGAGCCAACAGCTCGAAAACGAGTCTGGTCGGGAGTGGTGGACGCAGGAGGGCTGGCAGTCCTTCGATCAGTCACTGGATGCCCGGTTGACCGCAATCTCGGCGCTTGAAGAGGATTGGTCGGCTCAAGTGGCAGAGACCAACGCGAAATCACTAGTGACAGAACTCGAGGGCCATCAATGGCTGATCCCGCCCCTACAGCTCCCTGAACACAGCGTTCACGATGGATTCCAATCCGGATATCTCCGCCCACTTCGGCACTTCAGAGATACCCACGAAAGCATCCAAGCCTGTATTAGTGCGCTAACGAATCGGGAACCAGGAACTCATGACGAACGCACATTGAAACGAGCGCTCGGGACGGTATCCTCAACGACGGATTGGGACAGCCTTACTGAGGACCGAGTCGACACGTATCGAGAAAAGTACGAGACTGTAGAGCAGTTGATCGGTGGGACTCGACCCGAGGAAATCGAAGGCGTAGGTGTGTTATTCGGCGATGAGTCTGCACTCAAGGGCCAATTTGAGCGTCTCGTGAAGTCGAGGAAGCCGACGATCGAACAGATCGATGGAGGTGTGATTATCAAATGACGTCGACGCGAAACCCGCTC
>PUNE01000133.1 GCA_003551665.1 Halobacteroidaceae bacterium
AAGATTTCAAAAGAATTTGCCTTTCTGATTGAGGACGATAACCACCGAAGAGTCAGGCCTACTCGATTTTCGCAAGAAGATGCGACGGAAGGGTAAGAGAATGCCCTACTATAAGGAGTTTAGCGACGACACGGAGATTCAAGCTCAACCGGGACAGATGGGGGAAGTTTATGAAGTAGAACACACTGTTCTTCGTAAACGCTACGCTCTGAAACTCCTTCCCGCTGAATTCACCAATCGTTCTGATTCTCTAACCCGCTTCAAACAGGAAGCCGAGGTGATGGCCAATCTCGATCACCCGAACATTCTCAAGGTGGATGAGTTCGGGGAAACGGACGGCAGTTACTGGCTGCGGATGGAGTTGGCGAACGGCGGCAAGGTGAAGGACAAACACATCTGCTCTCTGGCCGACTAGGCCGAGTCAAAAGGCGGTCGTCTCTCTCCCGATGAGGCCCAGGTTATCTTCACCCAGATCCTCGAAGGTCTCGCCCATGCCCACGAACACGGCGTTATCCACCGTGATCTCAAGCCCGCTAATATTCTTATTTTCTCCGATGCTGAGGGCAACGCAACCTTCAAAATATCAGACTTCGGCCTTGTCCGCATGGTCGGCGAGGAATGGGTCAGAAGCCGGGCCGACCAGTCGATACGCTTATCGATGTCCATGGGCAACATGGCTACCGAGGCACCGGAAGTCGCCGGCAGCTCCACTCGTTCGATGATCGGCACCTATGAATATATGTCTCCCGAGCAGAAAAGAGGTGAAGAAGCCACCGCCGCCAGTGATGTATATGCTGTGGGACTGATGATGTATAGGCTGTTGACCGGGCAGCCGCTGGGCCGGAAAGCTGTATCGGATTTAGTAGTCGACGCAGATAATAGTTGGGACGAAGTAATAGACCGAGCTGTTGAAAATACCCCTGAAGCACGATTCCGTTCCGGCGGGGAGATGCTGGAAAAATTCCGTTCCCTGCCGAATATTTCTTTCGGTAGTGAAAAAGAAACGGAAGTCGCGACCGGTGCGCTTAGGCCGGAGGAGGCCGACAGTTCCAGTGCCGGGCGAGCCGCAAAGACGAAATGGTTCGGGAAAAAGACTATTGCTTCTGTTGCTTCAGTGGGGTTGATCTGCCTGGCGTTAGTTCTTGTTTTAATGAGTTTGCCAAGAGAAGAAAAAACTGTTGTCTCAGAAGATCATGAAATAATCACTCCGGATGACAATGGGGAAGCCGAATCAGGAGAACCCGCACCATCTGAATATCAACCGCCAACAGGTTCGATCAATGTAAAAGCATCGGTGCCGGAGGCGGCCCGGGAATATTTCCAGAACGAAGCGACCAAGCGCGTGCGCATCGGCGACGGTGACTGGCAAATTGTGGATCTGCCGTATAAAGAGGATAGACTTTCAGTCGGCAGAAAAGAGATACGGCTGGATGTGTCGGGGTTCAGTGTACAGGAAGAAGAACAGCGGGAAGTAACTGTGGTGGACGGGGAGACTGCGACCGCAGAATTTTTTCTGACCCCCGAGCTGGGGAAAGTCACCGTCACGACTAACGCGCCCGATGCGGAAGTTTTCGATGCCGACGGCAATCTGCTTGGTAAAGCCGGTGACAGACTGGAACTGGCGCCGTTTGTCGAACACCGATTGACAGTCCGCGCTCAAGGCTACCAGGACAACAGCGGTCGAGTGGTCATTCCCGCTCCAGGCCGGGATTTGGGAAGTCGTGAGGTGAAACTGGAGGAAGTGCGCGGACCGGTGAGCGGTGAGGACTGGACCTCGCCCTCTACCGACATGGAGTTTGTCTGGATCGAAGATATGGGATTATGGGTCGGCAAATACGAGGTGACGAACGAGGAATATCGAGGAAAAGAGTCAGATCACAATTCGGGAAATCGGGATGATCACAGTTTGAACGACGACCGCCAACCAGTGGTGCGGGTGAATTTCGATGACGCAAAAGAATATGCGGAATGGCTGACCGAGCAGGACAAGCAGGAGCTGGGGGAATCACGATACCGCCTTCCTACCCTATGAAAACCATACTCGGTTGGCATGTTGATTACCAACATGTTACACAATAATGCGTTGTAGTTTAAATGCCATACTTAATCAATTTATTTCGAAACGTTTTTGATATTGGGGACGTACGTATATAACTAACTTTTGGTAAAACTATTATGGCATAATAATACAGTAATTAATAGCTTAGGTGAAATCACATGTGCGGAGCAATTTGCTCTAAGAAATTCTGGGGCTATTCTTCCGACATCTGGCTATTTGCAAACTCGAAATTCAACAGTTTATCGGTGTCTGATGAAACGATGGCAGGGAAGCGTTAGAGCAAATCGGCGTGCGGGAATCTTTGCGGGTAAGGCTTATATGACCGTAATTATTCTATGTTAATAGTTGATGGAGAGAATATAACATACGTACGTCCCCTAAAGCAATTGTGCGCGGCTACGTCAGTCCCTCATACAGGGGTCGTTTTGTCTTGCTTCCCGCCTCAGCGGGCGTGTTGTCTTCGTTCGTGCTTCCCGCAGTTGCCGGTGCCGCTGCGTTGATTGCCGTCCTCGTTGTCGTTCTTGTGGCACGGAAATCCAAGACAGTCAGGGCACAGAACACGCCCCTGTAGGACGCGGAGAGCAAGAGCCGAAAAGCGGACGTTCGGTGGTTCACAAAATCCATCAGGAAGCTCCGCGCGTCCTGACCCCGGGGACAATGTGCAAATAACCAGATCGATATTGATGCGGACACCGAACAAGTAAGCATTGACATGATCCCGAAGGGTCATGATTAATGCTTTGGTTTCCGCCTGAGGCGGACTGCGGGGTCGGAGAGTGCAGAGGGTCAATGATTGAAGGGGGCTAGTTGACTTTAGAGGCGGAAACAGTAGATTGATTTCACTGAATCCGGGAAGTCGCACTCCCCGGCAGACCATACCGCTGCGGAAGCAGCTAGCTTGAACAAACCGTTGCACAGCGACGCGGTAAACCAAGCCGCTGATTTGCGAGGTTCTGTGAGTAAAGAATGGACAACGCCATTGAAAACCGATAGCTTATTTACGAGGTGACAAAGTGCAAAACACATACACAGCTATAACGAAACAAGATGGTGATTGGTGGATTGGTTGGATCGAAGAAGTTCCCGGCGTGAACTGCCAGGAGCGCACTCATGCGGAACTTCTTGCTTCGCTTCGGGAAACTCTGCGGGAAGCGCTTGAGTTCAATCGCCAAGATGCTATCGGTGCCGCAGTCGCAAACTACACTGAAGAGCCGGTCACCGTATGAAGCGTCATGCACTTCTCAAGCATTTGCGCCGCCACGGGTGCGAACTGATTCGAGAGGGCGGGAGCCATTCATGGTGGGGCAACCCCGTTCGCAATCTTCGTTCATCCGTCCCCAGGCATACCGAAGTCACAGATCAACTTGCCCGCAAGATATGTAAAGACCTGGGCGTTCCAAAGATATAATCACAGAACAAGACAAGGATTAGTTCCGAGTCGAGCCAAGTGATAAGGGATATTGGAAGATATTGGAAAATATTGGGGACGTACGTATATAACTAACTTTTGATAAAACTATTATGGCATAATAATACAGTAATTAATAGCTTAGGTGAAATCACACGTGCGGAGCGATTTGCTCTAAGAAATTATGGGGCTATTCTTCCGACATCTGGCTATTTGCAAACTCGAAATTCAACAGTTTATCGGTGTCTGATGAAACGATGGCAGGGAAGCGTTAGAGCAAATCGGCGTG
>PUNE01000028.1 GCA_003551665.1 Halobacteroidaceae bacterium
GGCAACAGGGATTTTGAAGTAGAATATAATTATCTTCAAACCCGCTACCGGCAAATGCCGCGGACTATGCTGCGCTATGCCATTGAAAAATTTGAACCCGGGTTAAGGAAAAAATTCCTGGAGGGAAAAGTCTAGGTCTTTTATTCAACACTTGCTAAACTGCAAGCAGCCTGAAAACCTAATAATGCAATTTGGCTGATGCATCCCATAAATAAAAGGTCAGGGCTAGTAATAAGACACTCCCGAAGGTTTTACATACCTCATACTTTAGAAAATAGAATCGATTTCTGCTACTGTTTATAAAAATAACTCCGTATTATGCTTTAAGCATTTAAATCATTACAGTTATGTGCTATTATGCTTTTAATTGAATCAAGGATCAGGACGGGGTGAATAGAAAGGTCACAAAGCTGTTCTGATTTTCTTTATAGTGATATATAGTACAGGTGATTATTGCCTGTCGAATTGTTTCCGATAAGTTCATGAATAGGAGATGACAGCGTGATGAAAGAAAACACCTTGAAAAATGTAATAGCAATAGGCCTGTTACTTGGTTTAATGCTATCCTTCGCCGGCTGTGCGCCGGAAGAAGACCTTCCCACTGAAGAAACAAAAACTATGGAAATAAAGTTCAGCACCTGGCATGTTCCCGCCAGCGCCGAATGCAGAGACGTATGGGACCCGATGCTTGAAGAACTTGAAGATAGAAGTGACGGCCGAATAACAACCACTACCTACTACGGTGGAGCTCTTGGTGCCGGACCAGATCATTATGACATCGTAGCAGACGGCCTTTCAGATATGGGCTACTTCACCGCTACCTGGAACCCTGGCCGCTTCCCCTTGAGTGATGTGCTCTCCATGCCCGTTTTTGTTGACGGCAAAGATGTAGCCGTAGAAATAGGAAATGCCATGTACGATGAGATCCTTCACCAGGAGTTTGAAGAGGTCAAATTACTTAATCTGAACGGCTGTATTCAATCTTACTTTTGGACAACCGAGCCGGTTGAAACTCTTGAAGATGTTGAAGGCTTGCGAATGAGATCGCCGGGGGGACTGCAAACCTACATGATTGAAGCACTTGGTGCAGAACCGGAATTTATGCCTTTGGGCGATGTTTACATGGCCATGGAATTGGGCGATATCGACGGCATCGTAACCTGCCCGCAGCTTTATTACGCTTTCAACCTTTATGAAGTAGCCAATCATGCCGTGGTCGCCTCCTTTGGCTGTGTAACCGAAGGGGTTGCCATGAACCTGGATACTTATGAACAAGCCCCGGAGGATTTAAGAACCATCATCGAAGAGGTAACAGAAAATCCTTTTAAATTAACCGGGGGATTAACAGTTGACGCCATTGAAGAAATAATGGTGAGCCTGGCCGACGAAGGAGTTGAGTTTTACGAGTTGCCCGAAGAAGAGGCCGAACGCTGGAACAGCCTGTTTGCCGAGGAAGTTGTGCTCCGGTGGGTCGAGCAGATGGAAGCAGACGGCCTGCCCGGTGAAGAAACCTTGAAACTATACAAGGAACAGCTTGATAAGCACGGGGTAGAATTTCCAGCTTACCCTTCAGATTGGGAATAAGCCGGATTAAAACTGAGAATTAGAAAGGATCTCGCCAGCATGCAGCGGCTCAAAACAGCAAAGAAAACCATCCAAAAGTTGACCTATTACGTGTGTGCTGTGAGCATGTTTATACTTATCCCGATGATGTTTATAACTACCTTTGATGTCATCGGCCGTTCATTTTTTTCATGGTCTATCGCCGGCACTATAGAACTTTCCCGCTACATGCTGGCCATAGTGATATTGTTGGGGCTGGCTTATACCCAGCAGGTTAAAGGACATCCGAGAGTCACCGTGCTGGCATCAAAATTTCCATTAAAGGCCCAGCTGATCATAGAAATTCTTATGAACCTGCTGGGCATGTTTATTGTAGCGATCTTTGTCTGGCAAGGCTGGGTATTAGCGCACGGCAGGGCAGCTGCCATAGTCTCTGATGTACTGCGTATTTCCCAATATCCCTTCAGGTTGCTGGTTTCTGCAGGTGGAGCCCTGTTATTCCTGGAATTGCTGGTTGATTTGATAACTGCTGCGGGCAGGTTGCTTGAAAGGGAACCTGCAAAAACCAGGCCCAATGAAACCTTTACCCGGGCCGATTGAGGAGGGCTTGTTTTGGATCCCATTTATGTCGGCATAATCGGCACAATCATCGCCTTCCTGCTCCTCTTCCTGGGCATGCCCATTGCCCTGGCCTTGATGCTGGTTGGCTTTCTGGGCATCTGGCATTTGTCCTCCCTTGGGGCGGCCCTGCCGGTAGCACCAAGAACTATATATGATGTAGCCAGCAACTATGCCTATATGGTCATTCCCTTATTTGTCTTAATGGGGGCTTTTGCCACCAGCAGCGGCCTGATTGAAAACCTTTACAGTTCTTTTGACAAATGGCTGCGCCGCTTTCCAGGCGGCCTGGGGACGGCTACAATTGCTGCCTGCGCCGGGTTTTCAGCCGTTTCCGGTTCTTCCGTAGCCACCGCTGCTGCTATGGGGTCTATTGCTTACCCCCAAATGAAAAAATTCAATTACTCGCCGCGCCTGGCTACAGGGACCATCGCTGCCGGAGGCACCCTGGGCTTTTTAATCCCGCCCAGCATCGGTTTCGTAGTCTACGGGATGCTGGTCGAACAATCCATAGGACGGCTGCTGATGGCAGGTATAATACCCGGCCTGGCCCTGGCTGTAACCTTTGTTATGATTATCGCGATCCAGGTCAAGCTAAACCCCGGGCTGGCCCCGAGCAAACCCGAACCGGTCAGTTTCAAGGATAAAATCAAAGCGCTCAGCGGGGTATGGGAAATACTGGCCGTGTTTTTAATCGTAATGGGCGGTATCTATAGAGGCTGGTTCAGCCCAACAGAAGCTGGAGCTACCGGAGCATCCCTTCTTTTTGTGGTAGCCCTGGCAAAACGCAAACTTGATTATAAGGGCCTGTTTCAAAGCCTGCAGGAAACGATCCGGGTTTCAGTAATGGTCCTGTTTATGGTAGCCGGGGCAACTGTGTTCAGCTACTTCCTGGCTCTTTCCACCATTCCAGCCGAACTTGCAGGCTGGGTAGTAGGGCTTGATGTTTCACCCTATGCAGTATTAGCCTTGATCCTGCTTATTTACTTTTTCCTCGGCTGTTTTATCGACGCCGTTTCAATGATGGTCCTGACCCTGCCGGTTATCTATCCAGTGGTGATCGGCCTTGGATTTGACCCGATCTTTTTTGGTGTTGTCTGTGTATTGATGATGCAAGTGGGCTTAATTACCCCGCCGATGGGGCTTAACCTCTACACCATTGCAGGAACTACCAGGGATGTGCCCCTGGAAGATATTTTCATGGGCGCTTTACCCTTTGTAATCCCCATATTTGTGGTAGTGATCCTGGTCACAATCTTCCCCCAGATTGCCCTATTTTTGCCCGAAGCCATGCTGGGCAGGTAAACAGATAGCTTAATACTGCACCTGCCTCAAGTGTTTTTTTATCTACTGATCTGCTTTTTCGATCTGTTCATCCCAGTATTCATTGGCCTGAACCATATAATCCTCATCGCTCATCAAGGGCATGTGGATTTTTTCTACAGTTTCCTTGCTGACCTCTCCTTTTTCAACC
>PUNE01000071.1 GCA_003551665.1 Halobacteroidaceae bacterium
GGTCGGTCTTTTAGGGCCCAATGGGGCCGGAAAAACAACCATGGTTAAAATAATTGCGGGCCTGGTGGCCCCGGATCAGGGAGAAGTTCAGGTGGCCGGCTATAATACCTGGAGGGAAAGGGCCCGGGCTCTCAGGAACCTGAGCGCCGTTCTGGAGGGCAATCGCAATATTTACTGGCCCCTCACGGTTAAAGAGAACCTGGAGTTTTTTGCTGCTCTCAAGGGTGAACACCCGGCCCGGGTTCGGGACCGGATCGATAATTTGATCAATATGCTAAACCTGGAGGACAAAGCCGGGGTTACCGCCCGCAGCCTTTCCCGGGGGATGCAGCAGAAACTGGCTCTGGCCGTGGCCCTGGTGGTGGATGTCCCGCTCCTGATCCTGGATGAACCCACCCTGGGACTGGACGTGGAATCAGCCCTGGAAATTCGACAGATGCTGCAGGACGTGGTTCGGAATGAGAATAAAACGGTGCTATTAACCACCCATGATATGCGCCTGGTCCGCTCTATCTGTCCCCGGGTAATAATTATTAACGACGGGCAGATCGTAACCGATGATCGGGTGGATAATCTGCTGCGGCTTTTCCAGGTCAAATCCTATCGCTTGCACCTGGGGGATAATTTAACCCCCGAACAGGAACAGGAAATTTCCCGGGTGGAAAAAGTAGTTATCCATAATGAGCAGCAGAACGGTGTCCATATTGACATCCACCTGGAAAACATGGAAAATCTATATATTATCCTGGATATTCTCCGGAAAAATAACTCCCCCATAGAATCTATTGAACCCCAGGAGATTGACCTGGAGGAAGTATTCCTGGAAATTGTGGGACGAAGGGGCGGAAATGAGCACCCTGGGGCTATTAAAGGCCCAGATTAAAAAGGAATTCATCTATCTCCTCCGCCATTTTTTTAATTTCCTGAAGTAATTGGTTTTCCTTTTGGTGGTTTTCTTTCCGGGACTATAGGAAGCCTGGGATCGGACAGATGTGTATTAAACCCTACTGGCTGGCCTGATCCTTAATTTCGGCATGACCTCTATTATCCTGCTGGCCATGATGCTGTTTACAGGCCGTTTTTTCAACCTGGACCTGATTTCCCGGTTACTTTTGATCCTGGTCCGGCCCCTACCCATTGCCGGCCAGGGTTTTTTTACAACCGAAATCAATCCGTCCTGGAGATATTTTAATTTGCCGGAAGAAAAATTCAGGGCTTAATTATTGGATAATCCTGAAGTGCTGCTGATGAGTCTAAAAGGAAAAAAGGCCAGTTTATTGAATTTAGAGTACAGATAAGGTTTAAACCGCCTATTCTAAGGGGGCATTTAAATGAACCCAGGGAAGTTAAAATTTTTGGGAATTTGGGGTCTGGTTTTGGTTTTGATAGTAATGCTGGGAAGCCTGGAACTCGGGGCCAAGGGGGAAATAGTTGATCAAGAAACCTACAGGGAGGTTGAACTGTATTTTAGCAATCCTCAAGCCAGCTATTTAAGGACTGAGAATAGGAAAGTTCAAAAAGAAAATTTATACCTGAATACATTGCAGGAGTTAATTGCCGGCCCCACCTCCAACAATTTGGTAGGAACCATTCCCGAAAATACCAGAATATTAGGAGTATATGAAAAGGATGATGGTTTATTTATTGTAGATTTTAGTGAAAACTTAGTAGAAGAACACTGGGGAGGAACCGCAGGTGAAGGGATAACCATATATTCAATAGTTAATACGCTAACTTCATTTCCCGAGATTGATGCAGTAAAGTTTAAAATAGAAGGGGAAGAAAGGGATACCCTCGCCGGGCATTGGGATTTAACTTTACTCTTCACCTATAATGAGGATATGGTTGAGAAGGAGTCCCAATAATTTAAAAAATTAACAGGGGAGGGATTTAACTCCTGAAAAGTTTTTGGGCTCATAAAAGGGGAACTAGTTGAAAAGTAGATCTAAAGATAACCGGGTTCAACTTATTAAAATTCTGATAATTAGGTTTTGATTACCAACCTATGGAGGGTGATAGTATTTTTAAACGGGAGATTAAAGCGGGAAAAGCCCTGATATCGAAGCCGGTTATTTCCAGGGTTTCAGGTTTTCTCATCATTTTTCTGCTCACAGGAGCTATTACTCTTGCCTCCCCAAACATAATAGGTGGCCTTGAATCCATACTCCAGGGAGAAGCACAAAAAGCAGAGATGATGCAATCAGCCCGGGCCATGACCGACCAGTTCTTCAGGGAAAGGAGATTTACGGGAATATGGGGCGAGGTTATACTTCAGCCCTATGAACATGAGACTCCTGAAGGGGAGGATCTGATGGATCCTGATCGGCTGATTGATAATGTTCAGAAAGAAGCCGATAGGATCAAATATCAGAGGGGAGTCAGTAGATACTTTTCCCATCATCATCTCAGAGGAGAAGCGGTGGAGACGGACTTCTTAAAAGATGGCGATGATATTTTTTACAGATATCAACTCTATCAGACTTTTGGTGGAGCTAAAATCGAGGTTATAGATGAAGATATGGTCAACATAGCAGTTAGATATCTGGGCGGGTTTAATACTTATGAATCCAGCTTCGTTGCAGCATTGAATATGGTGAAACTGGCCAATGAAACCAGATTCTATTACCGGGAAGGCATCGATGAAACACCAACCCAGTACGAAGTGGAATACGATATTCCTTACTCAGAAGCACAAAATGTTGGCGGGGTAAAGAATCCGGTTACCTACGCTTATCCTATGAGAAGACTACAGAGAAGAAATCTGGATTTAAGTGATGAGCTGAGAGATCTTTTTCAGAATGACTCTTTACAGAATATTATCGAGAGAATAGATGATGGCTACGGATCCCAACTTACAGGTAGATTGAACAGGATGTATGCAACCAATCCTGCCAACCCACTGGCCAAGGCCAAAGTATACATGACAATGGCTTTGAATGAGATTGATGATCTCGATAGGGAAGAGAGTATGGAATTTGTGGAAAAAGCATGGGATTTAGTGGCTGAATCCGATAAACTATTCAACGATCGGTCCACAGAATGGTACCAGTACCTGGAAGATACCTATGGAGAAAAAGGAGTAGAACAATTCAACAGGCAGTATTTGATATTACTGGCGACGACATTGAGACCTTACGGACTGACGATCAGACATGAAGAGTTGGAGCGTGAAGATCTAAAGTTTGAGGAAATGACCGAAGAATATATCTATCCCAATATGGAAGATATCTATCCTGATGAAGAAGATTACGAAGAATTAAGAAGGAGAATAAATGAAATCTTATAATCAAGATTAGATTATCCACCCGCAAAAATGGAAAATCTATATATTATCCTGGATATTCTTCGGGAAAATAACTCTCCCATAGAATCTATTGAACGCCAGGAAATTGACCTGGAGGAAGTATTCCTGGAGATTGTGGGAAGGAGGGGCAGAAATGAGCAGCCTGGTGCTATTAACTGCGCAGATTAAAAAGGAATTCATCTATCTCCGCCGCTATTTTTTTAATTTCCTGGGGGGATTTGCCACCCTGTACGTGGTATTCTTATTAATTTTCCTGGGCTATAGGGGGCTTGCTGCGGGGACAGATATGTATGGAACCGGGCTGAGCAATCTGA
>PUNE01000121.1 GCA_003551665.1 Halobacteroidaceae bacterium
AATCGACGGTAGTACGTTGCTTTGGAGTTGCCAGTGATTTCTCCGTACTCTTTGATGGCATCCCCCTTCGTTGGGTATTCGTCTTCTAACTCCAAGATGAGTTGTTTTTCAACCTCTTCACCCAACACTGCAAAGAATCGTTTGATGTTGTGGTGAGTGTTCGCTTCAAACGCTTTGGCTGCTTCCTTCACAGTGTCGGTCTGTTTCATCACCTCAGTAGCAATGATCGTGTCTTTACTGATACCCAGTTGCTCTGCTGCATGGAGCTTCCATTCATGTCCACTAAGGACACTACTTTTCCGAAGGTCGAAACACTTGAACAGTGAACGAAGGTCTACGTTGTCCATCTCACTGGTGGTGTATTCAATCAACCAGTTTGCTACTTCCATCCGATCTCCATACGATAGCCCTTCGTAGTTCGCTTTCGCAACTTCTTTGATGAGTTGCATTCGTTCTTCAAACGTGAACTGAAGGTCATAGTGCATCGACCGGCTTTTGACTGCCTGGAAATGCTCGTTCCCTTCAGGCACTTCGTTGAAGACCATGATGATTGATCCTCTAAACTCAAACCGTTGTGGAACGTCTTCACCCAGTTTGTTAGAGTTAGAGTCCCATTCAACGATTCGACTGTCTGAAGAACCTTGTCCTTCCAGGGCACCTTTCAGCAACGATGCAGCAGTGTCATGGTCTGCCACTCCATCAACGTCGTCAAGCACCAACACGTTACCTTCAGCTTGGTTCTCATAGAGCGTTTCGTACAACGCCATTGGTGAGACGTAACCAGCCCTGATGCAGTAATCCCAACAGGTTGATTCGTCGTCTTTCACTTCATCTTTCAGTGTCTCTTCGATCTGGTAGGATTTTGCGATACCAGGACGGCCAACGACGATGATACCGTTCTGTTCCCCTCTTGCAGCCATTCGTGTGTAGGTGTGAAGAGTTGAGTAGTAGTTGTCAACGTCTGGTTTCGACCGTGCTGGTAGGTTGTCATTCGGATTGTGCTGTACTCCATCGATACTGTCGAAAATGTCTACCTCTGTCATATTTTCGTATTCGATAGAAGGTAAGTGTTGCCACTACCCTCTTGAAAGTTGAATAGAAGTGTGATGCTTATTCGTACTCTACGTTCTGATCACCGATGACACCCCGTACTACATTCGGTGGGAAGTGTTCTTTCCCACCTTCATACTCATACTGTACAGTAACCCAGCCATTTCGTCGGATCGTTGCAGCATGAATCTCTGTGTCTTGATACCATACATCGTCTGTGAACTGTATCTCTGCTTTCATGGGTTGTAGATGATTATTGCGAACAGTTTATTTTCTGGACCGGCATTGGCTGCTCCGATTTCCCAACCAGCTCGTTTGTGGTGTGGATTCAATGATAAACACTCACTTGTCCACATTCCAAACTTCTGTGTTCTTTCATCGATGTCTTTGACTTCTGCATCAAGTTGTTCTTTACAGTATTCCACTACCTCTTCTATGTCGTATTTTTGTTCAGTTTCTCTCATGGTGAATCATCTGAGTTTTTCTTTTTCCCGCGATTGTGTATTTCATCGCATTTCGGACAGTGGTCTTCGGCTGTTTTCATCATGGTTAGTAGTCGTGAACCGTGTAATCGCCGTGCGTTTCGCAGGTGTAGTAACTCCGATGTCGATCTGAACACCGATACTCACCTTTTGAACCACAGTCGGGGCAACAGCGTTCAGTACCGTCACTGTAGTTATCGGATTTAGTCATGGTTCGTACCTCACTTTCACATATCCGTATTCGGTGTCCATAGCCAACTTCACATGACCACTGTCCATATCAGGATCTACGCTGATAATCTCAATCTCCGTTTCAGGTTTGTACGGTGGGTGAGTGTGGTCTAACACTTCACTCTGATAGGCTTCAATTTCCAGTTCGATGTACGCAGCCTCCACTTCAGAGTGTTCAACTTCAAACAACTCTTCAGGGGAATACCGTTTTCCATCGTATTCGACGTACTGAAGATCGAAGCGGATCACTTCAGTGTTCTCACACCGTGGTCCCATCGGTTCACTCACTGTATCAAACTCACCGTAGTGTACCTTCGTTGGTTGATGGATACACTGGTAATGCCAGATCACTGCATCGTCTTCAACGATAACTGCATCTGGTTCTTCGTACTCACATCCATATTTCCGACAGTGATCTGTTTTCATGCTTTCACCTTCCGTTTTTCCGAGCAACTTTCAATTCGGGTTAGTTTGGTGATCGTTTCTCCCAGTGGTTTTTGTTCCACTTTTCTGAATGACACTCCATTCTCAGGAATGAAAATGCAAGTTCCGTCATGGCATTCAAATTCACCGACCATACCACGAAACACCACTGCATCCCAACACTCTTTCGTCGTATCAATCGGATGGTTCGATGTACCCTCTTCTCTGTACAACTGTTCGTTACAGAGTACGTACACTCTGTTGTTTAGTTCGTATCTTTTCATTATAATACTCCGTATTATAAGTCTTCAGAATCCTCTTTCAGAGAATCCTGAAGCATTATCATTCGGAACACAGTTGCCTGTATCCCGATGAAAGTAAACAGGGAAATTGGAGCGTGCTGAACCACGTTCAGCAATCTACACAACGTACCTACGGTACGTATGTGGAGGAAGGCCTACGTCAGCGGAACTGTTCTAAACGTGAACAGTGATCTTCTGACAGATCGTGTTTCCAGTCATACTAACACTGATGGTGATGTTCTCGTCAGTAAACTCGTCCATCAGACGTTGCATCGTACTGTTGTAGAGCATCTTCGTATCGACCCACACCACCACTCTATCACTACTCTCCAAGTGCTGAACACTCCGAATATCATACTTCTCATCGAGCACTTTGATGATCCGCTCTTCAAGTTGTTCAAAGTCGTTCTGTTCAACAGGCTGTTCCACAGTCGTGGATGTATCTGCTTTCGACATTGGTGTACTACCTAAGCTGATTATCGTGGATCAATCCAGTTGCCTGGAATCCACGGAAAATGATTAGTTGGTTATTCTTCAAACATCCATTCAAGTTCAACAGGATACGAACCAACCCCTTGCACATTACCCAAATCGAATGAATCGGGAAGATCGTATTTCAGTTCATTCCAGAACCATTCTCGTGATTCTTCGAGTGCTGCGTCAATGCCACCTGCTTCTTGAATCTCCTCTTCGGTAAGATGGCTACGTTCAGTCGTCTCTGTAGGCCATTCAGGTTTAAACTTACCCTCAATCCCTTCAAAGATGATCAATTCAGGTCGGATATGGAATGGTTTTTCATTCCAATTATTATCGTAGTGCCGACCTTTTTCACTCTCATAATATTCAACTTCCATTTCTTCTTCGAATGGTGGATAGAGACGAAGCACGTAACTTCGTCCCCACCTATCTGGCTCACCTAAATAATTCCGTTTGAGTGTTTTCTTAAACATTTCAAACGGGATGACAATTCGTTCAACTTTTTCGAGTCGTTCATCTGTCTGATTCATGGTTGTAATCTGTATCTCAGACACCATATTGCTATGGGTCTGATTGAAAGTGGAGTGTCGATCACAACTCCAACTGCTGTGTCTGTTCGATAGCAGCATTCACTGCTTTCTCTTCACTG
>PUNE01000067.1 GCA_003551665.1 Halobacteroidaceae bacterium
TCGACCTGGACCTATACCCACCGGGAACCCTTTGGTGAAAGCCCCTTTGGTTTTGATTTCCAGGACCGGCAATCAGAATTAAAGTCAGATTTAAGGTTAAACTATGGTCCCTGGGAGGCTCGGTTCAGTTCAGGACGAGATTTTATGGATCAGACCTTTGATGATGTTTCCGGTCAGATTCGCTATCGGACTCCTCAAACCAGCCTGCGGCTGGCTTCGGGCTACAGCCTAGAAGCCCGGGAATGGAAAGACGTTGTGTTCAGCGCAGGTTTTAATTATGAAAACCTGGAACTGGACCTGGGCTATCGATTTAACCCTTCTCCTTTTACCCATATCAAACTGGAAAGCCAGGGGGCCTGGCAGGCTACAGAAGACATTAAGCTGGAGGGAGTTCTTTCCTACGATATAAAAGATCAGGACCTGGATACCGCGGCGATCCGTTTGTCCTGGGACCTGCACTGTCGGCAGCTGGTTTTTTCCTATGATCATAAGCAAGAGGAATTCCTGGTGCAATATCAGATCCTGGCCTTCCCCGGGCAGAAAATCCAGGTGTTGAGTACTCCTGAAGATCCCATGATTTTTGATCTTGAACTGGGGGATCTCTTTGATGACCTATTTTAAAATGAGATGGAAAATGATATTACTCCTGAGCATTTTCCTGATTCTAATAGGGGTCGGGGTTATGTGGTATTTTCAATCCCGGGATTTTGTCCTGGAATTGGGAGAGCAGGAGGAAATTCGCTTCCATTTCCGCCTGGGTGGCAATGAAGTAGTGGGCTGGAGTCGAGGAGAAATGATCTGGAGGATTAAAGTGCAGTCCATAATTGATCCCGAGGAAGGGGGTTCCGGCCAAACCGGGGAGGAATTAATACTCCAGGATATTGAAGAAGGTTATTTTTACCGGGAAGGAGAGGTATATATAACCTTTACTGTTGATGAGGCCCATTATCACACCCCTACGGAAGACCTTACTCTTTTTGGGGTTCGAATGGAAAGACCTGGCGGAGACTGGCTGGAGAGTGATAAAATGATCTACTCCAAAGAACAGGAATCATTACATTCTCCCGTTAAAGTAATAGGGGAGATGAGTGATACCAGTATTGAAGCAGAAGAGATGACCGTTTTTCTACAAACAGAAGAAATGATTTTTACCGGCGGGGTCCAAATGATTTTTGAACTGGAGGGTGAAACAGATGAATAGGAAAATAATTGGCCTGATGCTTTTATTGGTTTTGATTGCTGTTTCTGCTACTGCAGAGAGAAAGGTCTTTATCGACGCTGAGACAGCTCGTTTCCTGGAAGATGATGTGGTGCATTTTGAGGATGGAGTGCAAATAAGGTATGAAGAAATGATTATCAATGCCCTGCGGGGTGAGTACCTGGGAGAAGAAGAAGAGCTGACCCTGGAAGAGAACGTGGTAGCAGTTCAAAGAAAAAATCAGGTTAAGAGCGAGAAAATGTGGATGGATTTGCAAGAAGAATATATTTTTTTCAGCGGCGGCCGGGTTGAAACCCTGTATTATTTAAGAGGGCAGGAAAATGGGGAGGAGAATGGAGAGGAAAATGGGGAAGAGCGAATGGTAGAAATGTGGTCTGATACCTTGGAAATGTGGGAACAGCGGGGTGAAGTTCTGGCTAAAGGTTCAGTTGAAGCTCTTCATGATGACATGGAACTTGAGGCTGATGAAGTTTTAATTGAAGAGGAAAAGGACCTGCTCACTGCTATCGGCAATGTATATGTAATCAGGCCGGATGGGAGCTGGTTCCGGGCTGAAAAAGCCGAATACAATATGGAAGATGGCACAATGGTAGCTTACAAAATGGAAAGTGAATTCGAACTACGGGGGAGCCCCTGATCCGGGGCTCTTTTTTTTTGAACTTTTTTCAGGCGGAAAAAGAATAGGGCTACAGGTTTATGATGTTAAGGTTGGAGTAGGAGTGCTCAACAATAAAAGGTGTTTAATGGGCGCTGTTGTTCTTTCGAAAGTCAGAACTGGAGGCCGGGAAAAAGGATGGTCCCGGCAGCCCGCGAATTAGTAACTTATAGCCCGAAAAATGGAAAAAGGAGGTGACCCTTTTACACAATTTTTGGGGCTTTAGATTTTTATAGAGGAGGTTGAAAATGAAGAAATATTCTGCTCTGCTGCTTGTTTTGCTTCTGATGCTGGTCTTTACCGGCTGCGAGCAGGTTTTTGATTTCCGGCCAACGGGAAATCTTGAAGGTTATGTTACAGATGGCCGGGGAGGACCGGGCGTGGAAGGAGCCGAGGTAAAAGCCCTCGGGAGCAAGGTAAAAACTGATGAAGATGGGTACTTTGAGATGGAAGCCTGGGCTGATCAGTCCTTTGATCTGATAGTTATCAAGGACGAGCGGGGTCTGGTTCGGGTTCAGGACCTCCGCCTGGAAGAGGATCAAACTAAGATGCTGGAACTGCCCTCCCGCCGGGCTTTCAATCCCGACTGGTCCCGAACACCTCCCAATATTGAAGTGGATGGTGTGCAAAGGGGAGAGGTAGTATCGGGAGACCTGGAAATTGAATTTTCCGTGGAGGGAGATCGTCCCACCTTCGTATATTATGTAAATTTTGGTGGAGTTCAGAGAGGCCCCCGGGAGTCCTTTGCTGTGGATACCGATGAGGGACAGGCGGTAATTGATACCACCCGCCATCCTAACGGAGATTCCTTTATTCGGATCCTGGCCTATGATGATAATGATAATGCAGTGGTAAAATTTATCCCGGTAGTGGTAGATAACGACATTGACGAAGGTGATCCTCCCGCAGATCTGGACTGGATCGGCCTTATTTCCATGACCCTGGGTAAGAATTTTGGCTATTATTCCGATCAGCGGGAAATGATGGAAAAAGAGATGGACCTGGATATCGACCCGGATATCTATGAAACTCCTGAAGGTCAGCGGGTGGACATTTCCTCGATACCCGACGATTCCAGCCTGTCCATCGAAGTGCAGTGGAGCCCGGTTCCCGAGGCTGATGGTTATGCTGTATACCGCAGCTTTGACGGCAATAGCTATGAGCATATTGGAAATATAACTCAGTATGTGGATATCAGTGATGAAGATGAGGATCCCATCCTGGTGGGGCAGTACAATGATTTCAGTCCGCAGCTGGGGCTTAAAGAAACATATTATAAAGTAGAACCCTATAATGCTTATGGTGAGGGACAGCCCCTGACCCGTTCCATTGAGCCCCTGGCCCCCTATAATGTGGTGCTGGAAAATCCCGCTCATGAAGCAACTGACGTTGAGTTAATGCCTACCTTTAGCTGGGACCTGGATATAGAGGGAGAATGGCCGGAAGAGGCTGTGCTGATTCACGGTATTTCAGTTTTTGATGCCACGGATTGGCTGGTGGCTGAAGATGTGGTGGTCAATGCTGATCAGTACCCCCTGCCTTTTGAACTGGATCCCCTGACCGTCTACAGCTGGGATATTTTCTACAGCGAAGCCTATGTTTTTGAAGAGGATGCTGAAGGTTTCACTGATGCAGTCAGCATGGCCGGGGAAATGGCGGGATCCCTGATGGGTGAATTCATTTTCACCACCGGGGATGGAGAATAATTAAGCGGGAAGA
>PUNE01000108.1 GCA_003551665.1 Halobacteroidaceae bacterium
AGAGTGGCTTCACCGGCCGGCAGTTGCGCTCGAACTTCGGCCAGGCGGTTGAGGAAGCCGACGGCGACACCGAAGCGCTCATCGAAGAGCTTGGTCTCGGCGAGGAGAGTGGCTTCACCGGCCGGCAGTTGCGCTCGAACTTCGGCCAGGCGGTTGAGGAAGCCGACGGCGACACCGAAGCGCTCATCGAAGAACTGGGACTCGGAGAGGAAGCGATGGCATCGTTGGCGGACGAAACCGCGGCCGGCACGTCGATGACCGACGAATATGCCAACGCGGCCAACGACTCGCTGACGACGATGGACACGCTGCGGTCGTCGTTTGACGACATCCGACTGCAGGCCAGTGGGATGCTTGGACCGCTCGATGCGGCCGCGCCGGCCATGCAGGGCCTGGGGATCGCGGCGATCGCCCTATCGACGATCAACTTCGGCGCGGTCATCCCATCGATTGCTGGCGTCGTGACGGCCGCGATCCCACTGCTGCCGGTCCTGTTACCCCTCGCCGGCCTTATCGCAGGGTTCGGCGCGCTGTGGCACTCTGGCTGGATCGACCCAGTCGAAACGGTCACGTGGTTGGCCGGTCGGGCTGGCGAGGGTGTCGAGTGGTTGACTGGGCGACTTGCCGGCGCGAGAGACATGGTCGAGCGATTCTATCCACCCATCCGCATAGCCCGCGAGGTCTGGGACAACAACCTGTTCGGCATCCAGGACACGACCTCGGCCGTTATCGATTCGATCACAAACAGCATCGACTGGCTTATTGATAAGGTGAACGCCATCCCCGGCGTCAACATCGGTGGTGGTGATGACATCGTCGAGGAGGCCGACGTCGAGACCGACAGCGCGCCAGCCGACGAGTTTGAGGCAGTCAGCGTTGACGGCAGTGTCCCAGAGATCGACGACGTTGAAACTGAGGAGGCTGCGACGGATGGCGGTTCGTCGGCGTCAACCGGCAGCACGTCAACACCAGGATCGACAGGAGGTGCAAGCGATATGGCCGAAGCGGTGCGAGAGGCACTCGAAGGTCTCTCGCTTATCATTGACGGCGAGATCGAGACCGACGAAGGCCACATCATCCGCATCGCTGAGGGCGTGCTCGACGATAAAGCCGACCGCAGCAAGCGCGGGGCGGGTAGTTAATGACTTGGACAATTGACACGGATATCGGAACAGTCAGAGCTGACTTTTTAGAAGGCCAGGTTTTTGATACTCAACCGAATAGCGAAATTGAACCGACGTTTGTTTTCAAAGAGTCGGCAGAAGGTGATGGGCGTACAAGACACACTGCACTGCAGAAACTCGTCGACGCCGCCCAAGAGCAGACGATCCGCGTTGGCGAGGCTGGTGGAAAGCCCTACTACCGCGAGCGACTCGAAGCGTTTGACAACGTCGACTCGTTGTTGATCGGCCTCACTCCCGAAGGAGACAATCGCGGCGCTGTGTGGGCAGTCCTTGTCGACGCGACCGACGAGACTCCAAGTATCGAACGAGATGTCTACGTTTGGACTCTCGAATGTGTTGTCCTCCGTCGTCAGTTGCCTGGAGACAAACGCAAGGATGTAATCGACGACTTTAGCGAGGAAGTGATATAATGACAACCGAGACATTCACAGATGAGGGAGAGTGGACGGTACCAGATGACGTCGAGCGCGTTTTAGTCGAACTTGAGGGGCAAGCTGGCGAGTCTGGCTCAACAGATGCGGGCGGTCAAGGCGGTTTCGCAGCGGGTTTTTTGTTGACAGAAGGCGGAGAGTCTTTTCAAGTTGGCTTGACGACTGGTGGTGGTGGCATAACCGGAGGGGGCGCGATAGACATCCGGGACGGGCCGGGTCTTGATGATAGATTAGCGGTCGGCGCAGGCGGCGGTGGTGCAGGCGAAGAGACATCCGCTTCTAGAAACGCGACTGGTGGTGATGGTGGCCCGCTCGAAGGCGAAGATGGCTCGGGTGGTGGCGGCGGCTCCAGCGGTGGAGGTGGCGGGACACAAACAGACGGCGGCGAAGCGGGAAGTGGCCGTGAGGGTGATGACGGAGAGTTCGGTTCAGGCGGTAGCGGCGGTTCGGGACGCGGTATTCGAGGAGGCGGTGGCGGTGGTGGTTGGTATGGGGGTGGTGGTGGGTCAGTCTCCGATCAAGGCTTCACGCAGGCAGCTGGTGGTGGCGGTGGGAGCAACTACGTTGACGGTTTTGACACTATAGTCGCTAACGAGCGTGGTGGATCAGCACGCTCGTTTACCGCGGGTCCGAGATTGACGGTCGCCTACGCCACAACTCCGACACTGGACGATATTGTGGCGAATGACGACGGAAGTGTCGGCCTATCTTGGTCCGACGAATCAGAGACGAAGTACAATGTTTACCGTTCGTCAACACCAGGCTCAGATTTTGAGGACTATGAGCTCGTCGAGACGACAAGCTCAACAACACTTACCGACGCCCCTGGCGAAGGTCAGACCTGGTATTACCGTGTAAGTGCCGAGTCAGATGGAGCTGAGTCGACACTCTCCAACGAAGAGACAGTCACCGCTATTCTACCAGCTCCAACTGAGGTTTCGGTCTCGAATGTAGGTACTGGATCAGTCGATATCCAGTGGACGCTCAACTCAACTGACGAGGATCGCGTCGTCGTTGAGATCTCAACTGACGGCGGCGAAACGTGGATGGAGCTCGTCTTGTTGGATAGCGGCACTGAATCATTCGAAGCGACTGGCCTGTTAAACGGCCAGTCATACTTTGTGCGTGTTGTCGTGGAGGTTGACGAGTAATGGTTGTACAAGCAACGTCAGATCCGAGTGAGGAGTTTGTCACCGACCTCCCGGCCGTCGAGTCAGTTGATCTCGACACTGACACGGTCGGTGAGATCGGCATCGAAGTGGATGTCGACATTAACAACGGTGAGACGGTTATCGAAACGCGTCGCGTTGGAGATGAATTTGAGGAACTCGCGACAATCCCCTTCGATAGCACAGCCGAAGCGACACTCGAAGATACCGACGACGGCGTTGAGTACGAAGTCAGGGCGCGGACGCAGACAGATGACGTTACGACGGACTTTGTGACCACAGCGGCAATATCAGCGGTCTCCCCACCGACGGTCGAGATCACCGACATCGACCAGGAGAGCATCCAGATATCGATCGACGATCCAGCAAACGCGACCGAAGAAATACTCGTTAAACGTAGTGACGAGATTGACGCCGCCCGTTCGTCGGGATACACCGACTTCGAAACCGTGGATGTACTCGACGCCGTCACGACCTCGACAACTCTCGTCGGGCTTGACGCAAACACGGGCTACCAAATCAGAGTTGATGCCGTTGCGCCAAATGTGACAGTTGAGTCTAACATTGTCGCGGATCGCACCGAACTCGATCTACCGGGTGAGGGCTTTGCGATGGTGCTTGAACGGCCCGCGGACCCTGTCGACGAACGTATCCAGATAGACAGCAGCATCGAAAAATACCCAGCTCTCGAACCCGAACAGTCTGCCATCGGTCGGTGGTCTGTCGATATACCTGAGTCGCCGACGCTTCGAGAATGGGCCCGCTCAGAGTGTTATATATACCTTAACCGAGA
>PUNE01000006.1 GCA_003551665.1 Halobacteroidaceae bacterium
AGTCCCATCTGATAAGTACTTCGTCTGTTAACTCTCTCTGAGACGGAGCTCTGTGATTGGTCGGTGGGTCACCATATTCCGCTGGATAGTAAGAACTAGTATCTAACTCGGATTCGTGCTCCACGAGAACGCTCAACTCGACGTCTGTACCGAGTCCGGTCTCTCCGTCTTCAGGTTGCGGATCCGAAGGCGGTAAAGGTCCAGGGTCTTCGGTCGTGAAACTCCATACTGATGATTCGGCTGTCTCACCGTCATCGTCTTCAGCAACAGCGTACCACCCGTATTCTGTATCATAGTCAAGATCATCCCATGTTACTTCCGCTCGATCTCCACTAGATACTCCCCAATCTGTACCTATCTCGTCATCGTTTAAAGCCTCAAAGAAGGTGACATCCATATCTTCATCTTCATCATGATCGACAAATACGCTCAACTCTGCATCAGTATCAACATCCTCAGCGCCGTCTTCCGGCTCTGGATCTGTTGGACTTATGGGGCCGGTTGCATCTATGGTTGTGAAACTCCATACCGAAGATTGAGCTGTTTCGCCATCATTATCTTCAGCAAAAGCATACCATTCATAAGTAGTGCCATGATCTAAATCATCCCATTCAACTTCTGCACGATCACCGTCGGCTACGTTATTGTCAGTATCTATAAGCTGATCTGTTCCATCGTAGAAGAAAACATCTACAGATTCTCCTTCATCGTGCTCGACTAAAGCACTCAATTCAACATCGGTGCTTACGGCTTCTGCCTCGTCTGATGGACTCGGGTCTGTTAGTGAGATCGGACTTGCTCCAGGCTCTTGTACTGGCCCTTCTTCCTCTGAAACCTGTTCAGCATCATCTTCTGCTTCTACTGTGTACCACCAGTATATATCATCTGCAGCGCCTTTATCTTCATCTAGATATTCGTACCTAGCGGAACCGTCAGCATCTATAGTAGCTATCTCTTCATATTCCCCATCTTGTTCTTCTGCTCTATATAAGTTGTAATGTGAAACACCATCGGGATCGTCTTCACTCGTGTCCCAACTGACTAGGTTGTGATCGTCGCCGTCTTCTTCTGCAATCAATCCTTCTATATGGATATTGTCGATGCGCCATCCTTCTCTGCCATCAGCGTCCCAATCTTCAACACCGGCGTCCCATCTTAACCATATACTTTCGCCTTCGATAGATTCGTCGGTCTCTCCTGTTAAATCAACTGTTACCTCTTCCCAATCTTGAGAATCAACCCAAGCTTGTTCACCCTCTATGGGATTTTCATAACCTGTTCCAAGTGTATCATCATAACTTGGTTCGGGATCTTCGACCAAATTCCATTCTCCCTCAGGATCAGCACTTTCAGTTGAAACTTTCAAATTGCCGCCGTCCCAATATGAACCAAAGTCTTCTGGAGCAAAGTCTCTCCAATGATCAAAGGTTAAGGTAACTCCTTCATCCTCATCAACATTCTCTGGTATCTCTATCTCAGGAGATATCAAACTACTGAGTTCACCGGCTTTATCATATTCGGTATCTCCCCAGTCCCATGACTGATCTCCTTCTGTAGATCCATGATCCCTGATCTCCCAGGTATTCACATCACCAGTGGAGTCGTATCCTTTATCTTCAGAAACATCGTCTTCAAAAAGTGTCCCCATGGCTAGACCGTGAAGCTCGACATCAAGGTTCTCCGGGGGTGCTGGAGGCGAGCCTAAAAGGGTGAATGCATCACTCGTATCGGAACCGCTGAGATCTCCAGTATCATGTGCGGTAACTCTAACAACTGATTCTGATGAGGTCTCATCTGGTATCTCCCACTCATAGCTGCCTGTATCATCAATTCTAGAAGCGATAGTATCGTAAGTGTTTCCGCCGTCTATGCTGTATTCGATATCCACCGAACCTATGGGATCTTCGTCCTCTTCAGTATCCCACTGTATAGTTTCAGTATCGCCAAATTCCCAAGTCTCTCCGCCCTGGGGATCAGTTACAGCAACTGTCGGTCCAGCGTCTACAACTCCACCGCTTACGACCAAAGCGAAGGGTTGTGTATCTTGAGGAACATTGTGGCCAGTAACGGTCACTTCATAAGTTCCATCTTCTATCCCGTTCTCATCCGGTAAAAGAAGGATATTTTCTTCAACGTTCAATCCATCATATTCACCGTCTCGAAGACCGTTCCATGGGTTATCATCAGGGTCTGCTTCTGAGTAACCGGGGTCATTACCCGTGAAAGCATTTCCTACATACCTATTTCCATCAGGTGCATCTAACTCTAGATCTAAATCATTCACTATAGCAGGGTCACTTGCATCAGATCCATCAGATCCAGGATAATCTGTCCAAGCTAATGTCACTTCCAATTCCTGATCCGGATCATCTACTTGGAATTCAGTCGTCCATGTTTCGCCAGTATCTAGCTCCACTCCTTCATCCCATGAATCATAAAGTATCAAATCTCTATCATCACCTTCAAAACTCAGTACTCGATCTAATCTACTGTTTCCAAATCCTTGATCATTATTCGGGAATCTATTGTCATTATTGTAAGCTCCATCACCTGTTATCTCTACCGCACCGTTGATCAGAGTTGCCCTGACCAAAGCGTTGCTCGGATTGAAACCTTCGTCTGGATTCGGTGTACCGTCAACATGCCATCCTTCCTCGTAATATTGTCTGATCTGTCCCGCCTGTCCGGCAATCCCAGGTGTGGACATGCTGGTACCCTGGAGGGCGGTATAATCATCATAACCTTGATCAGCAGAGACTAGGCCCTCCGCAACATGGAGAACCGTGGGTTTTATCCTTCCATCGTCCGCATAACCTCTACTGCTTGAAGAATACATTGTATTATGGTTGGGATAATTCGTCACCCCACCCACACTGATTATATTTTTACCCTCTGGTTGTTGAGATAATGTATTAGCTCCCGGTCCGGCATTTCCCATAGCATAAAGGATATTATAGTCTTTATGATCCCAGAGGAATAGATCTCCGTTCAAACCTTCTCCGCCGTAACCTGACCCTCCTCCAAGGCTGTTAGTGTGAACCCTTGAACCTGAGTCATAAGAGGGTTCCCACCCATGTTCATACATATCATCAGGTAAACCAACATATTGATCATCGGTGTCGTCAACATCTTGGAATATCAACCTAGCCTCCAAAGCATTGCCGTCATGATTACTATACTCACCGTAAGGAGATGTTTCACCTAGAACGGTACCGGCTACATGTGTACCGTGATATATACCATCATTTAAATCCCCATCAGCAGTGTCAGGAACATAATGTTCCTGTATCTTCCGATGGTTATCTCCTACTGGATTTCCATCCGGATCTTCCCACATCTCGTGATCGGGATTATCAGATGCTCCTCCATATAATTCGCTGTCCATAACGGTTATTAACTCGCCTTGTCCGGTAACTCCTGCCTCTGTTACTTTTCTATCATTCTGTATATTGGTTTGAGTTATCCAAGTAGCTTCATCGTTATACACCATATACTCTTCAGTAGCCGAAGTTATCGATCGTATGCCTCCCAAATTGGCAAG
>PUNE01000033.1 GCA_003551665.1 Halobacteroidaceae bacterium
CAGCGTTCGTCCTGAGCCAGGATCAAACTCTCCGTTTAATCCTTGAAACTCTCTTATTCTTGGTGATGCTTTTAGCATCCACTCTCGTCTGGCGCTGTTCAGTTTTCAAAGACCACTTTTTGAAGCGCAATTGTAATCTTATCACGTGAGCTCTTCCCTGTCAAGCACCTTTTTGCAGTTTTTCCTCAAAACTCTTGATTAATTAAAAAATTATTTCCCCCGGAGAACACAACTAATCCTTCAAGCTGTTTTTTCCCCCCATTTACTCCGCCAGGAGACCAGCAATAAAAGCCCTATGGAAATACCCAGCATCCCCAGAAAGCTTACCCAGAATTCACTAATAACCAGGGGCTCTATGCCCATGGTTCCTCTTAAACCCTGGGCTACATGGGTTAGAGGCAAAAAGCGACCAATTGTCTGTAAATAACCAGGTAACAATTCCAGGGGAATGTAAATACCAGAGAAAAAAATCATGAGCGTAACCAGAAAACCGGAAAACTGGTTGGCATTTTCCCTTTTTCTAAATACCAGGGTGATAACAACCCCCAGCGCCATCATAAGGAGAGTTCCCACTACTAGATAGGGAAGAAATAAAACCCAGTTAATTTCAAAGGAAAGGCGAAAAAGAACCCTCCCCGCAACTAAAATAAGGAATGCACCTAAAATCGCTACAACTACTCGGGTAAGAATCAGGCTCAGGAAAAACACTTCCTTTTTTAAAGGAGTTGCTGCCATCCTCCGCAAAACCCCGGTTTCCAGAAAAGTTAAATAAAACCCGGTTATTGCAAATAACCCAGAGGAAACCACTGCAATAGCAATGGCCCCCGGAAAGATATATTCAAGAGGAGAAACCTCCCCTGTTCCTGTGGAAATTGCCTCCCTTTCAACCTTAATTACCTCCTGAACCCCAGCCTTCTCTCTTTCAAAGCCTGACTTAATTCCCCTCGCCATCTGCTCCAGTTGAGGGTTTTGTTGAATCAATAATGGATTAAAATAAAAGGTAAGGTCACTGTCCTCCAGGGTTATTCCAAAATGGGCTCCTCTATCAGCAACAGTCTTTTCAACTTCCCCCTTCACCTCCAGGTAATTTAAGGATAACCCCGGGGTAAATTCCAGAATATTGCTCAATATTTCTCTCCCTTCAGAGGGATCCTCAATAAAAACAGCAACCAAAATATCCCGGGGCCCAGTTGCTTGTTCGGCATACATGAAACCGAAAATCAAAAGAAACACCAGAGGGAAAATCAGGGTAAAGAAAATTGCCTGCCTGTTCCGGAAAAAATTTTTCCAGAGGGTAGTGGTCATCAAGAGTAAACTTTTCACGAAACCCCCGCCTCCCATTTTCATTTTGCCACATACCATTTAAATCTTTTCACCCCTATAAACACACCAGCAATCAACCAGATTAAGGGAACAATAATATTCATTTCCATTGAGGTGGGAGAGGAGAATACTCCCAGGCTTTCTCGCAGGCCATTGCTTAAATATGTGATCGGGTTGATATCCGAAATCAGTTGGATAGGCCCAGGCATTCCTTCAATGGGGAAATAAAGTCCCCCCAGAAACATCATGGGATAAAACACAATATTGGAAAGTCTTCCTGCTGAATCAGCATTTTTTGCTACCGCGGCAATCAACAAACCCACTGCCAATAAAACCAATAGAGAAAAGACGACAAAAAACATTGGCAGTGGTGACCAGAGTTCAATTCTGGCAGAAAAAACCCGGGTTCCAAAAAGGTAAATAATGACAAGTTGAACCAGGGCAATTACCATAATATATAAAAGGAGTCCCCCAATATAGTGACTGCTTTTTAAAGGAGTAGCAAAATACCTCCGGAGAATCCCTTTATCCCTGGGAGAAGTCATGTTGGTAACCAGTTCATCGAGTCCCGTTGAAAGAAAGGCCATTAAAATAATCCCGGGAACAATGTAATTAACATAGTTAAATTGTGTCCCCTCCTCGGGGTCTGGTTGAGCCATTTCTCTGTTAAATTCGACCCTATCCGTGGGCAACATAAGCCCCGTTTCCAGGTATAACTCACCTGCAAAGGATTCCACAACCTGTTCTAAAGCTGTTGCTGTTATATTGGACATCTGGACCCCTTCTCGCCAGAGGATCTCAACTCTCCCGGGAATAACCTCCTCCTGTCCCATAAACTGTCCTCCCACGTTAGCCATAACGTCCTGGGAAAAACTATCTGCTATCCGGAAAATTGCCTGAAAATCACCTGCGAAAAGTCCTTTTTTGGCCTCTTCCAGATCTGAAGTTTGCGAAAGGATTAACCAGGAATTTTCGTTCCCGGATATGGTTTCAAGCACATTAACCAATATTTCCGCTATCTCTCCTCCATCATTGTCAACCAGAACCACCTGCGTTTCAAAAGAATCCGGTCCTCCAGTTACATTTCCGAAAATTAAGATAAGAATCCCGAGTAAAAACATGGGAAAAACCAGCAACCAAAAAAGTGCAAATTTATCTCTGAATAACCTGGACATGAAAACCCCAAAAAAACTAATTACCGGTTTCATCAGTCACGCAACCCCTTCCCCGTAAGATCGAGGAAAACATCTTCAAGGTTGGGGCGACGAAACATTAAATTTTCCAGGGAAAACCCCTTTTCTTCTGCCCAGGCCAATAAACGGGAAAAGGAGGAAGCCATTTCTTTTACATAAATATTTACCCTGTCATCCTGTAAAAAGCACTCCGGGAAAATTTCTTCAAGTTCTTCCAGATCCTTGGTCCCCATTGAAGAATCCAGGGAAAATTCGATTACATTATCCTGGTCCAGGCCTTCCACCAGCTCCGCCGGAGTCCCCTGGGCAATAATTTGGCCATGATCCATAATATAAATGTAATCGGAAAGTTTTTCTGCTTCTTCCATATAATGCGTTGTGAGAAAAATTGTTTTCTTTTCTTCTTTTAATTCTTCAATAAGATCCCAGATATTTCTCCTGGCCTGGGGGTCAAGGCCCGTGGTAGGCTCATCCATGAAAATAATATCCGGATTGTTTAATAAAGCAAGTCCGATGGCAAGCCTCTGTCTCTGGCCGCCTGAAAGGTTTTCAACCCGTGCTTTTGCCTTTTCTTCCAAGGCCACCTTATTTATCATCTGGTTGATGGGAAGGGTCTGAGAAAAAAATGAAGCGAAAAGTTTAAAAGTTTCCTCAACAGTAAGACGTTCCATTAACCTGGTATCCTGAAGAACAACACCCATCCGATCTTTCATTGCTGGAGTAATTTTATTGCTTTTTATTCCCAGGACTGTTAATTTTCCCTTGTCCGGTTCTTTTAAACCTTCAAGAATTTCAATAATGGTGGTTTTTCCTGCCCCATTAGGACCTAATAGGGTGAAAACTTCACCCTGCAAAACCTTAAAAGAAACACCATCCACGGCCTTTACCGGCCCGTAATATTTCTGGAGGTCTTCCACCAGAATTGCGTTTTCCATAGAATCACCCCAATCGGGAATATTTCTTTTGGAACTTTTTATTCTCCTCTCAAGATGTATATCCTCTAATAATTATTCTCCATTGCTTTTTTCACCCACCAGCGGATCCATCAATTTTTGCAAGGTACTTTTCTCTGAGTTCGTTCTTAATTATCTCAAGATTACCCCCACTCCCCCCCTCAACAATTATCCTGCCAAAAAATTCTTTTAGGACCCCTTCGTTTTCTAGCTCAAGGGAAAAAAGGGTTTCAATAACAAAAACAAGGTCCTGCCTGGTTGGGGATTCTGAACTTAAAATTTGCCGGGTAATCTCAATCGCTTTCTTTTTCTTTTCACCCGCCTTACAATCTATTATTTTGCCCAGCTTTCGCTGGTCTTCTCCGTCCATTTCCCAGCCAATTCCTCCCAGGTTTTCCTCCAGGTGGCACCACCTGGACGGCCCAACAAGGATTCTTTTTACCCCTGGTAGAGTGTGGACCCAGTTAATTGCCACCTGAATAGGAGTTTTTTGGTACTTTTCTCCTATTTTCTCTAGCTCATTCAAAACTCCCTGGCGCCAATCAAACAGTTCGGGGTGGAAAAGCGAATCCAGGTTCCTTATATCCCCTTTGGAGGACCTGGTTTCTGCATTAATTTTGCCGCTTAAAAACCCGCGACCTGTAACACCCATAGCATTCACCCAAACTCCATATTTCTCCCAAAACTCTTTATATTTATAATAATCATCAATATTTAGCGGACTTATTTCTGAAAGAATAAAATGTGGTTTCCCCTTTCTGCAGAATTCCCGGATCTTTTCCCTGGAAAAATGACCCAGGCCATATTTTTTAATTAAACCTTCTTTCTCCAGGGATTCGAGTGCTTCAACAGTTTCTTCTACCGGAGTACCCGGGTCAACAAAATGCACCTGGAAGTAATCAACATATTCCACATTTAACCTTTTCAGGCTGGAGATGCATCCCTCTTTAATCCCTTTATAGGAGCCATCAGGGCGCCCATCTACCGAAATACCCCCCTTTGTAGCAATTTCAATTTTTTCCCGGTAGGGTTTTAGAACCCTACCTAAAAACTCTTCTGCTCCACCATATACTGGGGCAACATCAAAATAGTCAACCCCGGCCTCGACAGCCTTAAGTAACATTTCTTCTATCAAAACCGGGTCTTTTTCCCCGTATACCCCTGAAAACCCGTACAGACCAAGTCCAATTTGTCCCATTTCAATTCCTCCTCAGGCTTTTTACTTTTTCCCTCAGGTACTCCACATAGGCGAGAGCCTCCTGCAGCCCTTTTAGTTTTCCTTTTAATTCTTCATTCTTTTCCTCCAGAATTTGTTCTCCCCTTTTAACTATTTCCTCTGGAATATTTCCTTCTCCGTGCTCTTCCATTTTCTGGTCCAGGTCCAGTAGTTCTTTAATTTCTTTTAAACCAAAGTTCATTTCCTGTAAAAAAATAATTACAGTTGCTTTTTCCAGTTCCTCCGGGGAATATATCCTGTCTTTCCCATCTCTTTTTGCCTTTAACACTCCAAGCCTATCATAATACCGTAAAGAAGTAACACTCAACCCTGTCTTTTTGGAAAACTCTCCTATCTTCAAAAAAACCACCTCTTTTTTTGACTTAATTATACGCCCTAGAGTTAACTCCAGGTCAAATAGAAAAAAATTTTTCATCAGAAAATTATTTTCCCCTTATCCTTTCCTCCACAAAAAACATTATTTTCCAGCTCTTTCTTGACTGCATGTGCTTACTATGGTATAATTTTTTTAAGTAATTCTCTGTATAAGGGCAAACCTGCCGAAAGGCAGGGACGCAAAGCTTAGAGCCTAAGGTCGGAAATGGCTATGGCAGTCGAGTTGCCGGAGAGAAATAGAGTTTCATCTGGCCTATTTCTCTGAACCGGGGAAATAGGTTTCTTTATTTTTCAGGTGAATCTCCACGACCCTTTATAGGGAGTTACTGCAAACCGGTTTTTTCCCTGAGAAACTATTTCCATCCAGAAAAAACCCCAGGGAAAAAGAGCGGTAAACTTTCTAAACCTTCTCCACAGGCTTTTTAATAACCTATAAAGGAGGTCTATTAATGAAAAAAAAGCTTTTTATCCTTCTGCTGGTTTTTGTAATGGTCTTTTCATTCGCCTTAGCAGCTTTAGCAAATAACGGGGCCAAGGTGGATCTGGATGAACAAAAACTATATTTGCCTGAACAGGTCAAAGACAAAACTCCGGCCCATACTCCCCACCATAATAACCCAATTGATGTCGCTGGAGCTTAAAACCCATACATAATAATTAAAATCAAAAGCTTGTATAAAGCTGCCTTTTGGGCAGCTTTTTCTTTTCTCTGGGCAAATCATTTTTATGACTGAATATTCTCAGCCCTATCCAATTAACAATGGTAAAATAAAGCGAAAAAAATGTATTAATCTTGACTGTCTTTTAACACTGTGATAATATCAAATCGTAAAACCACTCTGTTAAAGGCAAACCTGTTGAAAAACAGGGACGCAAAGCTTCGAACCTAAGGCTCTTCTTTAAGGCTAAGGTCGTCGGGCTCCCGGAGGGAAATAGCCGGCAAAGACTATTTCTCGTTTTTCGGGATATAGCTTTTTTATTATTTTTGGAGTAATAACGGCAGAAGTAATTTGACCTCTCGAAAGGAGAGTGCAGGATGGGGCAAATATCGAAGTTATTTTCCTGGCTTAATCTTCTTATCAGTTTAGTTTTTATTATTATTTTTCTGGCCTCATTCCTTTTTTCCCCGGATAGCTCTCCCTCTTTAATCTTTTTTTCCGGTTTTCTCTCCCTTTACTGCCTGGGGAATAGCATAATTTTTTTCAAGATCCAGGCACGGAATAAAGAAAAAATTGAAACGTTAAAAACACAATCCATCTACGACGATTTTGCAGGCCTATTTACCCTGAGCCGCTTTAAATTAACCCTTGAGGGAGAATTTAAAAAAGCCAAGCGGACGGGGAAAAGCCTGGGAACAGCTATAATCGAAGTAAATTTAGAGAACAGCGCCTCGGAAAAGCTGGAACAAAAAAACTTGCAGGAAATTGTGTCATTTCTCCAAAAGAAGACCCGTGCAGGAGAAATGCTTACCCTTTTCAATAAAAAAAGCTTTGCCATCCTGATCTCTGACAGCTCTCCTTCAGAAATTTTTCGGGGGATATCACGCTTGCAAAGTGAATTAGAGGAAAAAATCCATTCTTTAGGAGACAACAAAGAAAAATTCCCAGTTAAAATCGGGCTGGCCATTTTTCCCAAAGACGCAAACAGTTCTGAAGAACTTTTAGCCATGGCAGAAAAGCACTTACATAAAGCCAAAGCTTCAGGGGTAAAAATCTACAGTTCCACGGGAAACCTCCAAAAATTTGAAATGCCCAGGAATACAAGTTTCCACTCTGATAGATATTTCCTTGATAAAATAGCAAAAAAGTCCACCCAGTTGTTCCTCCTCTTTCAGGAAAAAGAGGTGGAAATAATCAAGCAAAAAATTGATGCCAATAAAAGATTCGTTATTGAAAAAGCAGAAGGCTTGGAAGGGTTTGAATTCTTTTATATCCTGGAGGGTGAAATCCTCCATGTAGAGCAAGACAGGGTTCTATCATCAGGTTATTTTATCAAAACTGGATCAGAAGAAAAAAGAATTCACTTTAAAACCCTGACCCCGGTTTCTTTCCTTTATATTACCAACCTTCCTGTTTTCATAGAACAAACCAACGAAATAAAAAAAATGGCAGAAATGATCGACAGGGCAGAACAGAAAGACATCAAAACCGAATCCCATGGCTTCCGACTCCAGGAAATGGCGGTACAAATTGTAGAAGAGATGGAAAAAGTGGATGATGATAAACTTTTTGCCCTGATTTATGCTGCTTATCTTCATGATATAGGAAAGCTGAAAGTACCAACCTATATTTTGCGAAAGGAAGGCCCTTTAACTGAAGAAGAATGGGGTATTATTAAACAGCATCCCACCTGGGGTCGAGAAATTATTGAAGAAAAACTTCAAAACAGTAATACCCCGGATATTGCTGAAATCGTTCACCAGCACCATGAAAATTTTGATGGTTCGGGATATCCCCAGGGCTTAAAAGGAGATCAAATCCGTATTGAAGCCCAGATCCTTTCCCTTCTGGATACATACGATTCAATGACATCCGACCGCCCCTACCAGAAGGCTATGACGAAAGAAGAAGCTATTAAAGAGATTAAAAGGTGCAGTGGGACAAAGTTCAATCCAGAAATAGTTAAGCATTTCCTAAAAATAATTGAAAAAAGTAAAGAAACGAAGTTTTAAAAAGAAACAATTCTCCATTTAAAAACTCCTATTCCGGACCAATTATCAGGATGCCGCTGGCATCCTTTTTTTGATAAAAAAATCCAACTGCCCCCAAAAAAAGGGGCTGAAGGAAAAAGTACCCGGAAGCAATCTTATCTCTTCCACAGGGTTTCCCCATCGGTGTCAGGAGGTTGGAATATTTCTTCCTCCGTTCTTTTCCTTTTCTGGTCCAGCACCAGCTGTTGTTTTATTTCCTTAAATCCAAAGTTCATTTCCCTTAAATAAAAAATCATTATTGCTTTTTTCAGTTCCTCCCTGGAATATATTCTGTCTTTTCATTCCCTTTTTCCCTGTAATACTCCCAGCCTTTCATAATAACGCAAAGAAATTGCACCAAATCCCGTCTTTGAGGAAACTCTCCTGTCTTAAAAAATTTGACCTCTTATTAAATAATTAAACCTGGAGTTGACTCCAGGCCAAGCTTAAAATTTTTTATTCAAAATGATTAACCATAAAATAAACCAGTACAGCAAAGATACTAATAACTTCCATTGGCAAATCTACGAGGGTGTGAATTATTTCGTATTCTCTTTGCGCCAGAGAATAAAAATTTACCATAACTGCTAAAATATTGGCAATAACAATAGTTAAACCAGCCCAGAGGTTTCTTCGTGGTTCTTTAATATATAGGTAATACAAAACCACATAAGGAAGGGTGGCTGCCCCTGCACCTCTCACCAGGCCCGAAACAATAGGTAGGCTTTCTTCAGAGATAATTTTACTAAAAATTATCCCCGGGAAAAAAATTAAAACCAGCCCCATCAGGCCGAAATAAAATCCGCAAAGATATAGACCAACCTTGCTGGTTACATAAAGGACCTTTCTTTTTTCTCCCACTTTCTACCCCCCACTTGGAAATAGTTTTGTCTGAAATTATTTAAAACTATATCTCTGGAAAGGATAAACTCCCTTAGAAAGCCCTGGGCACTTCCTTTTCTTTTTTGCAGGCAAACAAACCAGTCAAACTACCCCCTTATACTATACTGTTCCTTGACCGAATCAGGGCACAGTTTAGATTTACAGCGTAACAGGGTGGTATTGTAAGGGGGCTTCCTCCAGGCTTCAGATCAGGATCAATATCTCCCCTTTGATAAAACTAACCAAAAATTTCCGGTAAAACTCTGGCCAGCTCAAAATCTCCCTCGATCATTACCCTTATCCGGGGTAAGAGGGCATTAAAAGGTAGATCTCCTTCTATTATGCCTTGCAGATCCTTCGGAAACATTTCCAAAAGCAAATCCGGCTTTTCCCTTCCTCCCTCAACAACCTCGAGGCCAAAAGGTTTAATTATTAATTGCCAGGTCTTCTGCTCTTTTCCTTTTAAGTTAATCTGAACAATACCGGACTGATTAAAACTTTTCCCGCTATTCCTTCGTTCCATTTTTTCCCAGAGTTCACCCAGGTCAAAATCAGTTTCTGTTTCTTCAAAAGCTTCAGTTTCATTTTCCTCAAGGGACCACATTCCCCTCCACAGTCCCCGCGCTTCCTCGCGCAATTCTTTCAATCTTTCCCCTGGGTCTTTGGGTTTATCCTGAATTATTTCCTGTATTTTTTGCATTACAAAGTGAAAGGAAATATCGTTTGTTACCCATCCTCCTGCCGTTTGGACAACGGCAGGATTTTTTGTCCAAAGTGCCCTTGTTTTCTGTTTATCCTGAATCTGAGCAATTAGAACTTCCCGGTTATCAGTTACGAGAGTTAACCACCGTCCAGTAGTAATAACCCTCAATAAAAGCATTGGAGATATGGGGTGTTGAAAAACATTCAAATTCGGAAAATCGACTTCTCCAAAACTAAGGATATACTCCCGTGTCCCGCTCTGACTGGCAGAAATAAAATCTTTTTCCAGCATCTGCAATTCCTCAGGCCACCCGCAAGCAAAAATTCTGACCCCGGATTTTTTCACCATCGTCCGTGCCATCTCAAGCACTTTTTCTCTACCCTGAAGGGAGACCATGGGTTCTTCCTGGTCTTTTTTCTCCATTTTCTTCAGGTTGGTTTCAAGGTTATATATCACTTCTCCCATTTCTCTTTTTTGATTCTCCAGCAAAACTTCCGGGGGTATTACCCGGTAAAGCTGGCGGTCTTCTTTGGAAGTTACCATTAAAAGCCCTTTGCGTTCCATTGAAGCCAGAACCTCATAAACTTTAGCTCTTGGTACCCCGGAAACCCGACTGGCTTCATAACCGGTACTATCTGGCTTTTCCAAAAGAGCAACATAAACCCGCGCTTCATTTTCCGTAAAACCAATTTTTTGCAGATCTTTATAAGTTGAGTCCATGGAACACCCCCAAAAAAATAAATAATAGTTACTATAGTAACTATTATACACTCTAAAAGGAGCTCAGTCAAGTTAATCCCCTTATTTTGCCTTTTTTTATCCTTTGACAAGGAAAGGGGTCCTAAATATAATAGTTACTGTGGTAACTAATAATTATAGTTCTGCACCCTTTTCCCCCGCCAGAAAAGGCTTCCGAGAAATTGCCTTAAGATTCTGAAAAGTCAAAATAGAGAAAAGAACCATACCCTTTACCTGGATCGGCTCGAAATAATTGAAACCATAACCTTTAATTTCCAAAAAAGCGGACTATTAAACTGCACCTTCAAACAAGACACTAAGAAAGCGAGGTGATATAAAGAGACAAATCTTGTTTTTTAAAACCAAATTCCATAATTCAAGGAGGTTTATAAGTGAAAAGAAAACTCGTTATTTTTTTTGTGCTGGCCCTAATTTTGACCGCCTCAGTCGCTACAGCTGAGGAAAAAATCCTGGAAATCGGAATGTCTCAGGAGCCGGACGGGTTTGGAACCATGTTTTCCATGGCTGCAGGAACCCAGGTTGAAAACACAATTAATCCCACAATGCCCATGCTTTATCGCGATAACAACTGGGATCTTCACCCCAATGTCACCAAATACCGGCCAAATGTCCAGGACGGAACCTGGGTTGTTGACGAGGAAAATGAAACCATGGTGGTCCATTGGAAACTCCGTGAAGATATTACCTGGCACGACGGAGAACCCTTCACTACTGAAGATTTTGTAATAGGTTACAATATAACAATGCATGATGATTATCCTGCAATCACTAAAACTGTCGCCCGCTATATTGAAGAAATTGAGGTTCTTGGCGATTATGAAATGAAACTGCATTATAACCAGCTCTACCCATTCGCAGACGGGCAAGTTCTGGGTTTTATGCCAAAGCCCGCCCACATTTTCGCAGAGTTATACGAACAGGACGATATGGAAGCCATAGTTGAACATGATTACTGGAGAACAGGGTTTTTTGGCATTGGTCCATATAAAATAAAAGAGTGGGTCTCTGGAAGCCACATTGAATTGACTGCAAATCCAGACTTTTATCGCGGGGAACCAAAAATCGATACTATAGTTTTCCGATTTGTTGAAGACACCGAAACCCTGAGATTCATGATTGAAACCGGAGAGGTCCAGGCCAGTATTAACCCCACACTCCATTTTGACAGCGCAATCGCCCTGCAACGTTCAGTGGATCCGGAAAAAATTCATGTTGATTTCATCGAAACAATTACCTGGGAACATATCGATCTCAATACGCGAGATTTTGAACCTTTCCAGGATGTGCGGGTTCGCCGGGCTTTAATGCATGCAACAGACAAAGAGGAAATATTGGAAACAGTATATGAAGGAGTCATATCTTCGTCTGAAATACCCATGTCTCCACGCCACCCCCATTTTGTTGATGAAGCCTATGATGTTATGACAGTTTATGAATACAACCCTGAAAGGGCAGAAGCCCTTCTTGCTGCTGCCGGTTTTGCTCGGGGTCCAGATGGTATAATGACCCACCAGGACACAGGCGAAAAACTGATTCTTGATATCCGAACTACAGCAGGGAACTCTTCCCGGGAGCTTGCCCAGCAAATTCTCGCTCAACAATGGGCTGAGATTGGTATCCAGGTAGAGATTAACAATATGGTTTCCACAGCTCTTTTCGACCACGGTCATCTATACAAAAGGGCCTGGCCCCATATGATACTTTTTGCCTGGGTCAGTTCTCCTACATCAATGGGCGATACTATCTGGCACATGGATGCTATACCCAGAGAAGATAATAACTGGGAAGGCCAAAACGTTTCTGGCTGGGAAAACGAAGAGGCCAGTGAAATCCTGGATGAAATGTTGCAAGAAATGGATGAAGGTCGCAGACAGGAACTCAATACACGCTTTTTACAGCTCTGGACCAGAGATCTCCCCTCACTTCCTCTGTTTTTCAATCTGGACATTACAATCTGGCATAAAAATGTTTCAGGAATCAAGCCCACGGGATGCAACTCCCCTGATACCTGGAATATTCACCAATGGGACATTCACTAGGCAACTCCTTGGTAAAGGATCGCCAAAAAGGCGATCCTTTACCCAAAAGCATTTTCCAGTGAGGTGTAAATTTTATGTCGGTTTATGTAATTCGGAGATTTTTGCAGATTCTCCCTGTGCTTTTCCTTATTTCTATTGCAACCTTTGCTCTACTAAACGCCATGCCCGGTGACCCTCTTGCAGAATTAATGATGGCAGACCCAGACATGAGCCAGGAAGATCTAGCCAATTTAAGGCGAATTTACGGACTGGACCAGCCCTTTCACATGCGGTATCTAAGGTGGATAGAAGGAATAATTTTTGAAAGAGATCTGGGTGCATCACAACAATACAAGGTTCCAGTTACCACACTGATTGCTCGCAATATTGAAAACACGATTTATCTGGTTTTTTCCTCTTTCATTCTATCCTTATTTGTCGCTATTCCTATTGGTATTTACTCTGCTCTTCGCCAGTATTCTCTTGGCGATTACTTCTGGACAGGTTTTTCTTTTATTGGCTTTTCTGTACCCAATCACTGGCTGGGACTAATATTACTTTTTTTGTTTTCCGTCCAACTGGAGTGGACCCCTGTGGGGGGGTTTCAGAGTATTCGGGTTGCCCCTGATTTTTTCAGCCAATTATTGGATCGGCTTCACCACTTGATACTTCCTATGATAACCCTGGGAATTAGTTCGCTTGCAGGCTGGATGCGTTATATGCGTTCCACCATGCTAGAGGTCATCCGGGAAGATTATATTCGGACCGCACGAGCAAAAGGAATTGCGGAGCGAAAAATAATCTATAAGCATGCTCTTCGAAATGCTATTTTGCCAGTTATTACGCTGGTTATGATGGCAATTCCAATGATGCTGGGGGGCGCTGTAATTACCGAAGCAGTCTTTGTCTACCCGGGAATGGGACGTCTATTCTGGCATTCTCTGATTAACCAGGATAATTTTGTTGCCATGGCTATCATAATGATTATCGCTGTTCTTGTCGTCCTTTTTAATCTTTTGGCTGACATCCTTTATGCCTGGATCGACCCCAGGATTCGCTATGACTAAACTCCAAGGGAATAGGTGAGTTAAAATGACCAATAACAATAACTGGACGGGCCCAAAAAAGCTGATTGAAAAACCCTCCCCCAGTTTTTTAAGAATGGCTTTGATCCGGTTTTTTCGCCATAAACTGGGGATATTTGGGCTGGCTGTCTTTCTTCTGTTTTCCATAGCTGCTATCTTGAGTAACCAGATAACTCCCCATTCAATAGCTGAACAGAATCTGCGTAATCGCTTTTCTCCACCAACAATCAGGAGGGTAATTCCTACGGGAATCTCTGCTTCAAGCTCTATTTCTGTTCTCACCATGAATAACGGAGAAATATACTCTGAGGATTTAGTCTTTGGCATTCCTTCCTGGTATCAAAATCTCGAAGAGCCAATTACAACTCCTCCAATAATTGCTCATGAATATTTGTTTATTGGAACTGAGGAAAATAACCTTAAAGCATTAAATCTCATTAATGGAAAAACAGAGTGGATAACTGATCTGGAAAGCCCCCTGGAAAAAATATGGAAAACCTCCCAAGGAATCCTCACCAGGAGTGGAAATAAATTTGCTTTATTCAACCAGGATGGGGAAAAAATCTCCCAGGTCGCGGTTGCAGGAGCATTAAAAAGATTCTTTGGCGAAATGAATGCCCCCCTGATTATTAATGATGCTGGAGAATTAATTACCTTCAGTTTGGATGGTGAAAAAAAAGTTCTATCTAAATTTACATACCCCTCCCCGGAAATAGCTTTCTCTAAAGATAAAAAAGTCTATTATTTTGCCAATGACTACCTTTATTCTTATAACCTGACTTCTTCCGAGTCAAAAAAACTGGGCCTAATTCCGGGAAATCCCAGCGAACCCGTTTACATGAATATTGTTGGAGAAACAGTGTTCATGGCTTTCCAAGGTGGACTAACCATGGGTTTTGACCTGGAAAAAAAAGAAAAAATCTGGGAGCGAACTCATGAAGGAGAAATAATTGCCTCCCGTTCCGGGGAAGAATCTCGTATTCACACTTATTGGAATAACGGACGTCACCGGGTAATCAATTTAGAAACGGGTGGTATCACTTCATCACGAACATTTACTGGCTTTTCTGATATTCACCTCCTGGGGACTGATGAATTGGGCCGGGACGTTTTTTCCCGTATAGTTGCTGCAGCCAGAATTTCACTTTCCCTGGGAGTAATAGTTGCTCTGATCAGCGTATCTGTGGGAACCATTGTAGGAGCAACTTCGGGTTATTTTGGTGGAATTGTCGATTCTATTATCATGAGATTTGTAGATTTCATGCTTTCCATTCCACCATTACCAATTTTAATGCTTCTTACTTATATTCTTGGACCAAGCTTTGAAACCATGATTATCGCTCTTTCCATTATCGGCTGGATGTCCATTGCCCGAGTTGTTAGAAGCCAGACTCTTTCTCTAAAAGAACAGGATTTTTCCAAGGCAGCCAAAGCTTTAGGAGCCCCCAACCGAAGAATTATAATCCGCCATATAATTCCCAATACACTAGCTCCAGTTCTGGTAGCAATGACATTACAGGTAGCGGGAGCAATTCTCTCAGAATCTCAGCTGAGTTTTCTGGGACTTGGAATTCAACCTCCTACACCCTCATGGGGTAATATGCTGATGAATTCCAGGCAATACCTCACAACTGCTCCCTGGCTTGCTATCTGGCCGGGTCTATGCATTTTTTTAACTTTGATTTCCATTAATTTTGTTGGTGATGCAATTCGGGATGCTCTTGATCCCAAGTTAAAAAGTCGTGAGTAAATTATTCCTACAATACTTTTTGGAAATTCGAGAATATATAATTATTCTGGTCTCAATTATCCCCGGGGAGAACTTTTGCTTTCCATCGCCAGTTAATTAGGGGCAGGTGTTTCCCTCCGCCTCCCCAAAAATCCCCCTAGAAAGACAAGTTCGGGCCCGGGGAGTCTAGGTTATTAAAAAGAGGCTGTTATACAATTAAACAGTCTCTTTTTATTTACAAATCCAAACTTTTTTCCGAAAAAATAAAAACTCCCCGTCCTTAAAAAGTCCGGGGAGTAAAAAAAGTATCCGGCAGCGACCTACTCTCCCACAGGATTTCTCCCGCAGTACCATGGGCGCTGGAGGGCTTAACTGCTGTGTTCGAGATGGGAACAGGTGTGGCCCCTCCGCTATAGCCACCGG
>PUNE01000148.1 GCA_003551665.1 Halobacteroidaceae bacterium
CCGCCGATACAGCTCCTCGTAGTCAGCGCATACCCGCCGGATGTCGAAGCGGCGTTCTACGTGCTCCCGACATGCCTGTGGGGATAGCTGATCCACCGCGCCAATCGCTTCAACCATCTCCTCTTCCGTGCGACAGATGAATCCGGTTTGACCATGTTTAATGATCTCCGGCAAGGCACCACGGTCTGTCCCGATCACCGGGGTGCCGCAAGCCATTGCCTCGATCATGACCAGGCCAAACGGCTCGTCCCACCGGGCCGGTACCAGCAGTGCGCGACTGGACTGCAAAAGATCCAACTTTGCCCGGCCCGAGACCGCCCCGACGGCGCGGACGCCCGGCCACCACGGTAGACGGCTGGCAGGAATCTTCCACGTGGGCTGGCCGGCAAGGGTCAACCGTTCTCCAGCGCGCCGCGCTACGCGCACTGCCGTTTTAGCGCCCTTGTTCGAGCGCCGCAGTTTCCCAAGGAACAACATGCCTCTTCGATTGGCGTTTCCAACCGGGAATTCATCCAGTGGTATTCCGTTATGGACGAAGGCGCGTCCCTGGTGGCGCTTACAATGGTTGCCGGAGACAAAGACCGGATTGAAAAACGCTGCCCCCCCGTGTGGGAGGTTCCCGTGTACGGTCGTTACAGCAGGCACAGGTGGTGGCGATGCCTTGGTGTACAGTTGGTGGTCTTCTCCATGAATGTGAAGGACGTCAGTCCCCGGGGGCAGTGCGTTCTGTACGGATACGTCATCCCAGCTAATAGGCGACGAAACGCCGTAACTTGCAGTTGCTTCTTTGTTCGGCGTGCGCGCGATGACGTGAGTGCGGTGTCCAGCTTTTTGTTGCGCCGCGATTAGCCATTCAACTAATTGCGGCATTCCACCTGCGTCAGCCAGATTCGCCGGCGGCATTGCGCGCCGAATAAGGTGCGTTATATGCATTTTTGTGACGTTTTGGTTCGCCGAAAAGGGCCAATGAGTAGAAGCCCGCGGATATAAGTGCCAAGTGAGGCCAAAAGTCGTTGAACGTTATGTACGACTCGCCTGCATTGGCGAGGGCGAAGGCAATTGTTAGCGTGAAAAAAAATGCACTAAATCTTTTTGGCATCGACTGGTTTCGGTTTGATTGAGCAACCTTGTAAGAAATGTGCGCGAACAACGCCAACAATATAATCCCTCCCAATACCCCGGTCGAAAAGATGAGTTCCAGAAAGGAATTATGTAGGTGAGTAAATTTGCGGGTTCCTTCGGGTAGATTACTAAGCGGGATCATTGATCGGGCGGCTTCCGTGCCATAGCCGATTAGGGGGCGATCAGCCCATTTTTGTGCGGCAAAAGTCCAGAGGTAATACCTGCCTCCAACAGTTCCAGACTCGCGTTCTATGGTGCCATCAGAAAGCTCCGCAATCCCCTCTGAAAAAGTCACTAGGCGGTTATCAATGGCGGGTTTGAAAGCGGTTCCCAGTGCTACGAAAAGTAGCGCAAGGAGGCTTGTTCCTAGGGCCAAATCCCGGATTTTCGCTGAGGCTTTTTGTCCCTCGGTTAAATGGCGCCAGAGCACGAAAAAGCCAATCAGGCTTCCGGTAAAGGCGCCGCCGATAGGGCCTGCTCCCTGAGCTGACAGCATACCAAACACGCTGTAAGCAAGCGCCAACCCCCAAAGCCCAAAGCGGGCTATAAGAAAAGGCGCCCATTGCTGGCGGGGACCGACCCAGTCCCTAGCCAGGAAGCCCAGTATGAGGGTTGTGATCATGAATGGTAGTGCTGCCCGGTGGGGATTGCCGGTGCCGAAATCGAGTCTTGCCCCTTGCAGGCCGGCCTGGAGGGTATCTATCGAAACCTCAGGAAGTGTAAGTGCGAACCAGCAGACCGTATAACCGAAAAATATGGTCCGTACTATGCCGAGGCGACCGGCGATCAGCCAAGCCATCAGGGGAATCCAGCCGACTCTGGACCAGTGTCTGGCCGCGTTCCAAATATTGTGGTCAGTCGGGATATCGTGGTTGGCAATGGCCAGGCTGTTTGAGGTGATTAAGGTCGCCACCCAGATGAGAAAGATCCAGAAGGCCGGGTTTGTACGGAGGAAGCGCCAAGCTGTGGGCAACGCAGCAAGGAGGGCCAAGAACATTAGGAGCTCGCCCAAGCGCATGATGTCGCGTTCCAAGAGAAAAGCGCTTGAGGCAAGTATGACGCCTAAAGTTCCGGCGGCGTTAACCCAAAGCCGCTTAGTCGGGCCCGGTCCTCCGAGGGCAAGGGCGCCACGGGTAAAAGGTGAGCTCATGAAGTCTCCCATGAAAGAGAAACGCCTTTTTTCTTTGCCGCTTTATTTGGCGCAATCCGCTGACGGGCGGGCGAGCCAGACGACGTGCAATGGTGCCCAATAATTGGGAATCGTTATCTGCGGTCGTGGCTCCGGGTAAGCAGGTCTTTTAGCCATCCCGTAGTTCCGCGAGGGAAAGGTTCTCCGAAGCAGCGTTGGTATGCTTGGTACCAAAGCTGGCGCTCGTAGTGTCGGCTGTATTTATGCCAGGGTTTGGTTTTTCCGGTGTAATGTAAAATTTTTCCGTGTGAGAGGACGTGCTCTTTTTTTAAAATATGTCTTGCGCCTCCACCTAAGTTGTACCATACATCGAGTCGCTTCCATTGGTCACGAAAGGCGATGTTAAGAATGTCCTGATCTGGAAAAATCAGTTCATGGTAGTGGCGCTGCAGGAGACTGTTAAATAGGCTTTCGTGGTTTTGTGCTCTCCAAGCGGAAAGATTCAGCAAAAGGACGCCGGACTGGAAATATGATCCACCTTTGGGACCGTGCAGGCGGAGCGCTTCCGCTGGGCGAAGGCTATCGACGGCTGCTATTGGTTCATTTAGCGGGCATCGCAGGAGCGTGCTGATGTCGGAAGTGACTAACGTGTCTACATCTAAATAAGCGGCAGATTCGATGTCGGCGGGTAGAAACGAGGCAGCAAAAAGGCGATAGTACGCGGCCCGACTTATATAAGCATCTTTCGGGGGCGGCAGGTCATCTGGGATATAGTGTTCTGCGTCTATAAAAAAAGGGGTCCATCCATAACTAAAGATCTGTGCCTTTAGTTGTGTTGTGGTGGAGTGGCGCAGACTGTTTTCATAAACAATAAAAATGCGAAAATGTTCTGGTGTTGGGGTTGTTTCGTAGAGTGAATGCAAAAGGACCTGTGCAGCCGTGGCGTAAAGGTCATCTATGGTTATCACTAGAGGTCGCATAACGGTTAAGGGTGATGTCTTGTTATCGGGGCGGCGGATAGGGTGGTTGGGCGTAGGTAATAAGCTTTGAGGGATCATAAACCTGTTTAGGAATAAATCTAGTTGCGGCTACAGCCACTGTGTAAGTTTGCGTACAGGGAGAGCCCGCCGACCGCAACTGAGGCTGAAAGCGGCGAAATAGTAACTAGCGACACGGCTGTCGCCTCTGCCTGGGTAGTTGGAGCCTCAGCTGTTAGGTCGTAAACCAGAGC
>PUNE01000086.1 GCA_003551665.1 Halobacteroidaceae bacterium
GAGTCCTGCTCGGGGAGCCAAGGGCCCATAGCTCAGTTGGTCAGAGCCACCGGCTCATAACCGGTAGGTCCCTGGTTCGAGTCCAGGTGGGCCCACCATTCAGGCCATAATGAACCCCGCTGCCGGCGGGGTTTGTTTTTTTTCAATTACTTCGTATTGTATAAGTTGATAACCGGTCCCTGGAAGGAGATAAGACAATGCTACCCCTGCGCCTGGCTCAGATCAAAAAAATGTTGCTCCCCTATAGAGGGGTGGCCGATATAGGAACAGATCATGCCCTGCTGCCCCTGGAACTGGCTCAACACCCCTTCTGGGAAGAGCAAAAAATTATAGGTATTGATCCAGCCCCCGACCCCCTGGAACAGGGGTGGAAAAACCTGCGGCAAAAAGGGCTGGAAAAAAGGGTTGAACTACGGCAGGGCTGGGGATTTGACCCCCTGCGGCCCCGGGAAGTAGAGCAGGCAGTTATTGCCGGTCTGGGGGGACGGAAAATTGTTTCTATTGTGGACCGGGGCCGGGAGAAAAATCCTGAAATAAAACATCTCTTTCTCCAACCCCAGCGGGATTTATTGTTTTTACGCCGCTGGCTGGTCCAGAATGGCTGGGCTATTGTTACCGAAAGCATCCAGTGGGAAAAAGGCCATTATTATTTTTTTATCCGGGCCGATTGGGGCTGCGAGGAAAGGAACTATCAGGATTGGGAGCTGGAAATAGGTCCCCAGTTACTGGAAAAAAAATCTCCCCTGCTGGTAGATTATCTCGAGGAAAAGGTGCAGGAATTTAATGGCATCCTGCAGAAGATTGGAGATAAAAGACCGGGACATCCCCGGGAAAAATACTGGGAAGAAAAAATCAGGTTATTTAAAGGAGTTCAAAAATGGCTGTTGCGGTGAAGCGCCTGCTGGAGATTTTAAATGAAAAATTCCCCACAACAAGGGCTGAAGATGGTGACCCCACCGGGTTACAGGTAGCACCCCTGGCCAATGATATTAAAAAAGTTGTGCTGGCCCTGGACCCCCGTCCCGAGGTTCTTAAAGAAGCTCTGGAACAGGAGGCTAACCTGATAATAACGCATCATCCTCTTATCTTTAAGCCGGTTTACCGCATTGGCCGGGAGGATTTGTTGCGGGATTTTATTAATTCCGGCATCGGTCTTTTTGTGGCCCATACCAATTTTGACCGGGATTATCTGGTCCCCTTCTGGGCAGATAGACTGGGATTAAATAAGACGGAACCCCTGGCGGCCGAGGGGGGCGAGGCCTTTTATAAGCTGGTGGTTTATATTCCCCCCGATTATGTTGAGACCATCAGGGAAATAATTTTTGAGCGGGGAGGGGGCTGGACCGGAGATTATGATAAAACTTCGTTTGGGGCCTCTGGAAAGGGAACCTTTCGACCCCGATCCGGGGCAAAACCCTTTATCGGGGAAGAGGGGGAGCTGGCCGAGGTGGATGAAATCCGCCTGGAAACGATTGTGCCCGCCCGATTTTTGCCCGGAGTAATTGAGGCAGTTAAAAACAGTCATCCTTACGAAGAGCCTGCCTTTGATGTCTTCTCCCTGGCTCACAAAGAAGATCGGGGGTTGGGCATAATTGGAGATCTGCACAGTCCTGCTGGCCTCGGGGAAATTGTTAAGCTTCTGCGGGAGGCTGGCCTTGAGGATAATTTTAAACTGGGTCGGGTTCAGGACAGGCCCCGCCAAAAAGTGGCCCTGATTCCGGGAAAAGGCGGAAAATATATTTCTGCTGCTGCCTCTGCCGGGGCCGATATTTTTATTTCCGGGGATCTGGATTTTCATCAATTTCACAAGGGGCAGGATCTGGATCTTTTATTGGTGGACCCCGGACATTTTCAACTGGAAATTGTTGGCAAAAACATAATGCGCGATATCCTTACCTCAGCATGTCCCCAGGTGGACTGGATAATTTCGGAGAGGGAAAACCCCCCTTATTTTTTTAATGAGTAGGCTCTAGGGTCCTGCTCATTTTCTGTTTTGGGGGTATTGAACCACCTTGAATTTTTGATGAACCAGATCTGGAGTTAAGAAGGGGGAAAATCTGTGCAAAAACTGGAAGGATTGTACGAATGGCAGGAAGCCAGGTTGAAAAAGAGAAAGGTGGAAAAAAAATTAAAACAGCTGCCGGAAAAATATGAACTGGAAAACCGCAAAAAAAACCTGGAAGCCCTGGAAATTGAACTCCAGCAAAAAAGAGACCGAAGCGGGGAACTGAGCCGGGAGTTAAAGCGTAAAGAAGATGCTGCCGCCAGACTGGAAAATCAGAGGAAGGATTATGAAAAGAAACTCTATCAGGGCGATACCCAGTCGGCCAAGGAACTGGAGCAGTTGCAAAAGAAGGTAACTCAGATGCAGAAAGAAGAAGCTCGCCTGGAAGAAGAAATCCTGGAAATAATGATGCACCTGGATGAAGCCCGGGAAGAGGAAGAAAAAAAAGCGGCCCACTTTAAACAAGAAAGGGAAAAAGACGAAGAGGTGAAAAAAGAATATCGGGCAGAAAAGGAAGCCCTGGAACAAGAGGTAAAGGAACTGGAAGAAGAAATAGAAAAACTGGAGCAGGAAGTAAGTGAAGAACTTCGTCAGCGATGCCATAATCTGGCTCAAAGGACGGGGCTCCGGGGAGTAGTTCCAGTAGAAGGCAGCAGTTGTGGGGGCTGTAAGGTCAGCCTTTCTGCTTTTGTTCTCGAACAGGTGAAAGGAGGGGAGGAGATAGTTACCTGCGAGAACTGCTTCCGAATGCTATTTCTCCCCCGGCAGTGAAGTACAGGGTTTATATTGATGGAGCGGCCCGGGGCAATCCGGGTCCGGGAGGAATTGGAGTAGTTATCTACGAACAGGGGCGCGAACAACCCGTGCGTCAGATTAAGAGCTTTCTGGGTATTACCACCAATAATCAAGCCGAATACCTGGCCCTGATTCGAGCTTTAGAAGAGTTAAGGGAAATGGAAGTTAAGGAAGTGGAAATTTTTTCTGACAGCCAGCTCCTGATCCGGCAGCTGCAAGGGGAATATCAGGTTCGCAATGAAAAACTACTGCCTCTTTATGAAAAAGCCTTAAAAATGGCTAATAATCTGCCTGGAGTTAGTTTTCATTTCATTAACCGGGAAAAGAATAAAAAGGCTGATAAACTGGCTAATTCAGGGATTGACGATGCTTGACGAAGTTAAATGAAAGGTGTTATCATTAAGTTGCAGCAGCAGGCCGGGCAATCGCAGGTTAAGGCCTGAGGAAAGTCCGAGCTCCGCAGGGCAGGATGCTGGGTAACGCCCAGTGGAGGTGACTCCAAGGACAGTGCCACAGAAATAAACCGCCTCCAGTACGGGGGTAAGGGTGAAAAGGTGCGGTAAGAGCGCACCGCTGGCCAGGTGACTGGCCGGGTCCAGGTAAACCCCATCCGGAGCAAGACCTAATAGGGGGAGGTTTTAAGGGTGGCCCGCCTACTCCCCGGGTAA
>PUNE01000152.1 GCA_003551665.1 Halobacteroidaceae bacterium
ACACTTAGGAAGCGATAAAACAGTAATCATGGGAACACTTGAAGATACGGCCGCTTTCTACGGCCTTATGAATAAAATTAAAAGCATGGGGCTACACCTTGTCTCAGTGAAATACTACTGAATCAATCCCAGTGAACGGGCTCTGGCCGCGGCAGCAGCACGGTTGTCGACGGCCAGTTTTCCATAAATGTTTTTAAGGTGCCATTTGACTGTATTTAGTGATAGGTAAAGCCGGGAAGAAATATCCTGGTTGCTGAGTCCGGCATTGATCAGCCCCAGCACCTCCAGCTCACGCTCACTTAACTCTTCTATAAGCTGTTTATTTTCCAAGGCAAATTCAGTTAAGCCTTGCTCTAATGGCTCTATCTCTTTCCTAATTGCAGCCAGCAGCGAAGCTGTTAACTCAGGGAAAAGGCCTTCTTTTTGAGCCTTTCGAAGCAGTTTTTCCACAGGCTTTCCTTCATTCATGAAAAGCCTTGTAATACCTTCTTGCTGAATCCAGTTTCCGCATTTCTCTAAGGCATTCCTGAAATGCATGTACCCTACTTCAAATTTATCATTATCTACAGCAGCAACTGCCCTGAGCAGGAGCACTTCTGCCAGCAGGTAAGTTATTTTTTCTTTCTCTGCAAGTTGCTGTATTTTGGGCAGAAATTTTTCTACTTCAGTTTCTCTGCCGCGGGCAATAAGCACCCGGGCCAGGACCGGGTATTCTTCAATCCTAAAAAAATCAATCGGGCCTGCCAGATCTTGATTCGGGAAAAGATTTCTTTTCAGCAGCATATCAATAGTTTCATCAAGCATTGCCGGATCCTGTCTCCCTTCGGCTAACCGGAGCCGGGCTTTCCAGGCTGTAGCCAGGTTTTCTATATAAGGCAGCTCTCCGGCCAGTCCGCAATTTTCAGCCTGGCGCACCATCCTTGAAGCCTCAAACATCTCCTTTCGGGCCAGGTAAATGGCAGCGAGGCAGCAGTAGGCCCAGCCGGCCAGAAGCATAAAATTTTCTCTTTCAATCAAACTTAGGCCTTTCTTTGCCAGTCTTAAAGCTTCGTCCAGGTGGTTCCGCTCATAAAAAACCATGCCCCGGATCATGTGAAGACAACCGGCCCTGGCTGTTGAGGAAAAGCCGCTGCTTTCCGCTTCGTCAAGCAGTTCTAGACAAAGCTGGTCGGATTCTTTCAACCGACCCTGGTAATAAAAAATACGGGCCAGCTTAAATCCAGCCAGCAGGGTAAAAAAGTGATCATTTGCCCTGCGGCAAAAAGCCAGGGCTTCTGTAAATATATCCACTGCTTTGTTAATATTACCGCTAATCGCAGCTATGTCACCAGAGAGAATTAGAAGGTTGCTCTGCCACATCGAATCTTTTTCAGGAAGATTTGCCAGGGCTTTCTTTGAATCGTGATTCATTCCGGCTACATCTCCAGAGAAAAGTCGCAGGTATGCCCTGACTGCATAGTAAATGCCCTGCAGTTCTTGCTGATCGGTGGTTTCAGTTAGCTGCAGGGCTTCTTCTGGGCTAAAGATCAAAGGTCTGGCTTTTTCTAAAAGCTCTTCCGCCCTTTTAGTGTCACCTGACAGGTAAGCAAGCATGCTAAAAAAAGTTAACAGGCGAGGACGTTTTTCAACTATTTCCTGGGGGATTTGCTCAACCCACCTGGTCAGGTTTTTCTGTTCCCCCCTGTTAAAAAGTATAGCTGCATTTTCTTCAAGCAGGTCTGCAGCAAAATTATGGTCAGCTGCCTTCAGGGCATAAAGCGCTGCCCTTGAGGGTTGACCATTTTCAGCAAACCAGGCCGCTGCTTTCTTATGTAATGTAGTTAATCTTGCCTTACCTTCTCTAGATACAAGGCGAAAGCGAAGCATTTCCGCGAAAAGGTTATGGTAACGATACCACTGTCCTGAGTGATCCAGACATATAATAAACAGGTTTTCTGCTTCCAATGTGCGCAGGATTATCCCGGCATCTTCACGGCCGCTTAAAACCCTGCAGGCTTCGGGCGTTAAATATTCCAGGATAGAAGTATCAAGCAAAAAGTTAACGATTTCAGGATCTTGCTGATCCAAGATTTCATCAGAAAGAAAATCCAAAAGGTAACGGTGGGACTGGCTTAAGTTCTTGATAAAAGTATCTTTCTCCAGGTCCTTTACGGTTGAAAAAATTGAGCCGATAACCTGCAGGGAAGAAGCCCAGCCCTCAGTTTTCTCATCAATCATTTGGGCTTGCTTCGTATCCAGCTCAAAACCAGATATATTTTTTATTAGCTGAGTTGTTTCTTCCAGGTCAAAGCGCAAATCTTTCTGCCGCACCTCAAACATCCAGCCTTTACTTCGCCAGCGAGCCAGCGGCAAAGAAGGGTCGGATCTAGAAATTATGATCAACTGAAAATTAGGCGGTAAATTTTCTACAAGGAGCTGCAGGCCGCGATTTATGTTTCCATCATCAATATGGTGATAATCATCTAAAACCAGTAAGACCGGTTCATTAATATCAGCCAGCTCATTAAGCAATAAAACCAGAGCTTCTTCATATTGAATATCTTTATCTACACCGGAATCAAGCGGGATGGGACCGGATTCAAGAATGGAAAGCATGGAAAGGCCGACCTCATAAGCTCTGTTTAAAGCAGAGGTAAAATAAAGCCAGAAACGAACGGGATCATTATCTGCCTCATCGAGTGACAACCAGGCCGTTGATCCCCTGTTTTCAAACCATGAAGATACTAAAGTAGTCTTACCGTAACCGGCCGGAGCTGAAATGAGGACAAGACGATACCCAAAATCATTGTTATTTATATTTACTGCTTTATTTAGATACTGGTCTAATAGCCTGCAGCGCTGAAGAGTTTCTGTTCGCAGGGCAGGTTTGATAAATTTTGTTTTAAGCAAAGATTCTGTTTTGAGCATTATAACCTCCCAGGGTTCCTTGTTAAATAAAGCAATTACATAATAAGAGATTTAGATCTTATTTGTTAGAGGTCTGGGATAGGGCGTTACCAGGCCGGCTTGGCTAAAGCGGTTCGAAGAACGGGATCATCTATCAATAATTAATGTTTAGCATATTATGATCGCTGGCAGTTAAATTATAGCAGATCTGCGGGAGGCGGACAAAAAGACGGATAAAAGAACTGTACCAATCGGTATAATTGGTGGTGACAAAAATGCACCGCCCCCCATTGTCACGCCCATTGTCACTTACTCTCCGTGACAAAGAAACTGTAGAGGTGTTCGTTAAAATCTTTAGCCTCAACAAAGGCGCCGTGGCCAAGTTCGGGGTAGATATGAAGTTTGCTTCCCTTTATTGCCTCGGCCATTTCTTGCTGCACTTCTGTCCCTCCAACTATCCTGTCCACTCCACCGCCAATAACCAGGGTGGGGCAGCTAATTTTGGGAAGCTCTTCATAGGCATCGTGAGTGATGCATGATTCAGCTTGAATCAGGAAGCGCTCCTTTGATTGCGGATGA
>PUNE01000029.1 GCA_003551665.1 Halobacteroidaceae bacterium
CCAGGGCTTTTCCGGTAAGCCAGGAAATCACAAGAAGGCTCAGGGCCAGGGCCAGGGTGAAGATGGTGATAAAAAAGAAGTCCCGGCCCCCGATTTCCGCCTCCAGCACCGATTTAAAAATCAGGGCTGGAGACAGCAGGTACAGAAACAGCCGGGTCAGGCTGTGAACATCAACTGCAGTGATCCGATTGAAAAGGTAGCCCAATCCAATAATTAGAAAAACTGGTCCAACTACTTCAGTTACAGCAGACATATTTGTATTTCCTTTCTCGTTTCTAAGTACTTATTCGCAGGCAGGGATTAATTTTCCTGCTTCAGGGAATACTGGGCTGAGTTAATCTCCATAAAATAGTTTTGGGATTTAAATTTTCGGCAGGAAACAATCTTAATGTAGCGAATTGTACAGGATAAAAGTGAGGGGATAGGTATGCGACTTTTGAAACCTGTCAGCGACAGTTACCTGATTCGAGAGATGGCCAAACCTCTCCTGGTGGCCTGCATGGGTATATCAGTAATGATGGTCAGCGGTTTTTTATTTGAACTGGCCGATTTGATTATAATTAAACAGGTGGAATTATGGCCGGTTTTAAAATTACTGGTTTACCGCCTGCCTTCACTAATGGTCCAGACTTTCCCCCTGGCGGTCCTTTTTGCCACCCTTTACTCCCTGGGTCGTCTGGTTAAGGATAATGAATATACCGCTCTTCGTCTGGGGGGAATGAGTTTTAAACGGATTATGGTTCCCTTTCTTTTTGTAGCCCTGATCATGGCCGGCGCCACCTATTTTATCAATGAAAAAATCGCTCCCGCCGCTACTCATCGTTCTCAGAATATTATCCGGCAGGTAGTGCTGCAGGAGGTGCCGCCGGGAGTGGAAGAAAACATTTTTTTCCGGGGCCCCGGGGACCGCTTCTTTTACGTGAGCAAGGTCAACGCTCGCGAGGGAACCCTGGAGGATATAATGGTTTATGAACTGGAGGGGGATGGAGAACTGCCCCGAATAATAACTGCCTCCCGGGGTCGGTTTTTCGATGATGTTTGGTACCTGGAGGAAGGTCTGTCCATTGATTTTGATCAAGAAGGATATCCTGCTTTTCAGGTCCGCTTTGATTCCTATGAAATCAATGTGGGACAGCAAATTGAAAGGTTTTTTGGCCGCCAGCGTACGCCTCAGGAGATGAGTCGATCTGAACTGAGAGAGGAGATTCAACTTTTTTCCCGGAGTGGCTTGAATGTCAATTCTCTCCTGGTGGATTATCATATCAAGCTGGCTATTCCCCTTTCTTCAATTATTTTTGTTCTGGTGGGAGTCCCGCTGAGCATTAATTTTGGAAAGGGTAGAGGGCTGGCGGTAGTATTGAGCATTGTATTAATTTTTGGTTATTATGTTATTTTATCTCTGGCTCGTTCTCTGGGCCGTAATGATCTTCTGGCCCCATTTCTTGCTGCCTGGTTGCCCAATGCTTCTTTTCTTTTGGTGGGTTTGATCCTGATTTTCAAAGGTGCAGGTCGGCGGCTATAGGAGGAATAATTTTTGATACGATATGTGGCTTTGTTCTTTTTGTTGTTTATAATTATGACCAGTGTTTCTGCCCAGGCGGTGGAACGCTTCAATATTAATGCGGAGCGGATGGAATATTTTATCACGGATAATCAGGCCCTGGCCAGGGGCAATGTGGAAGCCCGGTGGGGAGATAACCGTCTGACCTGTGATGAGATTTTTGTTGACCTGGATAAAGGCTTTCTAACCGCAACAGGAAATGTTTATTTTGTTCAGGGGGATACTGGATTTCGCAGCGAGGAAATTAAATACTATTTTGAACAGGAAAAGGTTATTGTTTTTGATGCTCGGGGGACTTTTGCCACCGAGGAAGTAGAGGGGTACGTTTATCTGCAGAGTAAAAAGATTGAGGGGGAGCGGGGGGAACTGTTTTTTGAGGAAGCCCGGGTTTCTACCTGCGAATTTGATGAGCCCCATTATTTTCTGCGCTCGCCCCATGTCGAGGTATATCCGGGGGATAGGTTGATTGCCCGCCATGTTTCCTTCTGGGAATTTTCGGGGCGAGTTCCCCTGCTCTACTGGCCTTACCTCTATATTTCCCTGAAAGAGAGGGAGCAGCGTATAACTCCGGAAATCGGGTTTTCCACCCTGCGCGGATATTTTATTAAGCTTACCTATAACTATTTTTGGGATAATTCTTATGGTAATGTCCTGTTTGATATTTATTCCCGGACCGGTCTGGCTGCTGGGATCCAGCATTTTTACCTGGACCGGGGTGATGATCTGGGCCGTCTGTATTTTTATATTCAGCAGGATCGAGCCAGGGTAGGACTGCCCCTGTGGGAGGCCCAGTGGGAGCATCGCCAGGAAACCCCCTTTGCTGGCCGGGGAGGGGCAGAAATAGGGGTGCAGTATTTTTCGGAAGACAGGGTGGATTTTGATACCAGTCTGGACTGGAAGGGTGAAGGAGGTCCCCTGACCCTGGATGCGGGCCTGGAACTGGGAGGGTCCTATCTGCTTGGGGAAGAAGAAAATCGGTGGGATGATCTGGAACCGGTAATAGAGGGGAGTCTGGATTTTCGTCCCGACTGGCCAATTGGAATGCGCCTGGGCCTGGAAGGTGAAGTTGAAGGAACCTATCTTTACCTGGACGAACAATACCGGTGGAGAAAGCTGGAACCTGAAATAAAGAGCAGACTGGAATTTCGACCTGACTGGCCAGGTGGACTGCGTTTGAATCTGGGTGTTGATCTGGACGGGGTTTTCGAATATCTGGATGATTATTATGAGTGGACCGAACTGGAATCTTCTTCAACAGGTCGGATAGATTACCGGTTGTCACCCCGGCACCGCTTTATTATTGATGGAGAATATGATCGGGGGATTGTGGATGAGGAGGTTCTGGATCGCTGGGCTGGTTCCGCCCTTTATCGGGGAGGAGATTCAGGGCTGGGTTATGACCTTCTGATCAAGCGAGAATTCCCCGAACTGGGGAAAACTGGAAGTTATTTCTATACCATACCCGAATTAAAGGTAAGCAGCAGGCCTGTTTATTGGGATGATCCTCCCCCCTATATGACCAACTTAACTCTGGAAGGCCTGGTCGGTTATTATGATGATCGGGATGTGGACCTGGCAGCTTTAAGGGGAGGGGCTCGCCTGGATTATAACCGCTATTTACGCCCTTTAAACTGGCTTAATTTGCGCCTGAATCAGAGGGCCAGCGCTTATGGGTATTCCACCGGGGATCTCTTTGCCCAGATTTTCAGTGAGAATCGCTTAATCCTGCAGCCCCTGGACTGGCTGCGATCGACCTGGACCTATACCCACCGGGAACCCTTTGGTGAAAGCCCCTTTGGTTTTGATTTCCAGGACCGGCAATCAGAATTAAAGTCAGATTTAAGGTTAAACTATGGTCCCTGGGAGGCTC
>PUNE01000023.1 GCA_003551665.1 Halobacteroidaceae bacterium
CTTTAATCTTAAAGCGGATCAGGGGATCCAGGGCAGAATATTCCCCAGGGAGATACAGATTAAGGGATAAATTGCGATGATTAACGCTCTTTATTTCAATTTCCAGAACCCATGCTCCTTTCCTGGCTGTTCCGGTTCCATAGCCGGTCATACTCCTCATTTTTACCCTCCTCCACATTCCACTAAATAATATCATATTAATTATCCCTTTTCAATAAAAGAGCCACAGCCATACTCCCCGGGCTGTTCTTAGGTTCACAGGGCAAAAACATAAGAAAAAAATCCGGCCTCAGGTATATCTAAGCCTTTTCCCCTGTTACTTTTAGGGAATTCTTTATTTTCCTATCCGGTTTTTTTTCTTTGGACTAGCCCCAGAGTTAAGACAGGCTGGTTCTGTGACAGGGGTCAGTTGGGGGCCATTCTTTAATGACTACGTTGAACTATCCCCCTTATACTCCTAAGAACAGGAAGAAGTGCCAGAAGGTAATTCAATGGAAAAATCGTTTTTTTGAAAAAGTTGACTTTGTTTATAATTATCCCTGATCAAAGCGGGGAAAAATTACACTTACAAACATATGCCGAACCTGAATTAGTTCCAAAAGGTTTAAACTATTTTCCTCCTTTTTCCCTTAAAGGTCTTTAAAACTAACCACCCCAAAAAAGGTCCTGTTTTTCAATTGCAGGCCTTTAAAGAAGTGACATATTACTCCTTCGGTTTTTTATTGCTTTAACTCCCCAAATTCATTCTCTTAGGTAAAAACAACTCCTATGAGAGGAGAAAAGGGGGCTCAAAGCGAAATTAATAAGTAAAGGTTTTTTGAGGGAGTGTTTCTTTTGGGAATTACCATTAAAAATATATTAGAAGATGGAACTTTAGGTAATGGTACACTCCTGGCGGGTGGAGAAAATATAAATAATGAAATAAAAATGGTTTTAATACTTGAGGTTCCTAGCGTTCTACGCTGGATAAAGGGAGGGGAACTCCTCCTTACCGCAGGTTTCGTTTTCAAAGATGATATTAATATGGGGGTTAAATTGATTAGGGATCTTGCCCGACAAAAAATCGCTGGTCTGGTTATTAAACCTGGTCAGTATATTAAAGAAATCCCCCAGGAGATGATTGATTGTGCAGAAGAAATGAACCTGCCCTTAATTAAAATCCCATCCAGGTTGCCTTATGCTGATATAATTCTCCCCATTTTTGAAAATATTGTCAGCGAACAGTACAGTCAGCTTAAAAGAGTCCACGAGGTACAGGAAAAATTTTTCAGCATCTTACTGCAAGGAGGGGACATTGAAAATATTTCCCATCTTCTTTCTTCATTAATAGAAAACCCCGTCCTAATTTTAGACAGCTCCGGAAATATAAAAGGAAAAAGTATGGTGCCCCGGGAAGAGCATGATGAATTAACCAAAGCTTTACAGGAATATCTAGATAATAACCCGGAATTTTTTAAAAACAAAAAAAACCGGACAACTTTTTCCCTGCCCTGGAGAGGAAAATTATACAACACCTTTGTGGTTCGAGTAGAATATAACCTGAAAAACCCTGGGTTTATTTTCGTGGTGGAATATTTTCAAGCTCTGGACCAGCAGGATTGCCTGGCCATTTATCAGGCCAGCACAATTATTGCCCTGGAATTAAAAAAAGAAAGAGCAGTATTTGAAGCAGAACAACGATTAGGAAGCGATCTCCTTGAGGATATACTTTTTGGAACAATTGAAGATCCCCAGGGAATAAAACGCCGCGCATCTTTTTTGAATTTTAATCTTACCCAGAAAAAAACCGTTTTTGTGATTCGGTCCTCCTCCTTAGATCCAATCGATCCTGAAAGGGAGTTTTATTTGGATAATCTTAAATTTGATATTTTAAAAAATATTACAGGTATTTTCAAAGATTACCCAGGAGGAATTCTATTATCAGCACGGCGAAATCGAATACTTGGAATAATAAATGAAAAAAACCCCGAAATGTTAGAGCAAATTTTAAAGGAGGTCCCCGGTAAACTGGATGAAGTTTTTCAAGGGGATGCAAAATTTTACCTTGGTGTGGGAAGAACCCGGGAGGATCTGAAAGAACTCCGGACATCATACAAAGAGGCTCTTTTATGCGCAAGAGTTAGCGAACAACTAAATACAAAAATAACTTTACACGATCAACTGGGAGTTATTGAGCTTCTTTTCGAATTAAGAAATTCCCCTGCCCTGACCAGGTACAAGAAAAGGTATCTGGATCCCATACAGAAATATGATCAGAAAAATAAGGGGGAACTGTTAAAAACCCTCCAGGCTTATTTTAAAAACGATCTAAACCTTTTAAAAACAGCACAAGAACTTTTTATTCATAAAAACACGGTGAACTACCGCCTGCAAAAAATCCACCAGATTACCGGACTTAATCTAAAAAATTACGAAGATCAGGCCACCCTAAACCTGGCTTTGAAGGCAGATATGGTTCTGAATAACCGTTAATTATTTATCGAAATAATTTAAAAAAGCTGGAAGCCATTTTTGGCCTGCAGCTTTTTTTATTTTTTAGCAATCTTCCTCAACTTCTTCAATTAGTCCGGCTGATAAATATCTTTCCCCGTTATCGGGAAGAAGAGTTACTATTGTTTTACTCTTGCCCAACTCTTTTGCCATACTGCAGGCTCCAACCAGGTTTGTTCCCGAAGAAACCCCGACAAAAAGACCTTCCTTTTTGGCCAGTATTCTCGAAGCTTTCAAAGCTTCTTCATCTGAGACCAAAACTATCCTGTCGATTATTTCGCAGTTGAGAACATCGGGAATCAATCCATCCCCAATACCCTGTTGGATGTGATGACCTATTTTCCCTCCTTTTAAAATCGCAGCATTTTCCGGTTCAACGGCAACAATCAAACAATCGGGGTATTTTTCTTTCAAAACTTCCCCTACTCCAGTTATAGTTCCTCCAGTACCTATCCCCGAAACAAAGGCATCAATCGGCCCTGGAATCTCCTCGAGTATTTCCCTGGCAGTAAAACGGCGGTGCGCATCAGGGTTGTCCGGATTACAGAACTGATCAACAAGAAATACCCGGGGATCAGCATCCCGGAGTTCATGGGCTTTTTTAACTGAATTATCAATTGCCTCGCCAATGTCCCTTCCTGCAGGAGTCAAGATTACTTCTGCACCGTAAGCTTTCATCATCAACTGCCGTTCTTTGCTCATGTTTTCCGGCATTACTATTTTTACCTTTAACCCCAGAGCTGCTCCAACCATACTTACACCGATCCCCTGATTTCCACTTGTAGCTTCAACTAAAATACTTTCCTCATTAACTTCGCCTCTTTGAATAGCCTGATTAATCATCCAGAAAGCCGTCCGGGACTTAACACTTCCCCCAGGATTCAAACACTCCATCTTGGCCCAGATACAGGCCCCTGTCTCCGGGCTGAAGTTCCTCAGCTTAATAACTGGAGTTTGGCCAATCCGATTGAGGACTATGTCTTCAGTCTTTTTAGTAAAGTTTCCCATAAACATACTCCTTTCTCTATTACTTGTTATTTAAATCCTTCCCTTTCCAGCGCTGAAAAAGGTTATGCTCAATCCCAAATTGATCCAGAATTTTTCCCACAGTTTGATCTACTATGGCCTCAATCGATTGGGGTTTATGGTAAAATGCAGGCATCGGGGGCAGGATTATTGCTCCGGCTCGGGCCAGTTTGAGCATATTTTCCAGGTGTATCTCGTGCAGAGGTGTTTCTCGGGGGACCAATACAAGCTTCCTCTTTTCTTTTAAACTCACGTCCACTGCCCGGTTTAAAAGGTTATCAGTAAAACCTGTTGCCATCGCACTTAAAGACTTCATGCTACAGGGGACAACCACCATTCCATCCATTGGGTAAGAACCGCTGGATATACTGGCGGCCAGGTTATTATAATCATAGAAAAAATCAGCCATTTGGAAAATTTCTTCTGGATTTTTGTTGGTTTCTATTTCAATATTCTTCTTGCCCCAAGGGCTTACTATTAAATGGCTTTTATGGGGAGTAGTTTTCATTACCTCCAATAACCTAAGCCCATATCGAATTCCCGTTGCTCCTGTCATCCCAATAATGATTTCCATGATTATCACCCCTTTCAATTGGGGACATTCTGGTTGAATTTTTGTTATTCCTTTATTTGTTTTCCATGCCTTTTTCTAGATCAGGAAAAACCATCCTAATGGGGGAAAGACCTGTTAAATTTCCCTCGGATAATTATTGCCAGTTTTTCCGCCAGATCATTTTTATCAATTTCCTCCTCTTCCAGTAATTCTGGCAGTTTTTCCAGGCACATCCTGACTTCATCATGGGGCCCCGGTAAAGCAATTATAATTGCATGCTCTAAAAATCCAACCCCAATACAAACAGAACTTTTGTGATGTCTCCCTTCCCCTTTTTTAAAATTTAGAACGGAAGGAGTGGCTGCCCGGGGATCAACTTTTTTCAAACTTTCAATGGTCTGATCCTTTTTTTCTGCACCAGTTCCACCGGTAGTAATAATCAGGCCGTATCCTTCATTAAGGGCTCTTCTAAATTTGCCTGCAATAAGCTCCTCATCATCTTCAATTGTTCCTCCAATTGAAACCCTGTATCCGTTCTCTTCCATTTTTCTTTGGATAAAAGGGGCATTTGTATCTTCAATCATACCCTGATTTATTTCAAAACCCGTAGAAAAAACAATCACCCTTTTCTTAATCTTCTTGGATATTCCCCAGAATATTTTTTCTGAATTCAAAAGTACTTCCCGGGCGAAGTTTTCTTCCAGGCCGATTGTGCCCAGAATTCCCCGGGAGTTTATTTGTGCATCCTTTTTCACCTCAACCCCCTGGATTTTTTTCAGGTTTTTTAATATTTCCCTTTCTTTCCCCATGAATTTTTTGGGATCAACATTATGCTGGAGTATATCAAGCGTAACATGATTATCTCCTACGTCAATTACTGCCACTTTCATTTTATCCAATAACAGAGTTTCTGCAACCACTGCAGCGACTTCAGTCAGGTTGGCCTCTTTAAGGCCTATATTTTCAATTACAACTTCCGTTTTTTGAAAAAGGTTCATAACCATCCACTTCAACTCCCGGTTACAATATCCAATTTCATATCCAAAAGGGGCGCATCAATTATTTGAGTCCCAATATCCAGAATATCAATCCCCTTATCTAAATATAGGGGAATTTCCGAGATTAAAATACCTCCAGAAAATGCGACCTCTTTTTCCCCTCGAATACCCATTTCTTCCAAATAAGTTAAAACGCCCTGGACATCTGCAATTTTTCCAGTATCAACCATCAGTATTGATGCATTCCCGTTTACCGCTTCCCTGGTTTCTTCTTCAATTGTTCCCGTTTCTCCCCGCAATTGGATTACCTTTTTATGGTGGGGAAAAACATCTGCTGCTTTCAGGGCTCCAGTTATTGAACCAAATATCCTGACATAGTTTTTATCCAGGTAAACAAAGGGCGAATCACAAATCCTGATTGAAACTCCTCCTGATTGAATAGCAGCTCTTAAAGAATCCTTGATCTCTTGGGGCATCTTTTTCCAGGCACCGGAAACTATTTTTATCCGCCCATTGGCCAGTTTATATGCCTCCCGGGATGCCGTGGCAATACCGGAAAATTTCAGCAAACTCCCCAGAATTCGGTCCTCGGCTTTTATCAAGTTATTTACTGGACCTCGAAACTGAAGAATTATTTCTCCTTCCTTTATTGGAATTCCATCATCAACATGATTTTCAACGACAATTTCCATATCTTTTAATTTTTCAACTGCTCTCCATATTCCTGCAATTACCCCTTTTTTTTCTGACCATACCCTTGCCGTTGCTATCCTATGTTCTACCCCCTGAAAAAGGGTATCCCTGATATCCTTTCTCCCCATTTTTTCACCTGCATTTTTCATTTTTTTTATTAAGCTCCTCGGGGTTGATCCCCCTCTGCTTAAGCCATTTGGGGAATAGTTTTTCATCAACCCTTGTTTTTACTTCTGGAGCCTTAACTTTCAAAAGTTCATAAAGGGATTTGCTTACATTAATTCCGCCTGCAGCACCATCAAAAACAATAACTTTGTCTGTACCGGTACCCCGGTAAGCAAAAGCCATCGCGGCGTCAAGGCTTTCTGCAATCACCGAATGCTTCATATAGGATAAATTCTGGGGGTCTTCTCTAAATAAATTGGCCTGTTCTTCGCCCACAACAATGGTGGGAATGTGTTCGGAAAAAAAGGCACTCGGGTAACCCGCCCAGGCATAATTGTGAACAACCATTTTTATTGCAGGATTGGGAGGAGGAGTTTCTTTAAAAAGTGGCTTTCCTTTGCTGTCGTAAAAAGCTTCGGTATACCAGGTATAGGGAGGAAGGGGGTTGTCCAGATCAAAAAGGTCCACATTGGCACCCACGAAATTGGCATAAATTACCCCTCCCGCAAAAACATAGGGAACAGGACAGGGGAAGTCAAGGCCAACAATACACTCATCAATTTCTCCCAGAAGGGTCATGACTTTCCCGTAATTTTGGCAGCCACTTACTGTAATCCGGTCATTAAGTGAGTATAAATCGTTATCCGCATCAACACCAATTATCCCTAACGGCGACATTTCTAAAATGGCGGTAAAGGCAAACTTTGATTGAACAAAATCTGAGGAAAAGATAGCACGGGCAGTAAAATTGGCCCCTCTCGGTCCAAGGTTGTGGTGGTATGTTGAACGGGTATCAATGCGGGCATAAGACATAGCAAAAGGTTTTACAGCCCTGTCCACCTGGCGGTGGAAATGAACCTCCCTGACATCACTATTGTGGGCATGGACAATCCAATCGGCATCATAAATTGATTTTAACCCATAAAGAGTCCCAATTTCGGTTTCTATGGGAATACCTTCGTCAACTGGAGCCACCCCTTTAGCCTGCCCGTCAAAATATTCATCCAGGCCAAAAGATTTTATATATTCTTCTGTTTCCCGGAATCTGAGGCCAACCCCAGCCCGAAGCCTTATATTTTTGGTGCCAGTTTTCTCTTCAATTACATCCTTAATGGCTTTCAAAAGTTCAGCATAAGGTTCCCCGCCACCCAGGGTGAAGCCGTGGTGGGAAGCACAAATATTAACGGAATCTTCAGGACCTATCATACTCATATCAACTTTTTCCAGTTCTTTATGAACCGCTTGCCTGACTTTATCCAGTCCATTTTCGCCTGGAAAAATAACCTGGGGTAGTTCCGGAAAGAGTTCCCGAAGATAAATTGCCTTCATTTCAGGATATTCGGCCATCCTCTTTTTTACAAAACCTGGATCTACCCCGTACTGGGACCTTCTCGGTGGAATTGGATTCAAGACTTTATTCATTTTTTCCCTCCTCGTGGTTTTCCTTTTGCCGGGCAATCTTCTCCAAAAGCTCTATATCGGCATCAAAGTAAAAACCCCGGCCAGAATAAAGTTCTTTTATCTCATCAGTAATATCCCAAATTGTTGGGGTTCTCCCATACCATTGATAACCTTCTGGTCTTTCAGGTTTTATATCCGCTGCCTCCAGAAGTCGCAAAGCAGGCTGAATACACTCTACCTTGCAGCCTGTTCTTATCCCTGTTTTCTGGGATATTTTTTCCGGAGTATCAGCCCCCAGAAGAATAGCCGCAACAACTTCTTTAACCCGGGTTTCTGTACAATAGCAGGCCAGTTGTTCCGGGTTCATTTTTGCCCTGGCACATATTCTTTCAATTTCTTTTTTATCTACCTGCTCTGGATCAACAAAAACAGTAAAGGGTTTTTCTCTTTTTACCATTTTAATCGCTTCTTCAGGACAGCGTTGCTGGCAATTCCCACAACTCAGGCAGAGTTCAAAATTCACTTTTGCTTTGCCTTCAACAACTTCCATTGCCAGGGTGGGACAAATTCTCTCGCAAATTTTACAACCAATACAGCCATCCATATCTACCTGTGCTATCATTTTGACTAACCTCATACTCTACCTCCTTAGAAGGGAATTTTACTCCCAGGAATTATCAAGGCAATTTATTTTTCCCCGCCAGCTCGTAAGCCGTGTCAAAAATCCAATCTTCCTGTCCCCCCACAACTTTCCTTTTCCCGAGCTCAATAAGAATATCCCTGGCATCAATATTAAATTGTTCTGCAGCCCTGCGAGCGTGAAGCATAAAACTAGAATACACCCCGGCATAACCCATGGTCAGGGCGTTTCGGTCCACCAATTGAGGCCTTTTTAGTTTAGGTTTAACAACATCTTCTGCTGCATCCATGACTTCGTAAAGTTTTACCCCCGTTGGATAGCCCATTTTTTCCAGGACAGTAACAAGGACCTCTGTTGCAGCATTACCTGCTCCAGCCCCAAACCCACATAAGGAACCGTCAACAACAGTAGCACCCTCTTCAACGGCGGCTATGGTATTTCCTATTCCCAGCCCTAAATTATTATGACCGTGAAAGCCAACCACAACTTCCAGCGAATTTTTCAGGGTCGAAACCCTTTCCCGGACTCCATCCATGGTTAATGCTCCTGCTGAATCAACAACATAAACACAGTCAGCCCCGTAATTCTGCATTAAACGGCCCTGTTCAACCATTAATTCAGGACTTCCCATGTGAGCCATCATTAAAAAACATAAAACCTCAAGTCCTTTCTTTTTAGCCACTTCAATATGTTGCTGGGAGATATCTGCTTCAGTTACATGGGTGGCTATTCTAGCAACCTGGGTACCGCAGGAAATTGCCTCCTCGAGGTCTTTAACCGTTCCAATTCCGGGTAACAAAAGAACAGCAAGTTTGGTATTGTTTAAAACCTTGGAGACTGCTTCCAGGTATTCTCTATCGCTTGCAGCGGAAAAACCGTAATTTATTGATGACCCAGCCAGTCCATCCCCGTGGGAAACTTCTATTGTGTCTATACAGGCTTTCTCGGCTGCAGAGGCTATTTCCGCCATATCTTCAGGAGTAAACTGATGGCTTACAGCATGCATTCCATCTCGAAGTGTTGAATCAACGATTCGAATTTTTTGTTTGTCTGTCATTCTATTTTTCCCCTTTCAAAATTTTCTCCGCAAAAAGTTCGCCAACTTTAACTGCAGCAGCAGTTATGATATCCAGATTTCCAGAATATTTGGGGAGAAAATCTCCTGCTCCTTCAACCTCAACTATGGTAGTTATCCGGTCCCCATCAAATTCAGGACCAACTCTAACTCGATAACCCGGGACATATTCCTGAACTTTTTTCACCATCTGCTGGACTGAAGCTCTTATTGCTTTTTGATCCGGATTATCCACAATTGTATAAATTGTATTCCTCATCAGAATTGGAGGCTCAGCAGGATTCAAAATAATTATGGCCTTGGCTTTATGGGCTTTTCCAATCTCTTCCATGGCCAATCTTGTGGTCTGGGTATATTCATCAATATTTTGTCTTGTTCCCGGACCAGCACTTTTGCTTGCCGCAGCAGCAATTATTTCCGCATACTTAACTTTAGTCACAGCAGAAATTGAGGCTACTATGGGAATGGTTGCCTGGCCTCCACAGGTTACCAGGTTTACATTGTTTTTTCTCCAATGTTCCCCAAAGTTAACTGGTGGTACCAGGAATGGACCCAGAGCAGCAGGGGTAAGATCTACCACAATTTTGTTGGCCTGTTCCAGTTTTCTGGCGTGTTCAGGATGAAATCTCGCTCCTGTTGCGTCAAAATAAATCTGGATCCCCTCGCGGTCAATGGCCCCTTCAAGGCCTTCGCTGGTGGTAAAAACACCATTAGCTTTTGCTATTTTCAATCCCTCAGAATTCGGATCTACCCCAATTAAAGCATCTACTTTTAGGTGTTTTGATCCCTTTATAATTTTAAAAAACAAATCAGTACCAATATTTCCAGGTCCGATTATTCCAACTTTAATTTTTTCTTCCATTGTCTACTCCTCCGTAGTTAATTGTTTATTTAAACCGGGCTCGAACCTGGCCAAGCCCGTCAAAATAAGCCTCAAAATTATCTCCTTTTTCTATATTCAAAGCCCCCGTAAAGGAACCCGCTAGAATAATTTCTCCAGCCTGAAGTTCCAGCTGGAATTCAGACAGTTTATTAGCCAGCCAGCCAACAGCATAAGCAGGGTTTCCCATAACAGCGGCACCCGCAGCAGTATCAACAATTTCCCCGTTTTTTCTTAAAACAAGTCCAATATTTTGAAGGTTTAACCGGTGGGGATCTCCAACACTGGCCCCTATTATAAGGCCGGCACTGGATCCATTGTCGGCAACTGTGTCTTCAATTTTAATTTTCCAGTCACCAATTCGGCTGTCGATTATTTCCAAAACAGGAACTACGGCTTCAGTAGCCTGTAAAACCTCCAGAATATTAACCTCCGGCCCGGAAAGATTTTTTTTCAAAATAAATCCCAATTCTGCTTCGATTTTGGGTTGAAGGAATTTATTCATATCCACCTCTTCTTCTTCAGAAAAAACCATATTAGAAAAAAGGTGTCCATAATCAGGTTCATCTACAGACAGCATTTTCTGCATAGCCTTGCTGGTCAGCCCAACTTTTTTCCCAATTACTCTCTCCCCATTATTTTTCCGGAACTCAACATTTTTCAACTGAATTTTGTAGGCATCTTCAATGGAAATATCGGGAAAAATGCTGGTTAAACTTTCCAGTGGTTCCCGGTTTTTTTCTGCTTTATTTAGCCTTTGAGCGATTTCTTCAATTTTCTTGTTTTCCATATTATCCCCCCTAAACTCATGTTGCTACCTTTTCTGCTCCACTCCTGTCCTTTAAAAAGAAAAAGAAAACCAAAATTAAGAGGCCATAGGGAATACAATTCATTAAATATGCAAATCTCAGCCCGAAAACCCCCTCTAAAATCCCAATTACCCAGGGGATAAAGATTACCCCAATCGCTCCTCCTCCGAGTATAATCCCAAAAATGCTGCTGATATACTGATTGAAATGCTCAGTAGCATAACTGAGGATAGTATTGTAAAAACCGGAAAGAGCTAAGCCACTAAAAAAGTAAAAGAAAAGTAGTAACCAGAGTTGATTTACCAGGGACATTCCAATTATGGATATGAAAGCACTAATTGAAATAAATTTTAAAATTATCCCACTGGTCCGATACCGTAAAACAAATGAATATAAAAGGCGGCCAACTATCATCATTACCCAGAAAAAGGATAAGTAAAGCTTGCTATCTTCCTCGGGAATAAGGTGAATTCTCTGCAGGAAAACATCGCTCCAACCGAATAGACTAACCTCGCCTCCCAGGTAAAGAGCCATAGCCAGAGCCAGCAATCTAATAGTTCTATCGCTTAGAAGTTCTTTAATTTTCCCAAGGTTAATTTTCCCGTCCGTTTTTCTAGGCTGGGGGAATTTTGTGGACAGGTAAACCGCAAAACAGATCAAGGTCCCAATCATCATCAAAAAATAGGCGATCTTCCAGTCCCTTTCTCCAATTAAAAGCCACCTTACAACCAGAGGGGTTAAAAGTCCTCCAATGGTAACAAAGATGCCCGAAAAGTTGAGCAGTGAGCCAATTCTTTGAAAATTTAAATCCGTTAGAACCGCTCGAGATAGGTTGGCTACTATTCCTGCCCCTGCTCCAATGAAAAACATCCCGATAAGGGCCCCAACAAAACTGGATAACCAGAAAAAAAGTCCGGCACCGCTTCCTAAAAGTAAATTTCCGATTAAAAGAAGTGGTTTTTTTCCAAAATTATCGGCTGCAAAACTTCCGAAGATCACCGCGAGGAAATTCCCTATAAAGTTGAAGGTAAATAACAGTCCAGCCTGGGAAGGGGTTACCTGAAAAGTATCCAGAAAAGAGGGCATTGTAGAACCAATAATGCTTTTATAAACACCGATAATAATTAAATTGCAAAAGGACCCAAAAAGGATGAAAAGAGTTTTATTCATCTTTCATTCCCCTATTCCTTTTCTTCTAATTCTCGGATTTTTTTCTGTAACTCCATCTTCATTTTTTCCGGAGTAATTGGCAGGGAATTGACCTTTATTCCAACCGCATTAAAAATTGCATTCGCAATTGCTGGAGCTGTTGGAACAAGAGCTGGTTCTCCAACCGATTTGGCCCCAAATGGTCCAACAGGATCATTTGTTTCAACAAATTTCACCCTGACCTGCGGACTATCAATTGCCAGGGGGATTTTATAATCCCGGTAACGGGGATTAATTACCTCTCCCTTTTCTCCCAAAACCAGCTCTTCCGAAAGGGCATACCCAATACCCATAATTACTCCACCTTCTAACTGGCCTTCTGCACCAAGGGGGTTCAAAACACGCCCCAGGTCCTGCACGGCAAGAAAATCAAGTATTTTTACTTTTCCGGTTTCAACATCAATTTCCAGGTCAACCAGCTGGGCACCAAAAGAATATGAAGGGGAAATGTTTCCATAAAGAGTTTCTTTGTCAGCGATAGTAACGTCCTGGGGAATATAGGTTCCTTTTCCTACAATTGTTGTCCCTCCCTTGCTGTAACAACCTTCCCGGCAAACTTCCTCAAAAGTCAAAGTTTTGTCCCCGGATTTAAATCGTCCTTCTTCATAGATAATTTCTTCCTTATTAAGTCCCATTAAACAAGCTGCTTCTTCTTTTAACTGTTCCAGGGCATTTTCTGCTGCATTTTTTACTGCGTTCCCTCCAATTGCAGTTACTCTACTTGCATAAGCCCCTAATCCAAAAGGAGAATAACAGGAATCTACTTCGGGAACCTGAATTCTTTCCATTTCCACCCCCAGGATTTCAGCTGCTATCTGGGCAAAAGTTGTATTGGCACCACAGCCAATTTCACCCTCTCCAGAAAGGACTTTTACCCCCCCATCAGGCCCAATCCGCACTTCCGCTGCCGAACCATCAAAACTCGGGTATACTCCCCGGTTGCCCGCAACATGAATACAGCAGGCTAACCCTTGCCCCCGATAAACTTTTTTTCCTTTTTCCATTTTCCCCGGGCCTTTCCAGTTCCAATTGCTTTCTTCCATACATATAGCAATGCATTCGGTAAGACCACATGATTTTAGATTCCAACCGTGGACAGAAACATCTCCTGCGCAGGGAGCATTTCTTTTCCTCATTTCTCCAGGATCAATGTTCAGACGCGCGGCCAGTCTGTCTATCAGGGTTTCAACTGTGAACGTGATCTGTGGGTTTCCAAATCCCCTGAACATTCCCGTGGGTATTTTATTTGTATAAACCAACCAACCAATATTCTCCACATTCTTCAATCTGTACAGGGAGTCAATCCTGGTTAAAGCAGTACTTAAAACCCCGGGTGCAATATTAGAATAAGCTCCATTATCAGCAATGACTCTTGACCTCTTGGCCAGGAGTTTTCCGCTCTTATCTGCCCCTAATTCCAGTTCGATTTTCATGGGAACTCGGCCCCAGGTCGCGTAGAAATCTTCTTCTCGATTATTAACCAGTCGAACAGGACGCTTAATGTCCAGAGCAAGGGCAACACAAATCTGTTCGATTGTTAAAGGACACTTTCCCCCAAAGCCTCCCCCTCCCTGGATCTGAATAACCCGGACCTGGAAAAGGTCAAGATTAAAAAGTTCGGCAAGTCGGGATCGCAACCAGGCAGGGCTCTGATTTGGAGTGTATAGATTCAGCTGTCCCCTTTCATCAACAAAGGCAATGCAGCCATTTGGTTCCAGGGGCACCTGATGAACATAAGGAAGGGTAAAGGTATCTTTTTCTATTACCGCACATTCAGCAAAAGCCTTTTCCACATCTCCTCTTTCAGCTTTTTTCTCCACGGCTATATTGCCCGGATAGTTGTCATGTATTAAAGGCGCTTCTTCTTTCATTGCCTCAGAAGGATCAAAAACCTCGGGCAGTGTTTTGTATTTAACTTTTATTTTTTTAATAGCATTTCTAGCGACATCCTCAGAATCAGCAAGTACACAGGCAACGGGTTCTCCATAATAACGAACTTTCTCCCGGGCAAATATCGGGGTATCCTTTACAATTTCCCCGAATAATTCTTGGGAAACATCTTTTGCGGTAAATACTTTTATTACCCCTTCCAGACTTTCAGCTGCCGAAGATTCAATTTCTTCAATTTCTGCATGCCCATGGGGACTCCTGAGAACAACAGCGTGAAGAAGTCCGGGCATGGTTAAATCCGATGGATATTTGAAAGATCCGGTTACTTTTTCAGTTGCGTCAATTCTGGAAACCCTGCGACCAATTACCCGGCTTTCATTTTTCATTTCTCTTACCTCCCTCGGCAACACGTTTAACCGCATTTACAATCTTTACATAGCCCGTACACCTGCACAGATTGCCCGAAAGAGAATTTCGAATTTCCTCTTCTGTTGGGTGAGGGTTGCGATCAATAAGAGCTTTGCTAATTAAAACCATCCCTGGAGTACAATAACCGCATTGAATGGCACCTTCCTCAACGAAGGCCTTTTGAACTGGATGTAACCCGTTTTTCCCCTTTAATCCTTCTATGGTCAGGATATCTTTACCCTGGGCATTAAAAGCAAGGTACAGGCATGAATTAATGGGAAGCCCATCTAACAATACCGTGCAGGCCCCACATTCACCCTCACCACAGCCTTCTTTAGTCCCGGTTAAACCAAGCCGCCTGATGGCTTTTAAAAGGGTATCGCCCGGATTTATTTCTACGTTTTTTTTCTGTCCATTTATTGACAGTTTTATTTGCATTTTTCCCAACCCTTCTTTAGCGCCCGCTCTTTTGCTTTTTTAAGGGCCCGCTCCAAAAGAATACCAACTAAATCCTGTCGGTAGTTTTCGCTGCTTCTGATGTCGGAAATGGGATGGGCAGTTTCTTTGGCAGATCTTATTATTTCCTTTATTTGATCTTCTTCAAGGGTAGATCCTATGGCAATTTTTTCTCCTTCAGGCACTCTGATAGGAGTTGGGGCAACCGCCCCCAGGGCAATACGAGCCTTTTCAACCTCACCTTCTTTTCCCAGGACAACCCCCACCCC
>PUNE01000001.1 GCA_003551665.1 Halobacteroidaceae bacterium
CCGCTATCGGCAAGCATAAAGCACTTAGCCAGCAGCAGATCCAAAACCTTTTCTTCCCCTCCTACCAAACCTGCCAGCGAAGGCTCAGAGAACAGCTAATACCCTACGATTATGTAAGCAAACCATTCTACCTACATACGGAACAGGACGGCAGTAGAATACCAGTATACCGCTTAGAGAAGGCAGGCAAGGCTCTCTACAAGGAGCTTACAGGTAGAAAGTATTACAGGTCGCGCTGGAACCTAAACTACCTTCCGCACTTGCTCGAAACGAACAGGATATTGATAGAGCTTTCGGAAGTAGTAAGCGATTTTGTGCTAGAGCGTAGGTATGGTACGGTTCAGGCTGATGCTTGGTGCTGGCTGAAAGACGGGAGAGAAACCGCCTTCGAGATCGACCTATCGGAGTGGGAGCGGAAAGACGAGATACTGCGCCAGTTCGCCAATTACGAGAAAATGTATATGGGGGAGAATAAGCCGGATCTCTTAGTCTGGTTCTCCGGCAGGAGGAAACGATTGCACCAGTGGTACACCGAAGCGGCCAGCACTCCGCTACAGGTAATTTTCTGTGGAAGGGACGACGAACAGCTGGAGAGGTTGAGGGATAAACTTGCTAGAGCAGCATAATATCTTCTACAACTACAAAAATAGGATCGGGTTAAATCTCGGTCCTATTTTTTATACCCATAAAACAGTTATAAACTGCTCTGCTTGTACTAAGACAAACACTTTAGTATAATGGCGGTAATTATATGGGGTATAAGGTGAATTGTTTACAACCGGCAGTAGTTATAATCTCTTTTTGCAGCGAAGCGAAAAAAGAGGACAAAAAAAGAAAGAAAAAGGAATCGGAGGGAGAAAATGGAATTATTTTTAGTAAAAATCCGTGCCATTTGCGTGCCCAACTGAGTGGCAAAAAGCACATTTCAGCGAAGTTCCAAAAAATAACAGTCCCTTGGGCATGGGGCTGGCGGTGCCCCATGAGGTGCGAAAAAGGGTAGTCGTATATCTATAGATCATGTGGCCCAGAGCCGTGCGGGTTCAACTCCCGCCCTTCGCACCACTTACTGCCACAGGGACTAAAAGCCCCTACCTGATTTTGGAAGGGGCTTTGTATTTGCAGAAAACGTGCCATTTCCGTGCCATTCTTTTATTTTTTAACTTAATCTTGACTGTTCATATTGTCTTGTTTTTTTTTGGATCTGAACTATACTGAGAGTATTTCTTCCATTCTGTCAGCAATTTTTCTGTCTTTCGTATTTGCTTTCGCGTAGATGTCTGCTGTTGTGGCAAACTGCGCGTGGCCGAGCCGGGCCTGGATATCCTTTAGATCCTCTCCTGCCTGGTGAAGCAGGGTGGCGTGGGTATGCCTGAGGTCGTGAATGCTTGCTTCCGGGTATCCAGCTTGGCTCGCCAACTTTTTGAATAGAGAGGTAATATAATGGTAGGAGAGAGGTTGTCCGTCTTTTTTGCAGAATACGAGATTGTGATCATTGTACACCTCTGCTAGAAATAGGCGGTTCTCTTTTTGTTCCTTGCTCCTGCGGCGAAAAATCGAAACAACCGTATTATTAATGGAAATTTCTCGCGTACTGCTATCGGTCTTGGTTCTGTCTACAACGACAGGGCCTTTTCCTTTTTTATGCTGCAACTCCCTTTTAATAAAAATAGTTCCCTCTTCCAGATTAACACAATCCCAGCACAGCCCAGCCGCTTCTCCTTTTCTCAGGCCCGTATGAAGGATAGTAGTTACCAGATCGTGCATGTATTGGTATTTTTCTGCTTCTTTCTGTATTGCCTGAATTTGTTTCGGCTTTAAAAAGGTATGCTTCGGCTTGTTTGGGCTCGGCGCTCGAACGGAGGATACTGGGTTTCGATAGGCAACCTCCAACCGCTCTGCTGCGTCCATGAGCATATAGAGTACGGTATGGTGAGCCTGTACTGTTCTGGGTTTGAGGCCCCCAGAAAGCTTGTCCGCTTGGTACTGCTGGATATGTGCCGGCTTTAACTCCTGCAGCTTCATGTTGCCAAATGCCGGAATAATATGCGATTCAACAGTTGACCGGTAGCTAGAAAGGGTGGACTCCGCTACTTCGTGGCTTTTTATTTTAAGCCAATGCTTACACCACTCTGCTACGGTAATATTGTCCGCCTCGACATACTCCCCCTTGCTGGTCTTGGCTGCCAGTTCGTGCAGCGCTTCCTCGGCCTTCCATTTCGGGCCATTTACGATCCGCGTAACCCTTTTTCTCTTACCTGTACTTGGGTCCCTCCCGAGTTCGACGACGGCACGCCACTTTCCTGTTTCTAGCTTCTCTAGGTGGGCCATAGCAGTCCTCCTTGTTGGTTATTACGAACTCATGTTCCCTGTCAAAAGACAAAACAACCCTCCGAAGGTGCTTTAGGGGCTGTCGTTGCAAGGTTTGCAACACCTCCTTCCGGCGTTGATCGCTGCGTATTAAATTGTATTCTACGCCAATAAGAGTAATCCTTTAGCTATTTTGGTTTAGCCAGTATTGTCGTTATTTGGCGAATACTTTTCTATCAGGTTCATAGCCTCCCTTATGGCCTCGGGGGTCCACCCCTTGTCTTTCGCTTCTAGGGCCACCTCCAGATAGTCAATATTGTGCTCTAGCGCCAGCTCTTGAAGGTCAGGAGGAAGCTTCTCGAACCAGTTTGGGTCTTTTCTCCTAATTTTGCTCTTGCCGAGCAGATAGTCAATGGAAACATTGAAGTGCTCGGCTATACGTTCGAGTTTGGGTGTTTTTGGAATGTTTATATTTTTTTCGTACCTGGAGATAGAGCTTTTTGTAGTACCGAAAATGTCTGCTGCTTTTTCTTGTGTATATCCTCTTTCTTTTCGTAGGGTTTTAAAGCGCTCCCAAAAGCTACTCATTAAATACCCTCCTTTCTGTACCCATTATTATACCCCACGGAAGGTAAGCTGTAAACGAAAAAGTTGCTTGAAAAGCAATTTTTTTTGGATTGCCCCTTGAAATTTTGTGCAGGGGTGGTATAATATATGTAAAGTTGAATACGACGTAACATAGCATAAAGGGGGTAACGTATGGTGGAATACCGAAAGTTAAAAGGGTTGCGCGTGCAGTACAGCATCAGCCAAGAAGATATGGCAAGCGTGCTTGGAATAGCACCGGAAACTTACCGCCTCAAGGAAAACGGGGAGCGGCCATTTAAGATTGGGGAAGCACTTGCAATAGTAAAAGAAATTAACAGGCGCTCAAATGAGGAGGCCCTGACTGTAGAAGAAATTTTTTGCTGCCCTAAGGTTGCAAATAACGGAACAAGGAGGGATTAAGTTGTCAAAAATGGAAGAATCAATTCTTGAGGAACTAAAAAGACTCAACCGCAAGCTGGATCG
>PUNE01000113.1 GCA_003551665.1 Halobacteroidaceae bacterium
TCCTCCTGGCTTTCAACTGTAATCCCGGCAATCATTAGGGTTTGTCCATCCTGGGCAAAAATCGTTGTATCCAGTTCACTTCTCCTTACCTTAAAACCTCGCTGCCCTTCTTCGGAAAAGTGGCTGATTTTAGGTGAGAAGCTCAACTGGACTTCATCATTACTCACAATCCTGGGCGTAATTTCCAGCTCTACTCCCACGTCAATTCTTTCCACCCTTGCTGCAGCTTCCTCAGGCTCCAGGATTATTACCTGTTCCTCACCAACAAAAAGGTTCGCAGATTCCCTGTTGGAAACAATTAACCAGGGATCAGCAGTAATCTCAGCTTCCTTATCCCTTTCCAGGAGTTTAAGTTCAGTCAAAAACTGGCCAAATATATCCGTTTCCAGGGTAATTACACCCCTTGCTGCTCCCAAAAACAATTCCCAGGGGTCGTCGGTTTCATCTGCGCTGTCATAGGCAAAATCAAAGAAGTCAGCCCCCAGCTCTTTCATTGCTTCTTTGGAAACCTCTGTTACCACCATCTGCAGTTTGACCTGGGGTTCTCTTTGGTCTATTCTTTCTAAGTCTTCTTTAAAGCTTTCAATTATTTCTGGAGTTGCAGTTATGGTTATTCTTTCTCTGGATGAACTTGATCTGATAAACTGGTCGTAAAATTCAGGTAATAAATCCAGGGCTTCATCTACGGAAATATAATTGACCTTAATGGTTTCGCTCTCAGAAATTTCTCGGAAAGCTGAGGACCTGGGGTCAGGCATTCCAACAAGGTAAAAATCATCTATTTTTCTAAAGGAAATCCCCTGTCCGATTAATATCATGCGCAGGGCCTGCTCTAAAGGAACATCTTCAAGATCAAGGGTTACTACACCGGTAACACTATCATCAAAAATAATGTTGACTCCGGTTTGTAAAGAAATTTCCGTCAAAGCTTCTCTGATATCTGTCTCAAAAAACATTGTTGAAACAATCGGACCTTCATCTGCAGATGCATTTGTTCCCAGTGCAAGCAGTAAAAAAAGGGAAAAGACCACAATTTTTCTTCCCATTGTTCCTTCCTCTCCTTCCTCATTCAATTACAATTTCAAAATCTTTTCTGTCCAGTTCTTCCCCTTCGGCTCCAATAACCACCTCACCAATATATTCCCCGGGTTCCATCAAACCAGTTTCTACATGTAAAAAACCAGATTGCTGGGGCAAAACCCTTTCTGCATCTTCAGGTAATTCCAGTCTTAAAGTTCTCAAAGTTTCACCAGCTTGATTTTGCAGGTAAAGATTCCCTTCCGGAACTATATGGGCTTTACCTAAGTTCCTCATATCAACGCTGAAAATCAGTTTTTCATCAAAAATTTCATGCTCCAAACCTCTGATTTCTGAATCATTTTCCCAGCCTTCCCCAACGACTAAATCAAGGGGAACAGTATAGCTATCAAGATGATCTCCTTCCGGTGAGAACACATTGGCCTGGAGCTTACCGTAATATCCACCGGGTTCAATTTCTCTGGGCGGGCGGAAGGTAATTACCTGTCTTCCGGTTCGATGGGAATCCAATTCAAATTCCTGCTCCCCGCGAACCTGAACCTCGACAAACTCAAAAATGGAATGCTCGTAATCTGATTCTATTTCTTCTCCACCTATCTGAACAATAAGAGGTTCCCCAGCCCTGTTTTCAAACTGAAATGCTTTGCTAACTGCAGCTCCTGGCCTTAAATTCTCCTGCATACCTTCAGGATCCAGCCTTAGATATTCCATGTGTTGGGCAAACTGACCTTCTTCAACGGTAACTGTTTGTGATCTTATTATTTGTCTGCCATCAGCATAGCGCAAAAATAAACGGAGTTCATAATCTCCTGGAAAAAGAGGTTCATTCACAGGACCTAAAAACAAAACCTCTGCTCCTGGATAGAAACTGGTTTCTTCCCTGCCTCCTTCCCAGGCATGCTGACTTCTTACACTAACTCTTTCCACCAACCGTCTACTCTCATCCCTAATTGTTACCTCACCAGAAACAGGAAATTTCAAAGGTGAGGGGTTTTTGAGGTTAGCAGAAACCATTGGGAAATTTTCCTCATCCGGTTCAATATTAAAACCCAAAACATCAACAACAGGCCTAAGACCAGGACGGTCGACATGAATGTTTATTCGGACGGCATAACGAATTCTAAAAATAACCCCCGTTTCATTTTCTTGGCTTTCTGGCTCTATCATTACTACTACCGTATGAGTTCCCTCAGCATCATAGGGAATATTCACAGTTCCTTCTAAAACTTCCCTTTTATTAGGAACAACTGTGAGTTGTGATTTGTCCATTTCTACCCATTCAATCGCCTTGTAATTAACCTCTGCTCCTTTTAAATATTCAAGTGAACCGGTTATTTTCTGAAGTGGTTGGTACAATGATAAACTAACTATTTTTTCCTTCTCCTCAGGAAAAATATCAATTTCGAAAGTTTTACTTTCCCCCGGGCTTAAATTTAAATCAATAGTTAAAGGGCGTACACCGATTGAAAAAATGGGATTTGAATTTAAAAAAACCAAAAAGATTAAAATAAAAAAAATATTAAACGCTTTAATTTTCCTCATATTCACCAGCTCTCAGTAAATAATTGATTTATGATATTCTCAAAACGGGGTTCCCACCCCGTTTTGAGAATACTTTATTTGTCTCTCTTTTCCTAATTACTTATTTTGGCTAATAGTTACAATTACCTCACCATAATATTTCCCTGCAGGTTGTTCATGAATATCTCCTAGTTGAGCATAAACTCTCATGCGGTAATTTTCCATTCCCCATCCTTGCAAATTAGTGAAAGTACCTGGGCCTTGCCATTGCCCTCCGGGCCCAAAATCCCTTGCAAAAATGTGGCTATTATCCTCGGTCCTAAGCCCAATTCTTGTCCATATTTCAATGTCTTCTTCTTCATGAGTTAAAGCAGACCCATCTATAGTAAAATCTAACGCAGTATTGGATTTTATTGTAAATGGAGTAGTTTCTGCTTGGTGTTCACCTGGTTCTCCTACAAAAAATAACTCAGGAATATTTCCAAGCCCGATAATTGAAGCATATGGCCCCACAGTAGCCTCGGATTGGACAGTTTCGCTAGTATTACCTTGTAAAGCAAAAGCCATTCCACTTAAACCCATAACCAATAACCCAACCAAACCAAGAATAATTAATCTTTTCACTTTAAATTCCTCCTCTTTGGTTTTAATTGCTTTCTCTGGCCGGTTTCACCACTGACTCCACGCCATTCCATTGGTGACCAGTTAGAAAATGGCGCTTCACTGTCTCCAAAGAGTCGGACACAATAAATCATTGTTTCCTACCCAACTAATCCCCCTTATCTCCAACTCTGTCACCTACCACCTCCTAAA
>PUNE01000040.1 GCA_003551665.1 Halobacteroidaceae bacterium
CCATCGGCGAGCTCACCCACGACCGAACGTTCGACGCCATCATCGTCGAGTCGACTGGCGTCGCCGAACCACTGCCCGTCGCCCAGACGCTCACCTTGGGCTTCGATCAGTCGGATCTCGACCCCACCAAGTTCTACGAGGAGACGGGGATCGAACCGCTTGCGGGCTGCCAGATGGACACCGCGGTCACGGTGGTTGATGCCCACCAGTTCAAATCGGCGATGGAATCCGAGGAACTGCTCGACGACGACGGCACCGAGAAACATCTCGGCAACCTGCTGGTCGAGCAGGTCGAGTTTTGTGACGTGCTGCTGTTGAATAAATGCGATCTGGTCGACGAGGCGGAACTCGCCGAAATCGAGGAGATGGTCGAAACCCTCCAGCCGCGGGCGGAGATCATTCGGACGACCAACGGCCAGGTGAATGTCGAGGATATCGTCGACACCGGCCGCTTCGACTTCGAGGAGGCCAGCCAGTCCGCTGGCTGGATGAAAGAGCTTCAGGAGCCACACGAATCCGCCGAAGAGGAACACGGTGTCACCTCCTTCGTCTTCCAGGCGCGCCGACCGTTCCACCCCGAGCGGTTTGCCGAACTGCTCGATGAGTTCCCCGAAAACGTCGTCCGCTCGAAAGGCCACTTTTGGCTCGCAGGCCGCGAGGAGATGGCGATCATGCTCAACGTCGCCGGCCAGTCGGTCCGGGTTGCGCCCGCCGGCAACTGGGTGGCGACGCTGCCGCCCGAAGAGCGGAAAGAACAGCTCGAAAACGTCCCCGGTCTCAAAGAGATCTGGGACGACGTGTGGGGCGACCGCGGCACCCAACTCGTGCTTATCGGCACCGAGATGGATCACGACGCGCTCCGCGGTCGACTCAGTGACTGTCTGCTCACCGACGAGGAGATGGATAGCGACTGGTCGGCGTTCGAGGATCGGTTCCCGACGTTCGAAGAGCCCGAAGACGACGAGGAAGAAGAACGAACCGCCGCAGATCCCGAGGGCCAAGAAGAAATCGGCCTGGCAGACTAACACCGTGTCAGAACACACCCACCCTCATGCATCGACGCGCACTGATACCTCGAACGCACAGTGCCACGCAATCATTGAAAAGGGCGACGACCGACCGGACGTCTGTACGCTCTACTCGACTGCGGCCGGCGATTCAGTGACAACCACCTGGATCTCCGCCGAGAGCGATTCATACGTCTCACTGGAGGAACACAGATGACATCCGCATTCCAAACCGCCGTCAAAACTAACATTTCAGACGCAAAGCGACGTGAGGCAATCAACGAGCTTGCCAGCAACAACGAGACAACCAAACTCGGTGTGCTGGTTCGGACCAGCGGTCTCTCCGGTGGGCTTCGCCGCCAGGCGGTCGACGGTCTCATTTCGTGTGGAGCCGACGAGTTGCTCACCGAGTTGGCTGACGACCGTTCGGTCGAACCGGAGCTCAGACGGAAAGCCGAGCGATGACCGACGAGGTCGCCAGCGAGCGGACGGGCCAGACCCGCGTTTGTCGAGACACGGGCCGAAAGCAGGGTTTGGTCGGTAAATACGACATCTGGCTGTGTCGACAGTCGTTCCGTGAGATGGCCCGCGAGATGGGCTTTCGAAAATACAGCTGAACAGCCACGCTGTTTTTAACGACAGCTCCCACCACAGGAGCCGTCGCTCCTAGATGCCACACAGCAGTGGTATCGACATGCTAATAAATCAGAGTTCGTGATTAGTAACTAGTTCGTGAGTTACTGCTCGCGCCACCCAGTACCGTGACTCGACGATTTCCCGCCGTTCGACGCGCTGCCCGCTGGCTCGGCGAGTATCTCGTCGACTGTGTTCGGGTCGACACCCGCTCGCTGGCCGTCTTCCGGATTTTCGTGGGGCTGCTTGTCGTCGCGGACGTGCTGTTGCGCTCGCGGAACTTTTTGTTGTATTACACCGACGGCGGCATCGTTCCGCAGTCGCTTGCCCAAGCCAACACGCCTGAGTATGCCATCTCGGTGTACTATCTCACCTCGGATCCAGTTGCTATCGCCGGGCTGTTCGCGTTGACCGCGCTGGTTGGGCTGTCGCTCGTTGTCGGCTACCGAACCCGGGCCGCGACGGTGCTGACGTTTCTGCTGGTGATTTCGCTGGATCACCACAACCCGTTTGTCACCAGCTACGCCGACACGCTGTTTCGGCTGCTGTTGTTCTGGGCGATCTTTCTGCCGCTTGGCGAGCGATGGTCAGTCGACGCGGTCCATGCCGAGACAACACGTCCCGACTGGGAGCCGCGGGCGTCGGTCGCGGGCGTTGCGACGTTTCTCGTGCTCGCCCAGATGGTGATGATGTATCTCCAAAACGGGATTCACAAAACCGAGTCGGCGCTGTGGCGGAGCGGTGAGGCGACGCCGCTGATATTCGGCATCGACGAGATGACGTTCCTGCTCGGAGAGTGGCTCGGCGCGTTTCCAACGCTGCTGACCTACGGCGGACTGCTCTGGTTTTACATGCTGCTGGGGTCGTGGCTGTTGATTCTGCTTCGGGGTCGGCTCCGCTTTCCGCTGGTCGTGTTGTTCATCGGCGGGCACCTCTCCTTCGCGCTCACGGTCCGGATCGGCGCGTTCGCGTACGTCGCCATGGCGGGGCTGGTGTTGTTCATTCAGCAGCCGGTCTGGGATGACGGCCGCCGGCTCGCTCACTGGCTCGGCCGGCGGTTCGGCATCAACCCAATCAAGCGCGTACCCTGGGACAGGTTCCGTCGCGTTGCCCGCACGGTGCCCGCGTTTCGGCTTGTTCCTGACCAGTATCGACAGCTCAAACCCGCCGTCTACACGGTCGGGTTCGGTGCCGTGGTCATCGCGCTCGTGCTGATCGGCGGCGTGTTCCTGCTCAACGCCGGAGCGGTTACGGCCGACGGCTACGACCAACACCAACTCAACCACGAGGTCGAGCAGGCGACGGGCGGCGAGCACGTCTACACGGTCGCCCGAGCGCTTGGCGTGCGCCAACCCGAGTGGAGCGTCTTTGCGCCACATCCGCGGACGACCGATCGCTACTACGTTTTCGGGGCGACCACTGTCGACGGCGAGCGGATCGACGTGTTCAACGACCGCGCGTTTAGTTGGGATCGGCCAGAACCGCTGCAGGCCCAACACGACACCTACCGCCAACGCTTTTTTATGAACTCAATCAGACGCGGCAGCGCGGGCGGTGAACTCACCCGGCAGTTCGGCGAACACATCTGTACAGTGTACGAACAAGAACACGGCACCGAACTCAGCCACATCAGCATGTTCGAGGTCACCGAGTCCATCACGCTTGAGACGATTACTGATCCAAGCGACCGCGAGGTCGACCGCGA
>PUNE01000047.1 GCA_003551665.1 Halobacteroidaceae bacterium
ATGATTATATCACAATTAGACGATATTTTAAACTATTTTGATAATGTAAAAGAGAAAATTCCAGGCGAAAAATATAAATTTAATTGCCCCGTTCATGGAGATCAGAAAACCCCAGATGCAGAATTAACCGTTTCATCTGAAGGTTTAGGAATACATTGTCATGTTTGTAATGCTAATGGCAAAGATGTTTTTAATGAGATCGGTATTAATGATAAATATTTATATAAGAAAAACTGGGGCAAGGGTGATACATATTCATCTAGTAAGTCAACCAAAAAGACAAAATATAACCTTCAGAGTTTGGCAAGGTATAAAGATATACCTGTTACTGAATTAGAGAGTTATGGCTTATATGATAAGGGTGGCGAAGTTAAAATTCCTTATTACAATATGGATGGTTCAGTTGAAGCTATAAGAAGAAGGTTAGCAAATACAGGGGATAAATTCCGGACTAGAAAAGGTGATTCTATTACTGTTTACGGCCGGGATAAAATACCGGAATACAAGGAAAAGTTTAATCATGTTACATTAGTTGAAGGGGAATCAGATTGCTGGACATTGTGGCATCATGAAGAACCAGCTTTAGGGATTCCAGGGGCTGGAAATGCAAAGAAAATTGAAAACATAGATATATTATTTACTAGCAGGGTTTATATATTTCAAGAACCAGATGATGCAGGGCAAAAATTTGTGGGTGATGTGATCGAGAGGTTGAAGGCTTTAGATTATGAAGGCCAGGTTTATATTATTGATGCTAAAGAAGCAGGATTTGATGATTTAAGCGACCTGCATATCAAAGAAAAAGATAACTTTAAAGATAGATGGGAAGCTGCTAAAGAAAATGCTGAAGAAATAGAGTTAATTGAGTGGTGTGAGCCTTTACCTTTAAGAGATCACTCAAAACCGAGTTTTAACCTTGATATTTTACCCGATTGGGCTGGGAACTATGCAGAATCAGTTGCCGGGTTTATGCAGGTGCAGGATGAAATGGTCTTGATGTTAACATTATCAGCATTATCAACGGCCTTAAACGGCAAAGCTAAAATCGAAATAACGCCAGGGCGAACCGATACCATAAACCTTTGGACTGTTTCAGTATTAGAGCCAGGGGCTAGGAAGTCGGGAACTTTAAAGAAAATAATTGAACCTATTAATATGTATGTAAAGCAGAAAAGAGAAGAAACTGAACCTTTAAGGATTCGGAAAAAGCAAGAAAAAGAGCTTCTTGAACAAGAATTACAAGGATTGAAAAAGGATTATAACAAAGATAAAAAGATTAAACCTTCAATTATGAGAAAAGCAGAAGAGATCGAAGAACTTGAGGTTCCACCGATTCCTAAAATGATTTTGCAGGATGTTACCCCACAAGCATTAGTTAGAGAACTAGAAAAGTATAATGAAACTATATCTATAATATCAGATGAAGGCGAAATTTTTAAAATTGCAGGTGGTCGATATGACGGTAAGGGTGGAGCTAATCTTGAAATATTTAATAAAGGTTGGGATGGTGGAAGCTATAATGTTACAAGAGTAGGGGAAGAAGAGGATGTTACATTAACAGAACCGACAATTGTAATGGGTTTGGCAGTCCAGCCACAAGTATTTAATGGATTAACTAACAAAAACAGCTTTAAATCAGAAGGATTTATTCCGAGGTTTTTACCTGTTTTTCCGGAAAAAATGACAGGTTATAGGAAAACGGGTTATGATCAACCACCGTTGGACATGGAAGCCCGGCAGAAATATATTAAGGGATTGACTTCTTTATTGAGAACAGAGTTTCCAGAAGAACCACACATTATTAATTTCTCAAAAGAAGCACTTGATGTATTTTATAAATTTGAGAGTGAATTGGAAAATGAAAAACGAGAAGGTGGACTTCTTGAGTGTGTAGTTGACTGGGGCGAAAAACTAGCAGGTAATACGGCCAGGGTTGCTGCTATACTTCATCTTGCAGATAATGTTACCCCTGGAAAGCCGTTTACAGGCTGGGGCAAACCTATAAGCAAGGAAGCTATGGAAAGAGCAATAAGTCTAGCCTGGAAGTTGATTCCACACGCTAAAGAAATGTATGATGCTTTAGAAATTGACGAGAACGCTAAATTAGCTAAATATTTATTGAAAAGAATAATAGAATTAAAAATCAAAGAGAAAAACGGCGACTTGAAACCTAAAGATAAACTTGATCGGAATGTATTGCAGCAGCATTGTAAATCTAAAAGTGAAATATCTAAACCAAAAGACCTTGATAAACCATTGAGATTGCTGCAAGACCTGCATTATATCAATATAATTAGGCGTGAAACTAACAAGCGGGGAAGAAACCCTTCACCACTAATAAAGCTGAATCCAGCCGTATTAGATGAAGCTATGACGAAGGAAAATGAACTTAACCCGCTAGGCGGTGAAATTTAATTACACCTATACCGGAAAGTGCTGCACATCCTCTGTGGCCAGAAATATTAAAGGCAGCTTATAAGAAGGATGCTTTTCTCTGGGGTTGGTTGTCAGAGTTCAGAGAAGCGGGTTTAACGGTTGTTAGTGAGGATGAAGGGTTAAGGCTAGAACCTAAAATTCCTTCTGAAAGATGGCCTAATAAGAAGGCCTGGCGAAAGGATAGACGGGTATTAATACATTATAAAGATTTAGTTATTGAGATATTAGAAAAAGTTAACCCTGAAGGGGTATAGGTGGAAATTTTACTGTAATACAACGCAGGGGGCTTTACAAAAAGATTTTTTTACATAGAAAACGAACACATGGACAAAACAGGAGTTCAAAATTGAAGGCCAGGGGGTTTATATATGGTTGAATTATACAGATATACCACAAAGGAACAGAATGAGATTCTTAAAAGTTTAACGGTGCTAATAGATACCAGGGAGAAAAAGAACGAGCATATAACAAATTATTTTGATGATAAAGGGATAAATTACAAGAATAAAAAATTAGATTTTGGTGATTATTCTTTTATGATTCCAGCTAATGATGATCTAGGAATTGCCCGGGATATGTATTTCAATGATAAGTTAGGAATTGAGAGAAAAGCAAACCTTGATGAATTATCAAATAACTTCACCCATAACAGGACACAGTTTGAAAATGAATTAATAAGATCATCTTGCGGGAAGTTAATATTAATGATTGAGAACCAGGGCAGTTATAACGATATACTACATCATAATTATAGCACCGACTACAACCCGAAAAGTTTTATCGGAACATTACATAGTTTTAAGCATAGGTATAACATAGACACAGTATTTTTAAATATTGGTGCAGCGGGGAACTTCATATATTATAGTTGTTACTACTTTTTAAGGGAATTATTAAAATAAGG
>PUNE01000065.1 GCA_003551665.1 Halobacteroidaceae bacterium
AACCACAGCCCTTGGAGCAGCATATCTTGCGGGTCTTGCCGTGAATTTCTGGAAGGATATAGATGAAATTGCTCGAATCTGGAGAAGAGACGAACTTTTCCAGCCCAATATGGATTTGTCCCAAAGAAATCAGCTTTACTCTGGATGGAAAAAGGCAATTAAAAGGTCGCGGGACTGGGCTGAATAAAAGGGGAAAAGGGGATGGAAAATGCAGAAATTCGATGTAGTAATTATTGGAGGAGGGGTTGTGGGATGTGCCATAGCCCGAGAACTCTCCCGTTACAAAATAAAGGTAGCAGTTTTGGAAAAAGAAACCGAACTGGGAACAGGAACCACCAAAGCCAACACCGGCTTGATCCATTCCGGGTTTAATGTGGATAAAAATACTATAAAAGGCAGGTTAAATTTAGAGGCAAACCCCCTTTTTGACCGGTTGGTTTCTCAACTTAATATTCCTTTCCAGCGAAACGGAAGCCTGGTATTAGCCCAAAACAGGGAGGATTGCCAGGCCCTTTTACATTCCATAGAAGAAGCAAAAGGAAATGGAGTTAAAGGGATAAAGTGGTTAAACAAAGATGAACTCCAGGAAAAAGAACCAGCAATTAATAAAGATTCGTTTGGAGCGGTTTTCGCCCCTTCAGGGGGAATAATCTGTCCTTTTGAATTTACCCTTGCCCTGGGGCAAAACGCTCATAGTAATGGCGTGGTTTTCTTTCTTGGAACCGAGGTAAAAAAAATAATAACCAAAGAAGGCCGGGTTGAAGGGCTTGAAACTAACCGTGGCTTAATCCGGGCTTCTTTTGTGGTTAACGCTGCTGGATTGTTAGCGGATACATTTGGAGAAGAGATAGAAAATGAAGGAATTACCCTTAAAGCAAGGAGGGGCCAGTACCTCGTTTATGACAGAGAATATCCTGTAAAAGTAAAGCATACCCTTTTTCCAAGGCCGACTGAGGTTTCCAAGGGAATAATAGTAACCCCCACAATCCATGGAAATTTAATGGTGGGACCAAATGCCGAACAGGTTGAGGGTAGAGATGCCCTTGAAACTACCGAAGCAGGAATTAAGGAAGTACTGGAAGGAGCAAGAAAACTGGTTCCTAATATTGACACTTCTGCAGTTATAAGGATGTTTAGTGGGCTAAGGGCAGTTGCTAATAAAGACTTTATTATAACCCCCGCAAAAAAAACCAGGGGCCTTGTTCTTGCTGTTGGGATCCAATCTCCGGGATTAACTGCTGCTCCCAGGATTGGGGAACTTGTTACGGAAATTCTTAAAGATATAGGGCTGGGCCTTAAGGTGAAGCCTGATTTTCAGGAAGATAGACCTCCCTTAAAAAGCCCCGGAAAGATGAACTGGGGTGAGAGAGCTGCTTTTGTTGAAAAAGACCTTGATTATGGGCAGGTAATCTGCCGTTGTGAAGGGATAACCCGGGGGGAAATAAGGGATGCAATTTTAGCACCCCTGGGAGCAGTTACAATTGATGGGATTAAGCGGAGAACCAGGGCCGCTTCAGGAAGGTGTCAGAGCGGGTTCTGTGGTCCTCGTTTGATAGAATTATTAAAAGAATTTGCCGGAATTTCCCCTTTTGAAGCAAGTTTAAGAGGTGGGGAAACCCAGATTTTAATGTATCGTTCCAAGGAATTGCTATTAAAGGGGGGAGAAAACATTGCGGACCAGTGATGTGGATGTCCTGGTAATTGGAGCAGGACCGGCAGGCCTCGCGGCAGCAATAAAAGCAAAAGAAAATGGGGCCCGGGAAGTTTTAGTTATAGAGAGGGATTTTGAACCCGGAGGTATTCTTAACCAGTGCATCCACAATGGTTTTGGTTTGCAGTACTTTTCCCAGGAGTTAACGGGACCGGAATATGCAGGGCGCTTTATTCGCAAAGCTTCCCGGAGCGGTGTGAAAATTCAAACCGATACCATGGTCCTATCAGTAAATTCCTCCTGGGAGGTAATTACCTCCAGCAGGCGTTTCGGCCTCCAGCTATTCCGGGCAAAAAGTGTTGTTCTGGCAATGGGTTGTCGGGAAAGGACAAGGGATGCAATTCAGATTTATGGAACCCGCCCTGCGGGAATATTAACGGCGGGAACTGCCCAGCGCTTTACGAATATAGAAGGATTTTTGCCCGGGAAGCAGGTAGTTGTTTTGGGGTCAGGTGATATTGGTTTAATCATGGCCAGAAGGATGAAACTTGAAGGGTGTGAGGTTAGAGGAGTTTTTGAACTTTTACCCTATACTAATGGTTTGAGTCGAAATGTGGTCCAATGCCTGAATGATTTTTCCATTCCCCTTTACCTACAGGAAACTGTAACTGAGGTTCTGGGAAAAGATCGATTGGAAGGAGTTAAAACCATAAAAGTAGATAAAAAACAAAACCCCCTTCCGGGGACGGAAAAATTTGTTCCCTGCGATACGCTTCTTTTATCAGTTGGCTTAATCCCCGAAAATGAATTATCCCGGAAAGCTGGAATAAAAATTGACCCCGTTACCGGAGGCCCCCTGGTAAATCAGGATCGGATGACAAATATTCCGGGTATTTTTGCCTGCGGCAATGTTACCCAGGTTCATGACCTTGCAGATGACGTTACCGTGGAAAGTGAGATTGCTGGAACCGCTGCTGCGTGTTTTCGGGAAGGAAATTTTCAGGGAGAAGAGCTTAATGTTGAAGCAGGAAGGGGGCTACGGTATGTAGTACCCCAAAAGATTGATGTTTCCGAAAATAAAAAAGAAAACCCCTTAATATTTTTCATGCGGGCTGAAGTGCCCAGGCGGCAGGTAAAAATAATTTTCACCCAGGAAGGTGAGGAAAAGTTTGGGCAAACCCTTCCTTTTATTAAACCCGGAGAGATTATTAAGATTACCATTTCCCCCGAAATGTTAAAAAAGTTTAAACCCGGTAAGAACATATTGGTTGAGGTGGGGAAGGGGAATAACAATGGTTGAAAAAAAATTAATCTGTGTAATTTGCCCGGTGGGCTGCGAGATCAGTGCCTCAATTGAAGGTGGAGAAGTTAAGGAAATAAAGGGTTTCCGCTGTTCCCAGGGGGAAGAATACGCCCGAGAAGAATTTACTTCCCCTGCCCGGATTCTGACAGCCACAGTGCAGGTGAAAAATAGCCCCATCACCCAGCTTCCGGTAAGAAGTGATAAACCCCTACCCAGGGATAAGCTGGAAAAAGCTATGTTTCAGCTTGCCCGGGTTATCATGGCTCCGCCAATTAAAGAAGGTCAGTTAATAATTAAAGATATTCTGGGTACAGGTGCCAATATGGTAGCATCACGAGACCTGGAGAAATGAAAAAGCTGCTCGAATTGAGCAGC
>PUNE01000094.1 GCA_003551665.1 Halobacteroidaceae bacterium
CACGGGAAAACCACCCTTGTTGACGGACTACTTCGGCAATCCGGAATTTTCCGGGAAAATGAAGTAATAGCAGAAAGGGTCATGGATTCTAATGAGTTAGAAAAAGAGCGCGGAATTACAATACTGGCCAAAAATACGGCAGTTAACTTTGGAGAATTTAAGATTAACATTGTTGATACTCCCGGGCATGCAGACTTTGGGGGCGAAGTAGAAAGAGTTCTCCAGATGACTGATGGAGCTCTACTTCTTGTCGACGCCCTGGAAGGCCCAATGGCCCAGACCAAATTTGTTTTGCGTAAAGCCCTGGAAAAAAATCTCCGAATAATTGTTGTTATTAATAAAATCGATCGGCCCGAAGCCCGCCCTGACGAAGTCTTAAACGAAGTATTTGACCTTTTTGTAGAACTTGAAGCCCAGGACTGGCAGCTTGATTTTCCAGTTGTCTACACTAATGCCAGAAAAGGAACTGCTTCAATGGAATACAACCAACAGGGTGCCAGCCTCCAACCTCTTTTTGAGCTGATCTGCAGGGAAATCCCCGCACCCAGGGGAAGCAGTGAGGAAATTCTCCAGGTCCAAATTAATTCTCTCGATTATAGTGACTTCGTGGGGCGAATTGGCATCGGTAGAATTAAAAACGGGACAATTCGGGCCGGCCAGGAAGTTGGCCTTTGCAAAGATAACGGGGAAGTTGAAATTCATAAAATTACCCGGCTCTGGACTTTTTCCGGGTTAAAGAAAAAAGAAACGCCCTTTGCTTCGGCGGGAGATATTATTGCTATAGCAGGATTGGGCACTATTAATATTGGAGAAACCATAACCGATCCAATCGAACCCAGTCCCCTGGACTTTGCCAGTATCGATGAACCCACAATGACAATTAATATCATGGTTAATGACAGTCCTTTTTCGGGCCAGGAAGGAGACTATTTAACATCACGCCAGCTTCAGAAAAGGCTCCTGCGCGAAGCAGAAACAAATGTTAGCCTCAGGGTTGCTACTACTGATTCTCCGGAAGTATTCGAGGTTTCCGGAAGAGGAGAACTTCATCTTGGCATTTTCCTTGAAACCCTCAGGAGAGAAGGTTATGAGTTTCAGATTTCCCAGCCCAGGCCTCTTCTGAAAACAATTAACGGAAAGGTTTCCGAACCTTTTGAATACCTATATATCAACCTGCCCCAGGTTTTTTCAGGCCGAGTAATTGAATTAATTGGAGAACGCAGGGGTGAACTGGTTAACATGAAACCTGCGGGTGAAGGAGGAAATTTAAAGCTGGAGTTTATTGTTCCATCCCGTGGATTAATTGGTTTCCGGTCCGAATTGCTGACAGAAACCAGTGGCGAAGGAGTTATGCACCACCTATTCGATCACTATGGACCTGTTAAGGAAAGATTCACAGGCCGCAGGCAGGGGGCTTTACTGGCCTTTGAAGCGGGGGAAGCAACAACATTTGGTCTTTTCAATGCCGAAAAAAGAGGAACTCTATTTATCAAGCCTGGGGAAAAAGTTTATACGGGAATGATAATTGGAATTAATTCCCGGGAACAGGACCTGGAAGTCAACGTTTGCAAAACCAAGCACCTTACAAACCACAGAGCCAGTGGTGCTGAAGATGCTCTGCGTTTAGCTCCTCCCCGCCAGTTAAGCCTGGAAGAGGCAATGGTTTTTATTAACGAAGATGAACTTGCAGAAATAACTCCAAAGAAAATCAGGCTTAGAAAAAAAATGCTTGACCCCAACAGGAGAAGAAGAAAAAAAACAAGTTGAAATCCCCAAAAGCCCTGATCAGGGCTTTTTTATTACCCCGTTTTCCATAATCCCCACCTCTTTTTTATTGGCCTTTTTCTAAAACCAAAAAAAAACCCGCTTGCTTTTTGCCCAAAGCACCGGGGATTTTTTATCTTATTAAGACCATTCCCAAATTATTACCAAAATAAATGAAATTAAGACCAAAAAATGTGACTGGCTTATTTTTTCTGTTAATGGATTTTTGTTTCCAGGATAATGCCCACGGCCTCCTCCTCAAAATCCGGAAAGCTTTCCTTGCTTGCCGTATAGGTAATTACCAGGTATCGTGCTTTTTCCAGGGAAGTAATAAACTGCATCCATTTAATTTTCCCCGGAAAAATTTCAGGGAGATATCCTGTAGAAACTAATTTAAATCCGGACTGCCCATCAATCATAATTTCCTCTTTTTCTTTCAGGCTAAAATCTTCAATGCTTGCTTCCAGGGTAGCTATAAATTCTTCCCCGAACTCTTCCTCCTGTTTTTCTTCCCCGGCTTCGATAATAAAATTTATATTTACCAGGAAATCCTCGTATTCAGCTTCCAGGGGAAATAGATAAAAAACATCATCTAAATTTCCGTGCCCCAACCAATCACTGGGGTGGAATACCGTGATCTCATCAAACTCAATCTCAAGAAGGTTTTCCTCTTCGGCCCAAACTTCCGCGGAAAACATGCTCCCTGCAACTAAAAAAGCCAGCATGGAAATCATGGCAATCCTGAGCAAAAAACCCCTCCTTTTTTTCCAAATATAAAACCCAGTCTTTGCTCAAAAGCTACTCTAAATCCAAACTTTCCCTCCTGAAACCAGTGGGCTCCCCTCTATATTACCTTTACCTTGCTATAATCTAAATCTTCCAGAAAATCGGCCCACCTGTTAAAACCGTGTATTATTTACTATTTTCTACTACAGGACTAATATTTTCCCAGGGACACAATTCTCGCCGCAATGGTTTTTACGGCCAATTAAAAAATCTTACACTACCTGTTTTCAGTCAGCTTTAAAAATTCTTCTGCATCCCCAACAGCAAGGTTAACAGCATTTTGCCAGAAATCCCCCTGAGTCAGGTCAACTTCCAGGTGTTTTCTGGCCAGGTCTTCAACCTGCATCCGCCCGGTATCCCGGAGGAGTTCAATATATTTCTGCTCAAACTCCTCTCCTTTTTGTTTGGCCAGGGCATAGACCCCAGCACTGAAAAGGTACCCAAATGTATAGGGGAAATTGTAAAAAGGAACAGCGGTAATGTAGAAATGCAGTTTGGAGGCCCAGAAATGAGGATGGTAATCACGGAGGCTTTCCCGGAAGGCATTTTTCTGGGCGTTTTCCATCATCTGGTTTAACTGGTCAGTTCCCACCGGCCCTTTCTGGCGGGCCTCGTAAAATTCTTTTTCAAATAAGAAGCGACAGTGAATATCCATGAAAAAGGAAATGCTCTTACCAACTTTATCTCCCAGGAGGGCGATTTTTTCTTCTTCATCCCGGGCATTCCGCAGTGCCGCATCGGCAACAACCATTTCAGCAAAAGTTGATGCCGTTTCTGCAACATTCATGGCATAACGCTGGGCAAGAAGGGGCAGGCCCTTCATGGCATACTGGTGGAAGGCATGCCCGAGTTCATGAGCAAGAGTAGAAACATTGCCAGCGGTACCGGAAAAAGTCATAAATACCCGGGTCTGTTCACTCATGGGAAAGCTTGTGCAAAAAGCTCCCTGTCTCTTGCCTCCCCGGTCTTCCGCCTCAATCCAACCGTTTTTAAAGGCAGCCCGGGCAAACTGCGCCATCCTGGGGCTAACCTGTTCAAACTGGCCAACCACAAAGTTAGCGCCTTCGTCAAAAGAATACTCCCCTGAACTTTCTCCAACTGGAGCCCGCAGGTCACACCAGCCGAGTTTATCCATTCCCAGCATCCTGGCCTTGCGGTCAAGGAAACGGACAAAAACCTCCTTATTGTCATCTATGGTTTCCCACATAACATCAAGGGTCTGTGGGGCCATCCTGTTAATTTCCAGGGGTTCTTTTAAAACCGAATCCCAGCCGCGGTGGCGATAGAGGTTGAGACGAAATCCCCCCAGGTGATTTAAAGCATTGGCACAAAGTTCAGATTCCTCTTCCCAGGCCTTTTCCCACTTTTCTCCCATTTCCTTCCTGACCTGGGGATCGGGATTTGCAAAAACGTTAGCTGCCTGACCAATGGAAAGCTTCCTCTCTTTCCCCTTAATGGTAAAGGGTATGGTCATCCGGCCGGTTATTACGTTATAGAGATCGCTCCAGCCATGGTAACCGTCGACTGAAAGGTCGGTAGCCAGCTTTTCCATATCCTCGGGCATCAATTCAGCTGCCCGCTGCCGCCTTTCCTCAAGGTTGTAGGCGAGGTCTGGCCGCTTTTGCAGAATTTCATCCCACTCCTCTTCCGGAATCTGCAGCATCTTTTTGTCCATTGTTGTAAGAACGGACTGCAGGGCAGCTCCCATCTGTTGCATCCTGCGGCCCCAGAGCTTGGCCTTCTCATCTTTCACATCCTGGGCATTAAGGCAGCCAACGAATGAACTTGCTTCCCTCAGTTTCCCTCCTGTTTTTTGTACCCGGTCAATCAGGTCTTCCCAGTCACCAATTTCTCCCTTTATCTCATGGTTGAGCCCGGAAATTTCTTCTCCCAGATCTTCAACGTACTTTTTAAATTCCTCCGATTCACTACCCCCGGGGAAAATCGTCTCCAGGTCCCACGTCCGGTCCAGGTTTTTTAACAAGTTTTCTCCCTCCAGTATAATTTTGGGTTCTCTAAATTTTTTCGACGAATGGAAGAAAAACCCTTTCCTCTCCCCGGAGGGCCTTTTAACTTTCATAAATTTTATCCTAATTCTAAGGTTTTTTGTCGATAAAAAAGGACTTCCCTCTGCTAAAATCTAATATTGACCCTAGAACCAAAAAAGGAGAAAAAACATGCAAAAAAGAAACCAGAAATTTAAAAATTCCCTGCAGATGGTCCTCTTAAGGCTGAAAGACAGAGTTACCCTGAAAAAGGTTGAATTATACTGGGAGGGGGAAAAAGAAATACTCCCAGCTGATAAGAAAAACCCCGGTTACCTGCTTGCCTCAAATACCAGGCTCCCCCTGGAACAGCTCCCCCAATACCTGGAAAAAAAACTGGGCAACCGGGAAAAGGCAACTGTTAAAATAATTGAGCGGGGTTCAACAGTTAAACTGGAACTGCTCCCCGGTGATGTTAAAATGGAAATAACTACCCAGGATGAACCCTCCACCCATGAAAATTCGCCTGAACCCGGAACCCGGCAGAACTTTATTCGTTCGGGGGAAGCAGGGGAACTTTTAAAAACCCTGGGGATTATGACTCCCGACGGGAAAATCAAGGCGGATATGCGGCGAAAATTTTTCCAGGTTGACCGCTTCGTTGAGCTCATCGACGAACTAATTGAGAACGGTCCTTTAAAGGAAAAACTAACAGTTCTGGACTGCGGTTGCGGTAAATCCTACCTTTCTTTTGTCCTCAATTACTGGTTAACTGAAAAAAAGAGGCTGCCCTGCAAAATTATCGGGATTGACGACAACCCTGAGGTAATTGCTTCTTCCCAAAAAATTCAGCAACAACTGGGTTATCACAATATGGAATTCCGGCAGGAAAAAATCCTTGATTTCCAATCCAGTGCTCCCGTGGACATGGTCCTGAGCCTCCATGCCTGCGATACCGCAACCGATGAAGCCCTGGCCCTGGGACTCCACCTTTCCAGCAGCTATATTATTGCCGTTCCCTGTTGTCAGGCAGCTCTGCACGGGAAAATCGATTTCCATCCCTGGGAGGGAATATGCAAGCACAATATTTTTCAGAATCGTCTGGCTGATGTTTTTACCGACGGCCTTCGGGTTGCTGCTCTGGAAGCCAGGAACTACCGCGTTTCTGTTGTCGAATATGTTTCTCCCCTGGAAACACCTAAAAACATAATGCTCCGGGCAAGTCGTGGCTATCCCCAGCCTGGAGCCCGGACCAATTACCAGCAACTAAAGGCAAAAGTCAGAGGGACAGTTCCCCTGGAAAACTTCCTGAAAACACTTGAGCACGGGAAAAAGAGTTGAAAACCTGTTGGGAGGGAAAATTAATGGCTGATAAACTGCTGGAAATAAAAATAACCAACCCTCCTCGGCCGGCGGGCCTTATTAACCGAAGCCGATTGCTGGATCAAATTGAAAAAGGTCCAACTCCAGCAAGGGGCTATCCTCGAAAACTCATATTAATCTCTGCTCCTGCCGGTTTTGGCAAAACAACCCTTGCCCTGCAATGGACTGAACGCTGGGAAGGACGAACTGCCTGGTACAGCCTGGATGAAAGCGACAATGATCCGTGCCTTTTCTGGACCTACTTCATTTCTGCCCTGCAGAAAATCGAGCCCGGTCGGGGAAGTTTTGCCCTGGAAAATATCAGGGCGGGAACCGCTAACCCCGAGCCCCTTCCCATCCGCAATCTCCTGGTTCCCTTCTTAAACGAGCTTTTGGAAATAGAGGAACCCCTTTTTCTTGTTCTTGATGACTACCATTTTATTGAAGACAGGTCAATACAGGAAAGCCTGTCCTTTTTCATTGATAATCTCCCTCCTCAGGTCCAGTTAATTATTGCCACCCGTTCCGATCCCCCCTGGCCCCTGGCCCGCTGGCGGGCGAGAGGTCAGTTAACAGAAATTCGCGGGGATCGTCTCCGTTTCACCCCTGACGAAGCCAGAAACTTCCTGGAAAAGTTTGGCCTGGATACTCTTACGGAGGAAGACCTTCAGGATATTAACCGCAAAACCGAAGGGTGGATTACCAGCCTGCAGATGGCCGCCCACTCCCTGCGAAACCATGAAGATATCAGGACTTTTCTCCGAAATTTTACCGGAAGCCACCGCCACATTCTTAACTTCCTGACTGAAGAGGTTCTCTCCCGACAGCCTGAAGAAATTCAGGACTTCCTCAGGCAGACCTCTATCCTGAAAATATTGGACCCGGCGCTCTGTCGGGCTGTTACGGGTCGGGGAGATAGCCAGGAAATCCTGAACAAACTTGAAAACCAGAACCTTTTTCTCAGTCCGCTTGATTCCGACGGCTATCGCTACCGTTACCACCCCCTATTTGCCGAATTACTTTACTTCCAATTGGTTAACACACATGAAGACCTGATACCCAACCTGCATGAACAGGCTGGCCGGCACCTCCTGGAAAGAGGAGAGCGGGGTTTGGCGGTGGAACACGCCCTGGCCGGCGGGAATATTAAATGGGCCCTGGAGATAATCAACCAGGATCCTGATGGCCTGTGGCAGCAGGAGGGAAACCGGAAAATTTCCCGCTGGTTGGAGGAAATCCCCACTGACCTCTTAAAGCAGTTCCCCCGGCTTTTTGCCTACAGAGCCCTCTTCCTTATCATTAAAGGTGAACTAAAAGAACTGGGTCCCTTTATTGAAGAAGCAGGGGAAGTTAAGACATCCGGACAAGAAGAACAGAATGAATTCGAGGGAATGCTGGCTCTAATTAAAACCTACATGGCCATATTTCAAAATGACAGCAGGATGATTGTTGCCATGAGCCAGGCAGTAAAGGATAAGCTCCCTGCAGGGAAAACCCTCTGGCATAGCTTTGCTGCCCTTGCTGCCGGAGATGCCCTGGCCATGGAAGGACAACTGGAAGAAGGAGCGGGAGAATTTTCGAGAGCCCTTTCCCTGGCAAAAAAGAGCGGCCAGCCTTTTTCGACCCTCCTGGCAGGATGGAAGCTCGGGCACATCAGGTGGTTTCAGGGCCGACTGGGAGAAGCGGGCCAGATCTGCCGGGAAGTACTGCAGTTTGCAGAAGATAACCTGCTTACCAGGATGCCCCGGACTGGACCTCTCCTTGCTCTTGCCGGCCTGATCAACCGGGAGAAAAACGAACTGGACCAGGCCCGAATAGATGTAGAAAAGGCCGTTCAAATTTGCGAGCCCGAAAAGCAGGTTCTGGCCTGGAGCCTTTACTGCCTGGTGATGGTCTGTTTTTCTGAAGGGGACCTGGAAAAGGCCAGGGAAGCTCTGGGCCAGATTGAAAAAATTCAACGAGAAACAGGCCTCCCCGCCCTTCTCTCCCTGATGGCTAAAGCCTGGAAGGCCCGGGTTTACCTGGAAGAAGGCGATTCAGCCCTTGCCCGGGAATGCCTGGTCCAAATAAATGTAACTCCTGAGACCCAACCTGCTTTCGGAAAGGAAACCGGTTATCTTGTGCTGGCCAGGCTGGAAATTACCGAAGGAAACCTGGACTCAGCCCAAATGGTGCTGGATAACCTTGCAGCAAGTCTCCAGGAAAAAGAGGCAAGAGGAGTAAAAATCGAACTCCTTCTTTTAAGAGCCAGACTAGCCTGCAGAGAAAACAACCCGGGACAGGCCATCTCCTTCCTTACAGACGCCTTAACCCTGGGAAGCAGCGAGGACTTCTTTCAACCCTTTTTGGACGAGGGCGAAGAAATTATCCGACTTCTTTCCCGAATTCCCCCAAAAAGGAAAGAATCCAGGTTTGCCGCCCGAATTTTGCACAGGATTGGCAGCCAGGGAAAACCCGAGCAAAAAGAATTATTAACCCCTCCTGAAATAACCAGGTTGAGTCCCCGTGAAATGGAAATCCTCCAGCTTCTTGCTGCAGGACTATCCAATCAGAAAATCGCCGAGAAACTATTTCTTTCCGTGGGCACCGTAAAATGGCACATCAGCAATATTTACACCAAACTTCTGGTCGAGAGAAGGCCCGAAGCTATTGCCCGGGCCCGGGAATTAAAACTAATTAAAGACCAGTAAAATTAAATACCCTCTTCAATAAACCGGGAATTTTCCCGGTTTTTTTATTTTCAACCCCAACCCTAACCCTTACCCCAACCTTACTTAAGTCAGTTCTAACTCCCTCTCAAACAAAGTAAAATTGACACATAAGGAAAAACACAGGAGGTGCGCAATGGAAAATCAAGAAAAAAATCCGGTTAAAGTAAAGGTCTGGATCAGCGGTCACCTTGACCTTGATTGGTCAGAATGGTTCAGCGGTCTGAAAACCCGGCACAATAAAGAAGGCAACTCTCTGCTGGAGGGTACCCTCCAGGACCAGGCAGCTTTTTTTGGTTGCATGCTCTGTCTCCGGGATCTAGGACTGGATATTATCAAAATTGAAGCAAATTTAAAGGAGGAATGTTAAAATGAAAATTTTAGTTTTTGGTGCAGGTCCACTGGGAAGCTTAATGGCAGCAAGGCTCCACGAAGCAGGGCACGATGTTTCCATCCTGGCCCGCAATCAGCGCCTGGAAGACATCCAAACCCACGGAATTATTATCAGGGAAGAAGGTTCAACTAAAGAGGAAAAGGCAGAAGTTAAGGCAGTTGAGGCTTTCCTGCCGGAGGATAACTATGACCTGGTTATGATTGTAATGAGGAAAAACCAGGCAGACGAAATAATCCCTACTCTGGCTAAGAACAAAAAAGTAAAAACCTTTCTGTTCATGCTCAACAATGCTGAAGGGCCGGAAAATTGGATTAAGGCTCTGGGAAAAGAACGCGTTCTCCTCGGCTTTCCCTACCCCGGCGGAGAAAGGGATGGCCACATTATGGAAGTCGCTCCTGTAAACGAGAAAAAGACCTGGGCCATTCCCATAGGAGAAGTAGATGGTAAGGTCCGGGAAAGGACCAGGGAAGTGGCTGAAGTATTGGGTAGTATGCGTGGTTACAAAGTCCAGGTCCGAAAAGATATGGTAGCCTGGTTAAAATATCACACTGCTCTTTTAATGCCCGCTTTTGCCCCCGCAATGTACGCTGCAGATATAAGCATGAAGCGTTTTGCCCGGACCCGGGACCTGCAGATTCTGGCAGTAAGGGGAATTAAAGAAGCCCTGTACGGATTGAGGAAAAAAGCAGGAATTCCTCCCAGTCCCTCCTTCTTTAGAATCTTTGAATTAATCCCCGAGCCAATCCTGGTCAAATTAGTAGAAATCGTAATGCGAAAAGAACTTGCCAAATCCAGTATTGAAGGCCATCCCAGGGCAGCACGGGATGAACTAAAAATCCTAACTGACGAACTCATGACAATTTTGAAAAAGGCAGGGGCCCATACACCGGCAATTGATAGCCTGCAGAAATATTATGACCCCGAAACCCCTCCTTATCCCGAGGGTAAAAAAACGCTGTCCCTGAAGTGGGGTGGAATCTTAATCCCCATCGGGGTAATAATTCTGGTAATAATCGGTTTAATTTCATTGGGAGGTGCGTAAAATGAAAAAACTCGCTTTAATTCTGGCCCCAGTTCTTGTTCCACTGAGCGTGTACCTGGTGATGGTCTGGACTGGTGAACTCAATCATATGGTTTCTTTTTCCCTGGCTTACGGCCTTTACTGGATTTTTTGGTGTCTGGCTTTTCCCATGTGGATAATGGGGCGCTCGGGCCTGAAAAAAATCCTGGAAAAAGCTCCAGAGCCTTTCGGAAGACCTGCGATTTTGGGAATAATAGTTCTGGCAATCCCAATTATCCTATCCTTTATCTTCACCGGTCCTTTTGAAGGAGAAAGAGATCTCTGGCCAGAATCTACAATGCTGATGATGGCCGTTGCAATACCAATGTCAATATGGAACGGATTACTGGAAGAAATCCTCTGGCGGGGAGCCTTTATCAGGGTTTTCCCCAGGAAATTGTTCTGGGGAGTAATATTTCCCGCTATTGGTTTTGGAGCATGGCATCTGGGCCCTTTTCTGGCCACAGAACCCTGGGATTGGGGAAAGGTAATTATCCTGCTGGGCGGCGGCAGTATCCTTGGCCTTTGCTGGAACTATATAGCCATGAAAACCGGTTCCATCCGCTACACAGTTTACTCCCATATCCTTGCTAATATTGCCCTTTTTACCGCTCTGAGCATGGTGTAATGGAAAAAGAGGGGTTGCCCCTTAAGGCCTCCCCTCTTTTTTTATTTCATCAAGAAACTTTTTTACTGTTTTGGGGGTCTGAAATGTAACAACCCTTATTTCGCCAGTGTTTTCATTTAGGGTTTGCAGAATTAACCCCCGTTTTTTCTTTCGGAAATTCCATATACCCAGGATAAATTCTGGGTCAAGTTTTTCCCGACAGCCGGGATTTAAATCAGGCCTGTTCTTACCCCGGTAAATAAATCTTCTTTTTATTGCCCTATAAAGATTAATCCTGCGTGGGAAATCAAAAAAGAAAACGGTGTCTGCTGATGGCAGGCGGATTTCCAGCGTCCTGCTGAAATTCCCATCGATGATCCACTGGGGTTGATTGGAGATGCTGGCCACCTCTTGCTCCCAGTCCCTGTCAGGAGTAGGTTCCCAGCAAGGTTTCCAGTACAGGCTGTCGAGGTGAATTACCGGTAGCCCAGTCATTTCCCCGAGCTTTCGGGAAAAAATTGTTTTCCCGGAACCCGGGGACCCCAGAACAAGAACTTTTTCCAGGTTTCATTCACCTCCCCCGGCCCTTGATGAATTCCCCCAGGATCTCCAGGTCGGAAAAATCCTGTGAAAGATCCCCCCGGGTGTAATCTTCAAATTTCCAGGTAAGGCTTAGGGCTTTATCAATAAATGCTGCCCGGGCGATTTCGGCCTTCTTTTTACCCATCTTCCTGCTAAAAATTTCCACCATTAAATCGAGGGTCTCCTGTTTTTCCCCCGGGGCAGCCATGCTCAATTCGTTGATCATAAAGCGTCCTGCTTCCAGGCAGGAATGGCCGAAGTATCCTTTGGGATCAATTACCCTCCACCCTTCGCGCCCACGCAAAATATTCCAGTGGTTCAAATCCCCATGAAGTAAAACCGGAGAGGGGGGCGGGGATATTTCCCCCAGTTCCTTACGGGCCAAATATATCAAGTCCCGTACTTCCTGCCCTTGTATTCCTGCGGAAAGTAAATTTTCAAAAGCTTCCCCGGCAATTTCATCCAGCAGAGGAACACGCCCTTCTGTTTTGACCTGCCGGGGCAGTTCGGCCGCAATTTGGGCAGCGATCTGGATCCTTTCCCTTCTATCCCTTACAGAGGTGAGGTTTTCTCCCGGTAGCACCCTTTCCACCAGGAGGGCACCCCATTCCGGTTTTGAAGCAATCAGGCGGACTGCTTTCCTGCCCTCATATAGCTTAAGAGCCTCCATTTCGGAAAAAAGATCGCGATGAGGGAACCCAATTTTCAGGACCACTTCCCCGTTCTCCCGGGAACGACAAAACCCAATGTAGTTTACCGACATAACTTCAGAATCAATACATTCTTCCAGTCCCCAGTGCTCAACACAATCCCTCTTTATTCGGGGAAGTTTTTCCAACCATTCTAAACCCTCTGTCCCAAAGTGGCGTAAAACTTTCTTCTTCAAAACCTCATGCATTTTCCTGAGCCCCTTTCAGGGTCTTTCCTTTTCCCTTAATTTTTCTCCGGGTTTTTCCGGAACATGTGGTAAGCGGTAATCCCTCTATTTTTTACCTCCTCAATGGTTTCATAGCCAAAACGTTCATAAATATTTTTATTCTTCAAATCAGCTGTAAAAAGGTAAATGCCCTTGATTTCCGGGTCTGCTTCGGCAATATTATGGGCCTTATTCAAAAGAAGTTTCCCAATCCCCATTCCCTGATAATCCTTACCAACGCCCACGGCTTCAAGGGTAAGGTAGGGCTCTTCTATCTCCCGGGAGGTTTTCAGGCTCTTTAACCCGGGGATTATGTTTCCAAACCGAAGCTTCCCCAGGAGGGGGAGAACTCGGAAAATCCCGGGAAGGATAATTTTTAACAACCTTCCTGGGGGTACTTTCCCATTTTTTTTCAAAAACAGGACCCCGGCAATTTTCCCATCTGTTTTTGCCAGAAAAATCCTTTCTCCCGCTTCCAGGTTAAGCCTGCTTCTTAGCAAAAAAGCACGGTACAGGTATTTTTTCGTATTTTTCCGGGAAAAATCAAAGATAAAACTCGTAAATCCTTCCTCAAGAAAGGCCTCCAGCAATACCTCAGTTCCTTCCCCAATATTTTCTTTATTGGCCTGTTCAATTATTAGCCCTTCCATTATTCCCTCCTGTTTTTAATTATTCCCCAGGGTTTTTCTGCCTCTTTTCCCCGAGAACAAAAACATCTCTTTTTTAAACTTCCCAGTGAGCACAATTCCCCAAAGCTCCGATCTCTGGACTAACTGACAAAAACGTGGTGCGCAGCTTCCTATCCAGATTAATAACTATTTCCTTACCCCGGCGGCCAAACAGGCAGGAATTATAAAACTGCCAGGGACAAAGCCTGGAGAAAAAGCACCTCAATCTTTTCCTGAGCTACTCCAGTTCAAAAATCCCCGCATGCGAATTTATTAAAAAAATGGAAAGCGGTATAACCAGAACACCAGGGAAAAGATTAATGAAGCTCCAGTAACCGAAGTATAAATCAATCTCTGCAGTCCACTGCCTTTTTTCCGGCTAAAAATAAAAAACAGTCCAATTACGCAGAGAACAGTGAGGAAATTCGCCCCAAAGAAAAGAACCCTGGCCACGCTAAAAGCGGGCGGCAGACCAAAACCAAGATACATGAAGTCGCCAAGGAGGGCAATGGTGACTGCTACGACAACAACCCAGGTAATCTGCAAAACAGAAACCATCCCTCCCAGGTAAAATATAATGGGCAGGGGGTTTTTTCGCCTCCGGCGGATAAGGGGTAGCAAACCGAAAAATATCACCCCGGCCAGGAGTATAACGAGACTTACCCCTGCAAGAATAAGGTGGAATTGGTTATTCTCATACCAGGAAAGTTTTTCATAAACTATTATGGGGAAGTTAAACTGCATAAATCCCCGGCCGTTGATTTCGTTCTCCCCAAAGAAAACGTAATATCCCTGGTCCAAATTCACGTAAAGATCTTTTTCCACTGGATGCAGAATATTTTCCCTTTCGGGAGTTACCATTTTCAATTTTCCATTCCCACCATCCACTATTCGGGGGTTGGGCTGTATCAGGGTCATCAACCGGTATATATCTGTCTGGGAAAACCGGTTGACCCGGTAACTCCCAAGAAGGTGTTCATTATCAACCGGGGTGGACATAATCTCCGGTTTCCCATCTGCCCATTCTCCGTAAAAAGTCCTGGAAATTCCTTCAATTACGTCCCGGATTAAGAGAGGCCCGGCAGATCCTGTGGAGGAAATAAAAAAGCCTGTATTTCCTTCAGGTTCAAGGAGGAGAAACGAATGGCTGCCGAGGGTATCCCCTCCATGGCCGATGAGGGTGTGATCGCGAAACTCCAGTTCAAAAAAACCCAGCCCAATTCCCGGCATGCGGGGGTGGAGGTAAAATTCTTTTTCCAGTTTTTTCTGGGTAATTTCCATGGAAAGGAACTCATTCCCCCCATCTAAAAAAGCAACCATAAATTGGGCCATATCCGGCGCCGTTGATACTATGGAACCCACCGGAGGAAAATTAAAATCATAAAGGGGTCGCGGAATATGTTCTTCACCAGTAAATAGGTATTCCCGGGCAATATGGGGCAGGTCTTCTGTCAGCAGGCGGGGAGAAGAATTTTCCATTCCCAGGGGAATGAAAATTTCTTCCCTGAGATAACTGTCAAAGCCCATACCCGTTACACTCTCAACCACCAGAGCAGCCAGGGCCATTCCATGGTTGCTGTACTGGGGCAGCACTCCGGGGGGCCGGACCTGAGGTGGTAGAGATCCTCTAACAAATTCTTCAAGGGGAATAACCTCCCGGTAATCTTCGGAGGCCATTCCAATTGCCCTCTCATCAAGGCCGGCAGTGTGTGTGAGGAGGTGCCAGGAGGTTATTGGTTCAGAATAATC
>PUNE01000053.1 GCA_003551665.1 Halobacteroidaceae bacterium
TGGACATTTTCCTCCCAATCATTAGAATCGTCAAAAAAAATCCCACAACTCGGTAAAAACAATAAACAAAAGAGGGAAAAAATTATAACTATAACCCTCACCTAAACCCCTCCCCTTCAAAGATTACAACTGGATAACCAACCTTTTCACAAATAGATCCTTCTCTCACTGTATTTTTTTGGGGGCAGTAGCCACTCTATTTGCTTAGAAAAGCTTTCAAATTCCTGCATCCTTGCTTTCACTTTGGTCCTGTAGTCTCCTGTTTTTTGGAAAAAATTATATCTACCCTCTTATTTAAACGCCTTGCTGTATAAACCTTCAAAAAATTCAACCAATTTATAGGGATCCCTGTCTTCCTAGAAAAAACCTGAAGATAAGCGTGATCCTCCGAGATGAAGCCCCCATTTTCATTTTCCCTAAATCCAGCGTCAATTTCCCCACGGGAACTCCCCCTCTATGATGCTAGCATCGCCCCCGAAAGAAACTTCGGATAATTCTTCGCCCAGGATGCTTTTTTTGTTTCCCAATAATCCCTACGAAAATAGGAAAGACCCCACTCCTCAAGCGAAGAGTAGGGCCGTGGATGTTCTTATTCAGCTTTATAATATATGCTTGAAAAATGGATTAGAGCACTCATTCCCAGCGGTAAAGCAGGGGTAGGGGCTATGTATTCTTACAGTGCCACTCTCTGCAAAAAAACCAATTTTGCCAAAACGACTATTCGGAGCCCTGCTCCCGTTTCCTCCCTAAGGCCGCAAAATCCTGACTACCACTTCGTCTCATTTCATTCTAATTGGGTACCCTATATACAATATTTCCTCCAGAATCCAAAATCTCCAGCCGAGGCTTATCTTTTTCATCCACAATCATTCTTATTCTTTCCTTCCCCTTACTATCGGAAAGGGCCATAACAGATTCCCCTTTCTCGTTTCTTCCCATAAACATTCTGGATTTTTCCTGATTTTGTATTAGCTCTTTTTTTAATTCATCCTTTTTACTTCATCCTGCATTTCTTCGATTTTTTCAAACCTTTTTATTATATCCCCCAAACTCTCCTGCGGCCTTTCCCAAAGCTCAACACCGTACTTTCTTTCTTCGCCCTCTTGGTAAAAAGATATCTGTAAAACCTGATCCTGTTTAAAGGCATCAAAAGAAATAGAAGTCTGGGCAATCTGTTTCCCATTTTCCTGGCCACTTCCAAAAATAAGTCCACCACATTCATCTCCATCATCATTGTAAAAAATTATTCCTGAGGAGGAAATTCCTTTTCTTTTGCCAAGTTTTTTTCCGTTTATTACCGGTTCCGGAATCATTCCCGTACCAGCTAAAGTCATTTTCACATTTCCGTCCTTTCCCACTACATTAATCCGCTCTACCTCTATTTCCTTAAAGCGGTTTTTTCCGACCACATTGTACCCCCCAAATAAGCTTTTTGACCAAACCCTGTTTTAAACTTATTTTTAAAATCCACCCTGGATTTTAAAGACCATCCTTTTTACAAAATCCTAAACACTCTCTTAGCATAAATGACCTTATATCTTGGGGCAATCCATCAAGATAAAGGCCATTTTCAATGGCCCTAGGTTTATTGCGGTATATTTTAAAAAGCTCGGGCCAGTTCATGTTTTCCTGGGTTTGAAAATATTCCCGCGGAGCTTCTCCCAGCTATTTTGCAAAATCCCTATTCTTTATCCAAAACAATCTGAAAATCACCGGAAACTTATTGTGCTAATTGACACCATTTTAAGATCACTATATATTTCCAGATTGGACAAGTTTCCAGTATTGTACCCCCATAGCTGTTAGTTTGCAGGATTTTTCTCTAATTGCAGCATAATACATGTGCTCTTCACCCACTGGTACAACAAGCCCAACTCTCTCCATTTTTTGTAAATCCTTAAAAATCTTAATTTTTTCAGGGTTAGCATTGGGTTCAGTATCTTCATATGATGAATCCAAACTATGCTCATCGTAAGGATTAGGAAAGTAAACACATATTTGTCTTAATATTTGGGAGTCAATGGGTGGAGAAACTTTTCTTAATGAAACAAAACTTGAGACATTAGTTTTAAATACTCGAATGTGCTCGGTTTGCTGGACACCTAGAAGAGTTGCTATAATAGAGCCATTCGAAAGGATGTGTTATTGATGGCAGCATCATCTAAATTTACTGCTGAGTATAAGAAGGAAATTGTAAGACTTGTTAATGAACTTGGGAAAAAGCCTGCTGAAGTCGCCAAAGACATTGGAGTAACAGCAACTACGGTCCGGCGCTGGGTAAAACAAGTAAATGAGAACGGAGAGGGCGCCTTTCCAGGGAAAGGCAATCTTACCCCTGAAGATGAAGAACGGAGAAAAATGCTGAAGAGGGTTCAGGACCTCGAGGAGGAAAATGCGATATTAAAAAAGGCCATGGACATCTTCAGCAGGGACGCGAGATAAAGTTCCAGTTTATCAAGGAACATAGCTCCGAATTTCGCGTCAGAAAGATGTGCCAGGTTCTTGTAGTAAGCCGGAGCACTTATTATGACTGGCTTAATCGTCCAGTTAGTTTCAAGAAAAAGAAGGATCAAATATTGACCATTGAGATTAGAGAAATATTCAATGAATCGCGCAAAACATATGGACATAGGCGGATTAAAAAAGCATTGAAGAGAAAAGGGATTCAATGCAGCAATCACCGAGTTTCCAGGCTTATGCGGGAGAATGGCATGTTCAGTCGCCAAAAGCAGAAATTTAAGGCAACTACCAATTCCAAACACAACTTTCCTGTAGCCCCAAATTTATTGAAAAAAGATTTTCAAGCAAAAACAAGAAATGAAAAATGGGTTGGAGATATAACTTATATTCCTACAGATGAGGGTTGGCTGTATCTGGCAGCTATAGAGGATTTGTTTACAAGAAAAGTAGTTGGCTGGGCCCTGGATAGTCGCATGACCAAGAAACTAACCCTCGATGCTATTGAACAGGGCCTCAAAAGGGAAAGACCCTCTGAAGGACTTATATTCCATTCTGATAGGGGATCCCAGTATGCAGCCTATGCCTATCAGGATAAGCTTGAAACATCGGGTATCAGGCAAAGCATGGGGGCAAAAGGGGATTGCTATGATAATGCCAGCATGGAATCATTCTTTGCAACCTTGAAAAAAGAACTCATCCATGGACGCCGTTTTAGATCCCGAGCTGAAGCCCGCTTGGCCATCATAGATTACATAGAAACCTGGTATAATTCACGGCGCCTGCACAGCTCTTTAGGGTATTTGTCTCCCATCGAGTTTGAAAA
>PUNE01000019.1 GCA_003551665.1 Halobacteroidaceae bacterium
GCGAGTGCACACAACACAGCGTGTCCCTGTGTCGTGAGCTCTTCCATACCCTCATACAGTTGGTTCTTTTCGAGCTCCTCTTGAGCAGCGCGGACGTGGTCCTCGGTCACGGTCTCGACACCAGTGGCTTGCGTAAGTTCGCCAGCCTCGCGAAGCAGCCGAATTGCTTGTCGAGCCGAACCGGTATCCTGAGCAGCGAACGCTGCACAGAGCGGGACGACGTCGTCGGTGAGGACACCGTCATGGAAGGCGCGTTCCGCACGTGGTCGAAGAATCGAACTCAGTTGATTCGCGTCGTATGGTGGAAATAGGATTTCTTTCTCAGCGAGTGTGTCCTTTACTTTTGGCGAGAGGTTATCTCTGAACTGAAAATCATTGCTAATACCGATGATCACCGGCCGAGCGTCATTGACGTAGCCGTTCGATCGTGCTCGTGGAAGACCATACAGGATATCGTCAGAGTGGCCGATATTGTCGATCTCGTCGAGAACAATGACGACAGTCCCACCGATTGCGTCGAGTTCTTCATAGAGGATATCAAACACCCGCTGCTGAGAGTATCCGGTGGTACTAATCTGATCTCTCTGTTGGTTTTTTCGGAGTTCGTTTACAAGAGCGACAGCGACCTGGTAAGACGACGAAAGGTTTTCGCAACTCACCCAAACCGTCGTGAGCTGGACATCATCGTACTCGGAAGCATCCGTCTGCAAATGAGACAGCATGAATTTCGTCGCGATTGTTTTGCCGGTGCCAGTCTTCCCGTAGAGAAAGATATTCGACGTCGGACGGTTGTCAATGATTGGCTGGAGTGCGCGCTGGTATTTGTCCAGCTCGTCGTCTCGCTTCCGGATATCTGCCGGCTCGTAGGAGTCGTCCAAGGGTTGCGCGTCAGCAAACACCTGCTGATCTCGCTGAAACATACCCATCAAAAACACGGATACGTCATGAAACAATAAAACCACCGCTTCCTAAGCTTCCTAAGCTTCCTAAGCTCGGTTGTTTATATACAACACACCAACCACCGCTTCCTAAGCTCGGTTTACTTATATAACACACACACTCCACTATTTCCTAAGCTAACCTCCACGAACCTAGGCCACCTCTTTTGGAGGACTTTGCTAGAGCAAATCTTTATATAACATAAGTAACAACCATACCCGTAGTGCAGATACAACAAAACATAAATGAAATGTAATGTTTTGTTTGTCTGTATGAAGCTAGTTCTAGTTAAATTGGTAGTGGCAATTTTTGGTAGCTGCTAGCTGACCCTCCTACTCTCGTGAGCAAAAGCTTAGGAAATAGTGGAGTGAGGGTGGTGCAGATCCGTCGACAGCAAAAGCTTCGGAAACGGTGGAGGGTTGCCGAGGATCTCGGTCGGTCAGTGTTATCCGAGATCTCCTCATCGAGACTGAACGCATACTCCTCAACAACGTACTGACCGAGGAGCCAACGACTCACTCGACCAACCCGCGGCTATTTTTCTTGTTCGTGCAACTACGTCCGTTATCGCTGGTCTCCGGTGGAATATGGTCGTGTGACGAGACGACGAGCTCCGGAAACGGTGGAGGGTCGGTGGATGACTCACCGAGAAAGCTCCGGAAACAGTGGAGGGTTCATCCATCCCTAGGACAAAAGCTTCGGAAACGGTGGAGGGTACGTGGATAACCCATCGAGAAAGCTTCGGAAACGGTGGAGGGTGCGTGACTGTCTCACCGCGAAAGCTCCGGAAACAGTGGAGGGTGCTGCTCAATCGAGTTCTTCAATCAGGTCTTCAGGAATGCTAATGTGAACCGTCGTTCCTGTTTCGCCAGTCTCGAAGGTGGTTCGTCCACCGAAGCTGTCGGTTCCCCATTTGACGAGCCACAGACCGAGTCCACTTCCGTGTTGGAGGTCTGTTTCTTGCGCACTATCGATGGTTACGATTTCGTGATCTGGAATACCAGGTCCGTTGTCGGCAATCGTTAGCGTCGACGACGCTTCGTCATAGCATACTGAGATGTGGTGAGACTTCGTTGTCCTAGTTTTTCTTGTTAGTGATGTTCTCTAACGTGTCTCCGCCATCTGCATCTATGCTGGTGGCGTCGACGTGGTCGTCCATGCAATGTTAAGGAGAAAACCTCGTCGTCATCAAGGTCGTGTCGTCCGTGTGTCTAGTTGTCAGATTAGGTGTTCGCGTCGTGTAATTCTTCATCCGATTCTTTGCGAGGGTCATCAACAAGTTCGTAGAGGCCTTTGTGGATTTTTTGCACATGATCGGCCATCACGAGATCACGAAGTCTTGAACTAATCAGTTGGCGTGACTCGCCAGTCTTTTTTGCTACGTAGCTTGGTGTGATCCGTCCTTCATGCAACTCGTCAAGTATTGCATGATGAAGATTGTCCAAGTCATCTTCTTGCATGGTTACTAAATTCACCTGCTCACCTCATTGTTGTTTCGGACGCTGATGCAAACCACGACAGCACTGACATTTACATTACCAACGACATTTACAACGTAAATATTAAACCTATGTAGTGTATATGTGGAGGTAAGCACGGGAGGCTGACTCAGAAAGTCGGCCGGTGCTACAGACACCGACCGTGCCTATAGAAAGGCAATATGAGCAAAACACCACATCACAAAGATTGCATCGCTCTTGATGAGCCGCACGTGGTCGACCACGTCAGTGACCTGTCCGTAGGTGACCGTGTACGCATTGGTGACCGAGTACAGCCACTGACCGTCGTCGACATCGGCACCCGAGTTGTTCGGGACAGCCGCACCGACGCAGAAACATTGCAGACTCCGGTTGCCAAACTTCGCGGCGGCTGGCAGAACGCAGTTGACGTCATTATCGGCCACCAGATCACGCGCTGGCGACATGGCGAGGACACGATCAAGAACGTCCTTCGCGAGCGCGAGACGATAGTTGCGATGGCTTCTGGCACACCGATCGACCCACTGCGAACGCACGTCACACTGGATGAAACCAGCGAGCAGACAGACAGCGACAACAGCAGCGAGCAGCCAGTCGCTTGTGACGGTGGTCGGTCGCAGAGTGACGGTGAGGTCGACGCTGATAGTGGCGAGGAGACTGACCTCCACGTTCCTGACGACGATGCGGTCATCATGACTGACGGCGGGAGTAGCGTCCAGCCTACGGCCGTCGACCGACTCAAGGAGGTGCTGCCAGCATGAGCAAGCACGGCGACCTCCAGAGTCTCAAGACGTTTTCAGCCGGCGATGCGTTCAACTACAACCACCGCCACGAAGCTGGCTACGATCGCCACTGGTCGAGTGATA
>PUNE01000084.1 GCA_003551665.1 Halobacteroidaceae bacterium
TAAAAAATACCGTTCCCTCTGAAAGATTTCTTGCTCCGGGGATTGATTTTGAAGAAGAAAAAGGGAAAAATCCCTGGGTAAAGCTTTTCTTTTCCACCCCTGAAAACGTTGAGTTTGATTTTCGAACTCTGGGTGAAAACCGCTTTGTCCTTGATTGGGTTGGTGATGGTTACATAGAAGATATAAATTGGGTCAAACTTGAAGGAGAAAGACAGCTTGTAATCACTTCTTCCCGGCCTATCGAAATGGAAAGTTTTATTCTGGAAGAGCCGAAAAGGTTGGTTTTTGACCTTGGAAAAACCTGGCTTCCCGGGCCCGGTTCATCAATTCCAATTGAAGAGCTTGGAATTAAACAAGCCCGTTATTCTCAATTTGAACCCGAGAAAGTTCGACTGGTTCTTGACCTGGAAGAATTTCCTGCCTATGAAATTAAAACCGTTGAAGGAGATAGGTATCAGAAAATCATAAGTTTTGAGAGTGATGTTCATCTAGCAGAGAGAGAACCAGAAGAAACCGAAGAACGAGAAGAAAGAGAACCTCGTGAGAAGTATGATTATGATTATCCTCACCTGGTGGCAATAGATAAAGAACAGGGTAGCAATTTTGACCTGTATCATATTGACTTAAGTGAAGCCACAAGCTATGAAGTAACTTCTTTAACTAGTCCCGATCGGGTCATTGTTGATATAGAAGACACCCGGGTTGGTACGGAAAACCTTAGGGCCTTTAATTCCACTCCAGTAAAAGGGGTTCGAGTAGGTCAGTTAAGCAATAATCCTGATATTGTCCGGATTGTTTTTGACCTGGAATATCGGTCTGATTTTGAAGTGAAGTCACCCCCTTCTTCGGAAAGGATCACCGTCCAATTCCCCAGGTCTCCAGTTGCAGGAAAGGTTATTGTTATTGATCCCGGGCATGGGGGAATGGATCCCGGGGCCATTGGACCATCGGGAGTTATGGAAAAGGATGTTGTCCTGGATATTTCTTTAAAACTGGAAAAACTTCTCCATGATGCAGGGGCGGTTCCCATGATGACCCGCTACCGGGATGAATTCATTCCCCTTCGGGAAAGGGCTGAATATGCAAACAGGATGGATGCCGATATTTTTATCAGTATCCATGCCAACTCTGTAGCCCGAGATATCCCAGAAGGTACAGAAACTTATGTCCGAGTAGGAGCAGGGTCCTCTACCCGTTCACTTGCTGAGGAAGTTCAAAGACAGGTGGTTGAAACTCTTGGACTTCTTGATCGGGGAGTAAAACAAAAAAACTATGCTGTTCTGCACCCTCTGAAAATGCCAGGGATTCTGCTGGAAGTTGCATTCCTATCCAACCAGAGAGAAGAAGCCATGTTGACTGATCAGGTCTGGCAGCAGAGAACAGCTGAAGCCATATTCCGAGCACTGAACAGCTATTTTTCCAATTCTAACCGGGGGGCAAGGTAAATGTTTACGGATTCACTAATTTTAGGTGCTTTACTTATTTTTTCCCTGCGGATTATTGATGTTTCCATGGGTACAGTCCGGATTATTTATGTTTTTAAAGGACGAAGATGGATTGCTGCTGGAATAGGGTTTGTTGAAATTTCAATCTTTATTTATGCCCTGGGAAATGTTGTAGCTAACCTGGATAATTGGATTAACATTATTGCTTATTCCCTGGGTTTTGCAGGTGGGACAATTCTTGGTAGTGTAATTGAGGAAAAGATGGCCCTTGGATTTATGACTGTCCAAATTATTCCTTCCGGGGGACAACCCACGGACCTGGCCAATTTACTCAGAGAATCGGGTTTCGGAGTAACTGCATTTGATGCCTGGGGGCGAGATGGTTCAAAGATGGTTTTACTGGTTCATTTATTCCGAAAAGACTGGGGGAAATTACAGGAGATTCTTAATAATCAGGACCAGCGTGCCTTTATTACGGTAATGGATACCCGGAGCACCAAGGGCGGCTACCTAAAACTCCTGAAGAAAAAATGATCCTGTTTGTAACAATAATTTTGTTTTTATTGGGTCTTTTAGGGACCCTTCTTCCTTTTTTGCCAGGGCCAGTTCTAATCTGGCTCGGGGTTTTTGTGTTCGGCTGGGGGGAGAGTTTTGTTTCAGTTGATCTAAATCACCTGATAGGCCAGGGGCTTTTGGTTGGGCTGGTTTTTATTGTGGATTACATCAGCAGCTTTATCGGTATCAAAAAAGCGGGGGGTTCACGGGGAGCTCTGGTAGGAGCTTTTTTAGGGCTGCCTGTAGGTCTGGTTTTTTTGGGACCTTTGGGGATAATCATCGGCCCTTTGGCCGGTGCTTTTCTAGTGGAAATCTTTTCTGGTAAGGATTTTGGGAAAGCCCTGCGGGTAAGTATTGGCTCCCTGCTGGGATTTTTAGGGGGAACCTTTTTTAAAATCTTGGTTGGAGTTGCAATGATTGTGTGGTTTTTTCTGGTAATTTAGATGAAAAATCGTTCTAGGAAGAGGAGTTGAGTCTAATGTCAACAAAACCCATCGGGATTTTTGACTCCGGTGTTGGGGGGCTGACTATTGCAAGTGAAATTATTAAGGCAATGCCCCAGGAAAACTTTATTTATTTTGGGGATACACAACATAACCCCTACGGTCCCCGGCCTTTAAGCCAGGTAAAGTGTTATGTGGATTTTATTTCCGCCTATCTGGCCGAGGAAAGAGAATGCAAAGCAATTGTGATTGCCTGTAATACTGCGGCTATTGCTGGAAAGGAAATGGTCAGGCAGAAATACAATATTCCCGTCCTGGGACCGGTTGGAGCCGGGGCTCGAGCAGCAGTCCAGGAGACAAAAAATGGCCGCATTGGAGTAGTAGCAACAGAAGGGACAATTAAAAGTGGAGCCTACCGGGAAGCCATTCTTGAAGTTGATGAAAACATGAAGGTTTTCGGGGTGATGGCCCCCAGGTTTGTTCCTCTGGTTGAAAACGGCGAATTTTCGTCCCAGAGAGTCAGGGAAGTTGCCCGGGAATATCTGCAGGAACTCCTTGATGCAGGAATTGACACCCTGATTTTAGGCTGTACTCACTATCCCTACCTGACCGAAGCTATCCAGGAGGTTGTGGGGGATGAGGTTAATGTTATTTTTCCAGGGGAAGCAATTGCCCTGGAATTGAAGGAAAAACTGGAGGAAAGTGGAGAAGCCGCTCCTTCTGAAAATAAAGGAGAGGGGGAGTTTCTGGTAAGTGATCTTGAAGCCCTCTCCCCGGAATTTTTAAAAACCGGTCCTCAGTCCCTGGGATTGGGAGAACTAAGTTTTTCGGA
>PUNE01000062.1 GCA_003551665.1 Halobacteroidaceae bacterium
AGAATGGTTACCTCGTTTTCCCGGGCCAGCTTATCCATTTTTTCGGCATATTCTGGTTCCTGGGCCCAGGGGTAGGCCATTTCTTCTGCTATGGAAATCACGTTATGGCCTGCCCTCGCAGCCATTTCAATCTGGGGATATACCTCCCGGACAAAAGAAGATGTGGCAATCAGGACAACATCAGCCCTGGTCTGCAGGACTTTTTCAGGATCATCACTTACCTTAACTCCAAGGTTATCGGAACCCAGAAGAGCACCCAGGTCCTTACCTACTTTTTCTCCAGGACGTTCAATGCCTCCTACCAGTTCAACGCCTTCTTTCTCCAAAAGATACTTGCCCATTCCGCTTCCCATGGCTCCAAGGCCCCATAGTATGACTTTTACCTTTTCCAAGTTAAACACCTCCTGAGATATTTTAATCCGTTCTAACCTACTACATTATATGCATAAGAGCATAGAAAGAACCCTCTTACCCCGAAGGCAAGAAGGCGTTTCAAACTTCCACTTATTATCTTCATTGCAACATCGGGGATTCCTGCCTGAATTTTTGCTTTTTTAAAAATTTTATACACTTTCGTATATTCCCCGTCAAAAACAAAGACGGAACAGGCCGCCTTTATTTACTCCCCGGAAAATCCGCAGATATCGATTATTAACCCGGTATAAACCTTCAGGGCTATAATCAGGTTTTCTATTGCTATGCCTTCATCTGCCGCATGGGCCTTTTCCAGGAGACCGGGGCCGAAGACAACAGAAGGAATTGAAAGGTCCCTGACCAGAAGGGCGGCATCGCTCCATCCCCGGAAAGAAGTTGAACCAGGGTCAGTGCCCGTAAATTCTTTTAAATTTCCCCGCAGGGAATTTACCAGGGGAATATCCGGGTCCACATCCAGGGGGATATTACGCAGGGGGCAGGTCCGGTCCTCCATTGACAGCAGTTCATACTGATATCCGGGATAGGCCAGCTTCAACCGGTTCAGGATTTGTTCCACGTCCTGATAAAGGCTCTCCAGGCTTTCCTCTGGTGTCCAGCGCCGGTCCAGTTCCAGAAAACAAACCTGGGGAACAATATTGGGATCATCCCCACCGGCAATCACTCCCACGTTTATGGAAGGACTTCCTACCAGGGGGTGATGCTTTTTCTGGAGGGTTTCGTTGAGTTTTTCAATTTCTCTGGCCACCCTGGCAGCCATATATATCGGATTACGACCCTTGTCCGGTGTGCTTCCGTGGGCGGATTTGCCCCGGATAATAACCTTCATCCACTCCATACCCTTGTGGGCAACGCAGATCTTTAAATTTGTAGGCTCTCCCACAACAGCATAATCAACCTTAAAACCTCTTCGAACCAGATCTACAGTCCCCAGGGAGCACTGCTCCTGGTCAATTACACCCGTAAAGTGCAGGTCTCCCCTCAGTCTTAATCCCGACCTTTTTACCAGGACCATTGCTAAAAGCATTGCTGCCAGGGAACCCTTCATGTCCACTGCTCCAAGGCCGTATAAAAAGCCGTTTTTTAACAGGGGTTGATAGGGAGGAATGGCCATGTTGTAGGGTGGAACTGTATCCAGGTGGCCATTGAAAGCAAGGCTTTTCCCCCCTCCTTCTCCGGGCAAAGATGCCAGGATATTGGGTCGGTTTTCCATAATATAATCAAGTTTGAGGTCTTCAAAACCCTCTTCCTGGAGATAATTGAAGATAAACTGCGCCAGACGATCCTCCTGCCAGTCTACCTGTTTATGGCTTGGGATTTTTATCAGTTCCTTCAGTAAATCAAGCAGTTCATCCCGGTCAAATAGTTGCAGCACTCTATCCCTGGCCTGTTCTTTTTTCACTCCCCATTCCCCTTTCCCCGCTGTGATCCTTTTAAAAACCTTTCCGCAAAACCTTACCGGCCTGAAAACCCGCGACCTCGCCATTTTGGCATACAATTTTACCTTCGATAAGGACTTTCTCAATACCTTCAGGAACTTTCGCGGGGTTTTGGAAAGTTCCTTTAAAATTGACCTGATTCTCATCAAAGATTACCAGGTCCGCCCAGTACCCGGGAATAATTGCTCCTCTTTTCCCCATCCTGAATGTTTTTGCGGGGAGTAAAGTCATTTTGTAGATTGCCTTTTCCAGACTAACAATTCCTTTCTCCCTGACTATTTCACCCAGAACCCGGGGATAAGAGCCAAAACTCCGGGGATGAGGCTTTTCTCCCACCAGGATGCTGTCCGTTGCAATGGAACAGAAGGGATCTGCAAATATCTTTTTCCAGTCTTCTTCGCACTGATCAAAAAGAACCACTGTACCGGAACCTTCATTTTCCAGGACCAGGTCAATAAAAAGATCTGCACAACCCGCTCCCCTTATTTCGGCTGCTTCTTTGATGGTTTTTTGTTCCAGTTCACGGGTTCGGGGAAGACTGTTCAACATTATGTTATCCCATCCGGTAACAGTTACTAAAAGATCTTCTCCTTGTTCTAAGTCTCTCTTAATTTTTTCTCGAATTTCAGTTCTCTCGAGCTTTTTAAGGACTTCCTCCCTCTCCTGGTCCTGAACCCACTGGGGCAGCAGGGCCCACAACATTGTACTTCCCGCCTGGTAGGGGTACTGATCCAGAGTAACCTTAACGCCTTCTGACCTGGCTTCACCAATCAGGCCCAGGGTCTCTTCTGCCCTGCCCCAGTTATCCTTGCCGTCAACCTGGTGGTGGGAAAAATGAATATGAACCCCTGTTTCCCGGCCCAGTTGAAGGGTCTCTTCTACTGCCTCAATAATACGGTCAGCTTCACTACGAATATGGGTAACGTAGGGAACACCAAAATCAGCTGCAACATAGCAGAGTTCTTTTAATTCTTCGAACCCCGCATAACAGCCCGGGGCATAAATCAGGCCAGTTGAAATCCCCAGGGCTCCCTGTTTGAAACCTTTCTTCAGGCTTTTCACCATTTTTTCTTTTTCTTCCCCTGTCCATTGCCTTGATTTTAAGCCCATTACTCCCAGCCTTAAACTTCCATGGCCAATTAAAGTTCCCACATTTAGCATAGGTCCTGCATTTTCCAGGGCAGTCAGGTAATCTTCTACTTCCGGCCAGCTGGAAGGTTCCTCTTTTCCCAGGACAGGAGCCAGAACTTCTGAAACTAATTCAGCCTTTTCCTCCGGAATGGGGGCCGCAGAGAACCCGCAGTTCCCCACAATTTCTGTAGTAACTCCCTGCCTGATCTTTCCTCCAACCCCGCCTTTGAGGACCATTAAATCCGAGTGGCTGTGCAGGTCAATGAAACCCGGAGCCAGGACAGATCCTCCCGCATCAATAGTTGGGCAATCCTTTTTTTCAATTTTATTCCCGACTTCCCTGATTATCCCCCCTGTTATTAGTACTTCCCCCCAGAAAGAAGGACCACCAGTTCCATCTACGATTTTTGCATTTTTAATAATCAGGTTTTCCATCTGTTTACTCCTTCCCGCCCAAACACTTCCACCCTAAATCAACCCCAGCAGCCGGGGTACAGTAAGTGAGATTGCAGGAACAAAGGTGATCAAAAACAGTGCTGCAAGCACGGCAAGAATAAAGGGTAATATTTCTCTCGATATTTTTTCCAGGGAAAGCTTGGATATTCCACATGCCACAAAAAGGCAGGCCCCCAGGGGTGGTGTCATCAATGCAATATTAAGGTTTACAACCATAATAATGCCAAAATGTAGAGGATGAACTCCCATGCTTACTGCAAGGGGATGGAGTATGGGGCCCAGTATTATTATTCCTGCAGTCATGTCCATAAACATTCCCAAAATCAGCATTATTGCATTCATAATAAGCAATACGATGTAGGGGTTTTCACTTATGCTCAGAATTGCTCCACCAACCAATTCTGGAATCTGTTCCATGGAAAGGATCCAGCCCAGAATTGCTGCAGAAGCAAGGATAATAAAAACCGAACCATTGCTTCTGACCATCTGGTAAAGCAGGTCAGGAATATCTCTTAACTTGAGGTTGCGGTAAATAAAAAATCCAACAATTAAAGCATAAAATACTGCAACGGCAGCAGCCTCAGTAGGAGTAAATACTCCTCCCAGAATCCCCCCCAGGATAATCAAGGGCATCAGGATAGGAATAATCGCACCCTTTGCACTTTGGCCAACTTCTTTTATGCTTGCTCTTTTTTCACCAATGGGATAATTCCTTTTTTTAGAGATAACCCCGGCAAAAACCATCAGGATTAACCCTACCAGAACTCCAGGTACAATCCCCGCTGCAAAAAGCCCGGCAATGGAAACCCTCATCAATGATCCATAAATAACCATGATGATACTCGGGGGAATTATGGGACCGATAATTGAAGATGCTGCGGTAACAGCAGCCGCAAAGCCCCGATCATAGCCTTCTCTTTCCATTGAAGGTATCAGCATGGTTCCCAGGGCAGCAGTATCAGAGACAGCAGCCCCTGTCAAACCCGCGAAGAAAATGCTTACCAGGATATTAACGTGGGCCAGCCCCCCTCTGATGTGACCAACAAGAGCATTGGCCAACCTGACCAGTTTGTGAGTTATTTCAATTCGGTTCATAATATCTCCGGCCAGCATAAAAAAAGGCATCGCCATTAAGGCAAAAAGGTCAACCCCGGAATAAAAACGCCCGGGAACCATTGTCATTAGATGTGGTGCGTCCATTCGCAAAAAGGTCAAAACCGCAGTTATTCCCACCGCAAAAGCTATTGGAGTTCCTGCTAAAAGAAGTAAAAAGAAAACAATTACCATAAATTCAACCATGTTTATTCCTCCCCTCCGGTCAGGTCAATTACCACCTGCAGTATAAGCTGGATCAGGGTAAATAGTCCGGTAAGAGGAACTGCGAGAATTGGCCAGAACATACTTATTCCCAGAGCCGGGGAAACCTGAACCTGGGATCTTAAAGCCATCTGCCAGCCATAAACTATCAGTATATAGAGAAAATAGCCCATTAGAATATTCGTCATTAATCGAATAATCAGTCTTGCCTTCTCGGGAAAAAGGTTAAAAATCACATTTATTCGCACATGTTCCCTGTGGCGGAGGGTAATGCTGGCGCCAATCAGAACTACCCAGATCATTAGATAGCGAGCTCCTTCTTCTGTCCATAAAAGAGGGTCATTTAAAACGTACCGCCAGAAAGTTCCCGCCAAAACAACCACAACCATTGCCCCTCCCATTATTATCAAGGGGTAAGCCGTTATTTTTTCCACTATATCTGCGGTTTTTCGAGCCAGGGAATTGATTCCTTGCAAGTCTTTTCACCTCTCTCCAGTAAGAGGGAGGGGGACAGTCCCCCTCCTCCTCACCACAAAATCTTATTTGGAAAATAGTGCTTTTTGCGCATTTTCCACTGCAGCTAATAGTTCATTAGCCAGGTCGACACCGGCCTGCCCAAGGTCCTCTTCAATAGTTTCCATTACTGCGGGAACAGCAATGTCGCGGAAAGCAGCAAGTTCTTCAATTGATGGAGCATAAACTTCTATACCTGCTTCTTCCAGGAACTGAACTCCCTGCTCAGTTGCATCTGCAAGTAATTTGGTTCCATTGGCTACAAGGTTGGCAGCATAAAGGGCATCGTTAAAAATTTCCCGCTGTTCATCTGTAAGGTTCTGGTAGAAGGTTTCACTGGTTACCCACCAGTCAGCACCCACCATGTGATTGGTCAGAGTTGCATACTTCTGGACTTCCTGGAGTCCTCCAATTGCCATAATGGGAATGGGGTTGTGCTGCCCACCCACAACTCCCATCTGCAGGGCAGAATAGAGTTCATCCCAGGGGACCGGAGTTGCCGAAGCTCCAAGGGAGCGCATCATAGCGATATGGCTTGGAACGGACATGGTGCGGAAACGAATTCCCTTCATATCGTCAGGAGTTTTAATTGGTCGCTCATTATTGCTCAATACATAAAATCCGGCAGCGTTTACACTTAGGAGCCTGAAACCGGTTTTTTCCAGTAAATCTTCCCTAAGTTTTTGCCCAAATTCACCGTTAAAAACCTCATAGAAAACTGAATGGTTGGGGAAGGCAAAGGGAAGGTCAACAACATTAATCAGGGGATAAAATGGGGCAATACCTCCGATTGAAGCCACATTTACCTGGATAATATCCCCGAGGGTCTGGTCCATTCTTTCCCTCTGATTGCCCAGAGCACTGGCGGGATAAATCCTCACAGTCATTTCCCCGCCGGATTGGGTTTCCACAATATTTTTAAAAACAACAGCGGCTGCATGAACACTTGAGTTTGCAATATCTCCTGGTTCCTCGTGGGCAAGTCTGATTTCCAATACCTGAGCCATGGCTGTTGAGCTCATCAGGGCAATACACAAAACCATGGCAAAAATTAATAATTTTTTCACTTGATCAAAACCCCTTTCTTTTACTTATTGTTTTGCAAAATCTTCTCTGGCCAATCCTGCTGCCGGCCACCTCCTTTGAAACTTTTTTTATTTAACCAGGCACAGACCATTAAAAACAAAATTTGTTGACAGAAAAAGAATATGCAACAACTGTACCAACAAAAACGAAAACAAAAAGAACCCTGCAGCAAAAAGAAAAAAAGCGAAAATAAAAGAACCCCTCCGAACAGGGGTTTTCTTAAATAATAAAAAAATTCCCGATTTCGGGAACCCATTTCCCGGAAACGGGAATTATTATATTCCCAGATTTTTTATTTTGTTATACAGGGTGGTTTTCCCAATACCCAGGGCGCGTGCAGCTTTCAATTTCCCCTCTGTGTCCCGGCCATATATATCCAGGTGCTCCCGGATTATTTTCCTTTCATAATCTTCAAGGTTTTCCCTCAGGTTCCCACCGGAAAAAGAAATCCGGGGAGAAGCCTTGATCATCCTCGCCGGGAGGTTTTCAGTTGTTATATATGCTGATGGTTCCATATTTATGGCGTACTCAATTACGTTTTCCAGTTCCCTGACGTTTCCAGGCCAGTCATACTCTTCCAGGGTCCAGCGGGCTCCTTCAGTCACTCCCTGAATTTTTTTATGCAAGCGGTTGTTGTATTTCTGGATAAAATGCTCCATTAAAAGCATAATATCTTCACGTCTTTCCCGTAGCGGGGGAATTTCCATCGGAATAACATTTAAACGGTAAAAAAGGTCCTCCCGGAACTTGGAAACCCTGATCAGTTCTTCCAGGTCCTGGTTGGTAGCGGTTAATATCCTTACATCAACATCAATTTCTTTTACTCCGCCAATTCGAAAAAACTTTCTGTCCTGGATAACCCGGAGGATTTTTACCTGTAATTCCAAAGGCATATCACCAATTTCGTCCAGGAAAATGGTTCCCCTGTGGGCAAGCTCAAATTTCCCGGGCTTGCCCCCAGCAAGAGCTCCGGTAAAGGCACCTGCTTCGTATCCAAAAAGTTCGCTTTCAAGGAGCTCTCCCGGAATGGCCGCACAGTTAATGGAAACAAAGTTTTCTTTTTTCCTCTGGCTGGCCTGATGGATTGCTCGGGCAAAAAGTTCTTTTCCTGTTCCGCTCTCCCCCTGGATTAAAACAGAAGAACTGCTTCCGGCAACTCTGAGGACCTTCTCTTTAACCTCCAGCAAAACCGGGCTTTTTCCCACAATCTGATCCAGAAAACTACCTCCATCTGCCTTTGGTTGCCCAAGCAGACTGTGAACTTCCTGGATACTCTTTATGCTTGCTACAACCCCTGAAACCCGAACCCCTTTTATTATGGGATTAGCGGTTACCAGGAGCCGCAAAGAGCTGTTTTCCCCCTGGTGAAATACTTCCCTGTTACGGAATCCTTCTCCATTCACCAGAACTTCAAGCAGGTCCCCTGCGGGAAAAATTTTATTTATATGAGAACCCCAGACCCTGCTGGGTCTTTCTCCAAGCAGTTTTCCTGCAGACTGGTTGAAATTTGTTACCATTCCCTGCTTATCAATAGCTATTATTCCCTCGTCAATGGAATTAATAACAAGGCCAAGCTGTTCGGTGACCATCCTGATGTCTTCAAAACCTGTTTGTTCTATAAGTTTTCCCGTAATTAGTTCTCCGATAAAGCCGGAAAGGGTATAGAGTTTTTCTTTATTTTCTAAAAATTCCCTGCCTCCCCCGGCCAGGATTAAAAATCCCAGGGCTTTTTCTTCAACAAAAAGGGGCAAAACAAAAACTGGACCGGGACTGTAATTCTTTTCCTTCTTATTTCTTCTCTGGTTGTGGGAAAAAAGAGGTTCGTGAGTCTCTCGGGTCTTTTCCATCAATTCAATGTATTCTTTCCAAAACCGTTTATTCCAATCTCCTGAAGCAGCAATTAGCTCATAGTCTTCATCAAAAAGAAACGCTTCAAAGCTAAAAAAAGCCGCAAAAGTACTGAGGATATTGCTGCAGCTGTCCTTGATCTTTTTCAACCCCATTATTGGGCCTCCTCAAGCTAAATTATTTTATACTTCGTTTATTTTACTTCTTTTCCTTTATTACCTTGAAGATTCTAACCAAGTAATAATTCCTCAAGGCCCTCAATATCTTTTATTGTGACCTTTTTGCGGTCAAAAGAAATCAGGCCTTCTTCCTGCAACCCTGCAAGTTCCCGGGAAAGGGAGGGCCTGGGAATGTTAAAATAATCGGCAAGTTCTTTCCGGGAGAATTTCCAGTTAAAACTCGGTTTTCCCTCCTTTTTTGTTTCCCGGAGGAGATAATGCGCAATTTTTTGCCTGATAGTCCCAAGAGAGAGAAGTTCAATCTTCTCCGATAGCATGATGACCCTGTTGGAAATGGTTTCCATGTAACGCAATAGAATATCGCCGTCCTTTTGGAATAAAGCCAGCAGATCTTCCCGGGGAAGCCGGAAAACCTCTGTTTTTTCAAGGGCAATTATATCGGCAGGATAGCTGGGATCAACAGAAAACAGAACGCTCTCCCCAAAAGCCTGCCCTTCTTCAAAGGTAGCCAGAGTAACGGTTTTGCCGGTAGAAAACGATTTTTTTACAGCGACCCGTCCGGAAAGAACTATCCCCAGGAAACCGGCTTTATCCCCCTGGGGAACTATTTTTTCCCCGGGCTGAAAAGATTTTACTAACAGTCTGCTCCCCTCCAGGAGCTCTTCCAGTTTCCCTGGAGTTTTGTCCTGAAAAATATAGCATTTTTCTGTCAAAAAAAATTTATTATTCATTTTCCTCCTCCGTAACATTTGTTATCGCATTATTCCTATCGATATACTATACTTTATATTAAATCGTCGGGGAGGTGTTGATAATTAAACAACTACGGAAGATTATCGAAATAGACCAGGAAAAATGCGATGGCTGCGGCCTCTGTGCCGAGGCCTGTCATGAAAAAGCAATAGAGATCGGCGATGGAAAAGCCCGTCTGGTAAGTGAATCCTACTGTGACGGCCTGGGTGATTGCCTGCCCGCCTGTCCCCGGGATGCTATTAAGATTGTAACAAGGGAGGCTGATCCTTTCGACGAGGAAGCCGTCCAGGCCAGGGTTGAAGGAAGGTGCTCCTCGGCAAGTCCCTGCAATATTGCTGCTGCCTCTAACCCTTCCTCCTCAGCTTTAATGCAATGGCCCATTCAAATCCACCTGGTTCCACCGAGGGCAGAATATTTTCAGGATGCTCAGTTGCTAATTGCCGCTGACTGTACTGCCTTTGCAGCTCCAGGTTTGCAAAAAGGTTTAATGGAAAATCGGGTAACTTTAATTGGTTGTCCCAAGCTTGATAACATCCAGGCTTATCTCGATAAGTTAACCGGAATTTTTAGGGACAACAGCGTCCAGCACATCAGGGTTTTAAGGATGAGTGTTCCCTGCTGTGGAGGGATCGTTGGACTCGTGGAAAAAGCCCTGGAAAGGGCCGGTAAGGATATCCCCAGGGAAACTATAATCCTGGGAACAGACGGAAAAATCCAGGAAAAGAAAGGAGCTTAATCAATGACAAAAATGTTTTGTTACCAGTGCCAGGAAGCCTTAAAGGGAAAGGGGTGTGATATTCGAGGTGTATGTGGCAAATCTCCAGAGGTTTCCAATCTCCAGGACTTACTCGTTTACCTGCTAAAAGGCCTTGCCCTGTTAAGCCAGAAAGCCCGCATTGCAGAAGTTGACCCTGGAGGGGCTCCCCGTTTTATTACCGAGAGCCTTTTTGCTACAATTACCAATGCCAATTTTTCTGAAGATGATTTCGTAAAAGGGATTGATAAAGCCCTGGAATTGCGTGAAGAGTTAAAAAACAAAATTCAGGATTCGGGCCGGAACCTATCTATCCCTGATCACGATGCTCTAAACTGGAAAGGATCCGGAACAGAGAGTTTCCAGGAAAAAGCCGGCAAAGTTGGCGTCCTCAGAACTGAAAAGGAAGATATCCGTTCCCTGAGGGAACTTTTAACATATGGGCTGAAAGGTATCAGTGCCTATCTGACCCACGCCCGGGTTCTTGGCAGGGACAACCCTGAAATTTCCCGGTTCATGGAGAAAGCTCTGGTTGCAACTATTGATGAAAGCATCTCTTCAGAAAAACTTACCAGTCTTGTTCTCGAATGCGGTGAATACGGGGTTAAGACCATGGACCTTCTGGATAAAGCCAATACCGAAGCATATGGAAATCCTGAATTAACCAGGGTGAATATTGGAACTGGTAGTAACCCCGGGATTCTGATCAGCGGACACGACCTCAAAGACATGGAAGAACTGCTGGAACAGACCCAGGAAACTGGAATTGATGTTTACACTCACAGCGAAATGCTTCCCGCCAACTACTATCCCGCTTTTAAAAAATACGATCATTTTATAGGTAACTATGGCAATGCCTGGTGGGAACAGGGCAAAGAATTCAAAAGCTTTAACGGCCCTATTCTGATGACCACAAACTGTATTACCCCCGTAAAAAAAGATTACAAAGATCGTCTTTTTACAACCGGTGTTGCAGGTTACCCGGGCTGTGAACACATTGAACCCGGTCCCGATGGCCAAAAAGATTTCTCGCCCCTGATTGCCCGGGCCCGCGAATGCAATCCCCCAGAAGAAATTGAAACAGGCGAGATAGTGGGCGGTTTTGCTCATGGACAGGTTATGGCCCTTGCAGATAAGGTTGTAGAAGCCGTGAAATCGGGGGCAATCAGGCAGTTCTTTGTAATGGCTGGCTGTGATGGGAGAATGAAAAGCCGCGATTACTATACAGAGTTCGCCCAAAAGCTTCCCCGGGATACTGTTATCCTGACTGCAGGCTGTGCAAAATACCGCTATAACAAGCTTCGCCTGGGTGACATTGATGGAATTCCCCGGGTCCTGGATGCAGGGCAGTGCAACGATTCCTATTCCCTGGTGGTAATTGCCCAAAAGCTAAAAGAGGTTTTTGAACTTAACGACATAAACGAACTCCCAGTTTCTTACAATATTGCGTGGTACGAACAAAAAGCGGTAATTGTTCTGCTTGCCCTTCTTTCCCTTGGAGTCAGGAATATCAAGCTTGGCCCCTCGCTGCCCGCTTTCTTTTCGCCAGGAGTTGGCAGGGTCCTGCAGGAGAAGTTTGGCCTGAACACAATTGGAAATGTCGAAGAAGACCTTGAATACTTTCTTGGTTAGAAGGAAAACGCCCGGGCCACTGAGGTCCGGGCGTTTCTGTTTTTTATGTCTGATCTCCCATTGTTAGGGCCATCATTGCCATTGCTGTATGCATGCGGTTTTCAGCCTCATCGTAAACTACCCGACCGCGGGGATCTTCCACAACGTCCTTGGTTATTTCTTCGCCATAAATTGCGGGCAGACAGTGCATTACTATGCAGTCATTCTTGGCCAGGCGGAGCAGATCCATGTTGACCTGGTAGGGAAGGAATATCCTTCGGCGGTCTTCTTTTTCCTTTTCCTGCTCCTCGGGGCTACCGGGACCCATGCTCAACCAGACGTCGGTATAGATAACATCAACATCTTTTACGGCTTCTTTGGGGTCATCAATTAGATTGACACTTCCTCCCGTTTCTTCAGCAAAGCGCTTGGCATCTTCAACTGCATCTTTACGGGGGTTATAAACTTCGGGGATTGCCAGGTTGATGTGCATCCCAACTTTTGAAGCAGCAAACATCAGGGTATGAGCCATGTTGTTTCCATCACCAACAAAGGCCATCTTTATTCCCTTCAGGCAACCTTTTTTCTCGTAGATAGTCAGAAGGTCGGCCAGTCCCTGGGAAGGATGAGTAAACTCAGAAAGCCCGTTAAGTACAGGAACCCTCGATTTTTCTGCAAGCTCAACCACGTCTTCATGGGCAAAAACTCTGGCCATTATTCCATCTACATATCGGGAAAGAACCCTTGCGATATCCTCAGTTGTCTCTCTTTTGCCCAGCTGAATATCATCGGGGCCGAGATAGACAGCATGACCGCCCAGGTTGCTCATTCCAACTTCAAAAGCTACCCTGGTCCGCAGAGAGGGCTTTTGAAAAATCATGCCCAGTGATTTACCTTCCAACACCCTGCTCTTTTGACCACGGAGTTTTTCCATCTTCAGGGTTTCTGCAGTTTTTACCAGCTGCCAGATTTCTTCGGTTGTAAGATCCCTTAGAGTAAGGATATCTCTCCCTTTCAAACTTACTGCCATTTACAACGCCTCCTTTTTTATTTTAAGTGTTTTGCTTTCCCACCTTATTATACTCAATCTGAGGTAATTTTCAAAGCACAACCTTGTTAACATAGGGCGAGGTCATCGCCCGGAGTAAATTGCCATAATCAACTGTAAAACTGAGGTAATCCCCGATCCGTAGTTCATCAGGATTATCATTTATATCAACAAGCAGGTGATCGCTGCTTGCACCGAGAATATCAACACCTGGGTCCATTGGTGTCAGGCCATCGGGCTGAATATCCTGTTCCCCCACGGCCAGAATTCCTCTCCGCCTTAAACCCCTATCTTCGGGGTTTTTTGGAACGCGACCGAAAGCATCGACTCCAACTTTTCCAATGGGTACTGATGGTTTTACCCTGGCCTCGATTAATTCAGCCTGGAGAACAAAAGTGTCTGCCCGGGTACCCGGGAAGGGCTCGGAAAGTGCTGTATCGTTGCCGATTAAAATGGTTTCCCCTACCCGGAGGTGGTTGATCCCCCGCGGGATCCCTGTTCCAAGAAGGTGCAGGGAGCTGCTGTTACCCCCGGAAATGTAGCACAGTTCCTTTCCCAGGTCCTGCTGGATTTCCTGGGCAATATCAACCAGTTCACCCAGGTTTTCTTCAGTGGGTAATATTCCACCATAACAGGTGAGATTGGTTCCAAATCCCTGCAGGTAAACACCGGGCAGGCTGTTTACCACGCGGGCCGCTTCCCTCACATCATCGGGCAATAACCCTTCTCTTAGATCTCCCAGGTCAACCATGAGCATTATGCCGTGTTTTTTTCCCTGCCTTTCTGCCGCACTGCTCAGAGCCTTTATTACCGAGATTTCCGAATTAAGACTGGCATCGGCAGTCTCCACAACCTCCTCTACCCTGCTGAGCATGGGAAGCCTTAAAAGAAGAAGAGTAACATCATTACCAAAATAATTGCGAAGATTTCGCAGGTTGCTCAGCCGGGAATCAGCTAAACCGTTTACTCCCCCTTCCAGCATTGCTTTGGCAACATGGACATTTCCACAGGTTGCTTTGGTTACACCGGTTATACTGATCCCATCCCTGAGAGCCAGCTGGGAAATAACGTGGGCATTTTCTTTAATTCTTCCGGTATGGATTATTATCCGCGGAAATGACATTTACTACCACCTTTCTTTTATTAAATTCCCCTCAAAAAATGGGGGTTTTGATTGCATAATCAATGAAAAAAGAAGAAGGAGGCGATTAACATGAACTACCATCTGATAATATCTGGTGAAACCGACCTTGATAGCCCCATGAGCCCGGCCAGAATTTTCGGGGGGATTGAACGAACTCGCCGCCTTGACCTTTTGGTTGAGCTACATAAGGGGACCAATCCAAACATTTTAAGATCTAAAAACTGTTCACTGAGGACTGACCTGGAACTTATGGAAAAAGCAGGCCTGGTCCAGGCCCAGGGTTCCTCTTATCGCCCCTCTTTTTTCCTGGTCCTGGAGGAGGAAATGGAATTTATTCCTGAAATCGCCAGGGAAATTGCCCGAGGGTTATTTTGCCCGATCCAGGATTGGTTTAGTGAAATAAGGAACTGTTTTCAGCAATTATCCATCAGCCGTTTTGCTGGCTGGGATGAAATGGGCTTTCTGCTGATCGGTTATTATCTCCTGACCCGGAGCCGCAGAAAAATTGACCTGGCTGCAGGGAAAATTCTGGAAGGAAATCCCCCGGTCCGATCCGCGGGAAGGTACTTCTTCTATTTAATCCAGACCGAATTCACCGAAATGCTGGGCAGGTTTAAGGATCGCGGCCAGGGTTTTGGAAATTATTACTGCGGAATTTTTGGAACCATCGCTGCTGAGAAAGACGGCACCTGCCCGCCATTCGGGATTTTTCCCCTTTTCAAACAACTGGGCCCTGCCCGTGGAAAAAGGCTGGCCCTGGAAGTAATCGAAGCCTACCGGGATTATTTTTTTTCCGGACAAAAACCCCCGAAAGACATTATTCCTTTTCTTGAGAACCTTCTCCTGCTTGATTCTCAAAAAAACCCACTGGTTCCCTTCATACCTGCGTCAGATGAAGAACAATTAGCCGTGTTGGGATCAAGGCTAGGAACAAAGATTGGAACTTCTCTTGGCCAGTACTCCTCTTCCTTGCAAAATGCATTTTACAGTTTTCCCGCTTCTCGCTATTCAACCTTCCAGGAGTTTTACAACTGGTTTTATTACCTGCTTGCTGACAAATGCCTGGAATTACTGGTTGAACAGGGTTTAATCGCCCTGCCCCCAAAAGGCTATCAGCCTTTCCTTTCTTTCAATAAGGTGTCAGTTTAAGAGCAGTCCCGGCGGACTGCTCTTTTTGGTTAATCTTTATCTATTCTTACCAGTGAGACCACCCTGTCTCCTTTGGCCAGGCGCATAAGGCGGACCCCGATTGTATTTCTGCTCAGACGCGGCAGCTCCTCCTTGATCTGGAGCCTGATTAGCCTCCCCTGCCGGGTAACAACCATCACTTCGTCCTCTTCCCGGACCATCTTGAAGGCAACCAGCCCGTCCTTTTCTTTATCCCGAATTCTCGCAGCAATTAAACCCTTGCCGCCCCTCTGTTGCACCCGGTATTCTTCAACCGGTGTTCTTTTGCTGTACCCTTCCCAGGAAACCGTCAGGACCTCTTCCCCGGGGTGAACTATTTCCATTCCAACCACTTCATCCCCTGGGGCAAGAGTAATGCCCTTTACTCCCTGAGAAGATCTCCCGATTGGTCTCAGGTTACCCGAGGGAAAGCGAATTGCCTTCCCTTTTTTGCTCACCACCATTATTTCCTGCTCCGGAGATGAGTTGTAGCGGACCGCGATTAATTCGTCATTTTCGCGCAGGTTCAGGGCTCGCAAAGAGGTATATTTTGATTCATATTCCTGCAGGGAGGTCTTTTTAATCAGCCCTTTTTGGGTCGCCATTAACAGGTGGGCCCCTTCCTCCTTGTAGGAGCGGATGGGAATTACAGCCGTAATTATTTCTTCGCTTTTTAGTGGCAGAAGATTGATCAGGGCCATGCCCCGTCCCTGCCTTCCCGATTCGGGTATTTCATAAACCTTGATCCTGTAAAGATAGCCCCGGTTGGTAAAGAAAAGCAGGTAATCGTGGGTATTGGCCATGAAAATATCCGAGACAAAATCCCCTTCCTTGGTATTCATCCCTCTCATGCCCCTGCCTCCCCTGTGCTGGGCCCGGTATGAACCAAGAGTCATCCGGTTAATATAACCTTTGTGAGAAAGGGTGATCAGGATATTTTCGCTGGGAATAAGGTCTTCCAGATCCAGTTCGGCTGCCTGGGCAACAATCCTGGTTCGTCTTTCATCGTCATACTTTTCTGCTCTTTCCCTGAGCTCGGTTTTAATAACTTCATCAACAAGAGCCTGGTCTCCAAGAAGGGATTTATAGTAGGAGATCCTCTCTTTCAATTCCTTGTATTCCTCTTCAATTTTATCTCGTTCCAGGGCCGTTAGCCGCTGCAGGCGCATATCCAGGATTGCCTGGGCCTGGACCTGAGTTAATCCGAATTTTTCCATTAGTCCCTTGCGGGCGGTTTCTGCATCTGGGGATTTGCGGATTAAGGCAATAACATCGTCCAGGTAATTCAGGGCAATTCGCAGGCCTTCTAAAACATGGGCCCTTTCTTCTGCCTTGTTTAAAAGAAAACGGGTTCTCCTGGTTATAACATCTCTCTGGTGCTTGATATATTCTTCAAGGAGTTGTTTCAGGTTCATTACCCGGGGTTGGTTACCCACAAGGGCCAGCATGTTTATCCCAAAATTTAACTGCAGCCTGGTGTGCTTGTAAAGCTGATTCAGAACAACCTGGGGGCGGGATTTTCGCTTGAGTTCAATTACAATCCTCATTCCGTCCCGGTCAGATTCGTCCCTTAAATCCTGGATTCCCTCTAACTTGTTGTCACGAACCATTTCGGCGATTTTTTCAATCAAGGCTGCCTTATTAACCTGGTAAGGCAGTTCTGTAACAATAATCCGGGCTTTTCCGCCGGACATTTCTTCTATTTCGGCAACTCCTCTTATAGTAACGCTACCGTGCCCGGTTTTATAGGCTCTGCGTGCATCTGAGCGCCCCATTAAAAGGCCTCCGGTTGGAAAGTCCGGGCCAGTTATAATATCACAGATCTCGTCAATGGTTGCCTCGGGATTATCCAGCAGGTAATTAATTGCCCCGACCACCTCCCGGATGTTGTGGGGGGGAATGTTTGTGGCCATACCCACAGCAATACCCGAAGAACCGTTTAATAATAGGTTGGGCAGCCGGGCAGGTAAAACCTCAGGCTCCTGCAGGGAATCATCAAAGTTGTCCCGGTAATCCACTGTATCCTTGTCAATATCTGCAAGCATTTCCGTTGACATCTGCGCCATCCGGGCTTCGGTATAGCGCATTGCCGCGGCACTGTCTCCGTCAACTGAGCCAAAATTTCCGTGCCCATCAACTAAGGGATACCGCATGGAAAAATTCTGGGCCATGCGTACCAGGGTATCGTATACTGCTGTTTCTCCATGGGGGTGGTACTTACCCAGAACCTCCCCCACCACCCGGGCGGATTTTTTATGGGGCTTGTTGGGAGTCAGTCCCAGGTCGTGCATTGCATAAAGGACCCTGCGGTGAACGGGTTTCAAACCATCACGAACATCCGGTAGGGCCCGGCCCACGATTACGGTCATGGCATAATCCAGGTAGGCCACTTTCATTTCGTCTTCAATATCTGCGGGGATTACACGTCCCGCTTCAATTTTTTCATCCATAGCTCTCTATCACCTCTAAATGTCTAGGTTGGCCACCTGATGGGCGTTTGCTTCAATAAATTCGCGCCGGGGGGCAACCTTGTCCCCCATCAGCATATTGAAAATCCGGTCTGCTTCCATGGCATCTTCTATATTCAACTGCTTAATATTCCGGGTTTCCGGGTTCATTGTAGTTTCCCATAATTGATGCGGGTCCATTTCTCCAAGACCTTTGTATCTCTGCAGGGAAATCCCGTTCCTGCCTATTTCTTCCAGCCCTTTCTCCAGTTCCCGGTCACCGTAGAAGTAATGCTCCTTGCGCCCTTTGGTTACCTTGTAAAGTGGCGGCAGGGCAATATATACCATTCCTTTTTTTATCAGCGGGCTCATATAACGGTAGAAAAAGGTTAGGAGCAGGGTTCTAATGTGTGCCCCATCAACATCAGCATCAGTCATGATAATCACCTTGCCATAGCGGGCTTTTTCCAGTTTAAATTCGTCTCCTACTCCCGTGCCCAGGGCTGTAATCAGGGCCCTGATTTCCTCGTTATTCAAAATTTTATGGAGCCTCGCCTTTTCCACGTTTAAGATTTTTCCGCGCAGGGGCAAAATTGCCTGGAAATAACGATCTCTACCCTGTTTGGCAGAGCCCCCTGCTGAATCTCCCTCAACTATATATAGTTCAGCCTCCTCGACCTCCCTGCTGGTGCAGTCGGCCAGTTTTCCAGGTAGAGATGTATGCACCAGGGCATTTTTCCTGCGGGTTATTTCCCGCGCCTTTTTGGCAGCCTGGCGAGCCTGGGCAGCATTAATACATTTTTCCATGATCTTTCTGCCAACAGGAGGATTTTCTTCCAGGAAAGAGGTCAATTCCTCGCTCAGTATTGTGTCCACAATTCCCCTCATTTCGGGGTTTCCCAGTTTGGTCTTTGTCTGGCCCTCAAACTGAGGTTCGGTGAGCTTGACGCTTATAATTGCCGTCAATCCCTCCCTAACATCGTCACCGGAGAAATTATCTTCCCCCTCTTTCAGAAAGTTAAACCTGCGGGCATAATCGTTGAGGGTCCTGGTAAGTCCGGTTTTAAAACCCGCCAGGTGGGACCCTCCTTCTTCTGTATTAATATTGTTGGCATAAGAAAAAATGGTTTCCACGTAACTGTTGTTGTATTGAATGGACATTTCCACTTCGCAATTTTCCAGTTTCTGCTCCATGAAAAGGACATCGTGGAGGGGATCTTTATTCTTATTTAGTTCCCCCACGAAAGAAACAATCCCCCCATCGTACCGAAATTTTTCAGTCTGGGGCTCTTCTCCCCTCTGGTCAGTTATGGTTATTGTTACTCCAGCATTAAGGTAGGCCAGTTCCCTCAACCGCTGGGTCAGGGTTTTGAATTTGAAATCAAGTTCCTCGAATATTTCCGGGTCAGGGTAAAAAACAGTTTTGGTGCCGGTGCTTTCCGTTTCCCCAATTTCTTTTAACTCAGTAACGGGGACGCCTCTTTCGTAACGCTGATAATAAATAATATTATTGCGGCTTACCTCAACTTCAAGCCATTTAGAAAGGGCATTAACCACAGAAAGGCCGACTCCGTGTAATCCCCCACTGACTTTATATCCTTCTCCACCAAATTTCCCCCCCGCATGGAGCATGGTCATTACAACCTCCAGAGCGGGTTTATTAACCTTGGGGTGGGCAGATACAGGAATTCCTCTTCCGTTGTCAGTAACGGTAACCGAATTGTCGGCATGGATTATAATTTCAATATTGTCGCAATACCCGGCCAGTGCTTCATCTATGCTGTTGTCAACAACTTCGTAAACCAGGTGATGCAGGCCCCGGAGGCCGGTGCTTCCAATGTACATTCCCGGACGCCTGCGAACTGCTTCCAGATCCTCGAGGACCTGGATCTGTTCGGCTTCATAATTTCCAGGTCCATTTACCCTGTTCTTATCCATCTTTACCTCCTCAATCTTCTTTCAACACAGGAATATTAAGCTTATTGAGTCTCTTTTCCAGGGTTCCCGCGGATATCAAGGATAAATAAACCCTTTCGGGAGTAATAATGAAGCTCTGGGGATCTCCCTGGGAAACATCAATCACTTCCCCTTTTTCTCTTAATTTTTCCAGATAAACACTTGTATCTTCGCTATTTTCAATGCAACCCATCTGTCCAATCAAAATTACTTCCTGCCATGATACCATATGTCCTTTCCCTAAATGAAGGTACAACTTACTTCCTCCCTTCCCACCTGCAAAATTTTCCATTTTCAACGGTAAAATAGTAACGAGGTTCTTTTATTTCCTGAAGGTTATTGTCAGTAGTGGTAATTATGGACTGGAGATCTTCGCCTATTAACTTGAGGAGGGCTTCCTGGCGGGCACCATCCAGTTCACTGAAAACATCGTCCAAAAGCAAAACAGGGTTTTCTCCTTTTTTCTCTTTCATAAGATCAAGTTCCCCGGTTTTCAAGGCCAGGACGGCTGTTCTTTGCTGACCCTGGGACCCATAATTTCTTAGTTCTTTTTCCCCAAGCCGGAAGGAAAGATCATCCCGGTGAGGTCCAATTACCGTAACTCCCCTTATTATCTCCTCTTTCCTTCTCCTTTTCCAGGCATCAATAAAACCCCTTTTCCAATCCTGGCTGGAGCTGTTTTGATCGAGAGTCAGGCTGGCCTCATAGCCTATTTCCAGCGGCAAATTTTCTCCGGATATTTTTCCATACCGGTTACTTACCCTTTCTTTTAGCTCATTTAAAAATCTTATTCTCCTGGATACAATTTCTGCTCCCAGGCTGGCAAGTTGCTCATCCCAGGGCTCGAGAGCTCCCTCATCGCTTTTTTTCTCCCCTATTTCCTTCAGGAGGTTATTGCGCTGGGCAAGAACTGAACGAAACCGCTGCAGATTGTCATAGTAAAGCGGATACAAAAGGGACATTTCCCTGTCAATAAACTGCCTGCGAACCTGGGGAGAACCTTTAATCAACTGCAGGTCTTCAGGCCCAAAAAAAATTATCATGAACCTTCCCAGGAGGTCCTTCACCCTTTCCAGAGGATTTTCATTCAACCTGATCCTTTTCCTACCCTGGCTGTATCCAACTGAAATAGAAAAAGTATCCTCCAGGCTTTGGATTTCACCCTTCACAAAATAATACTGGTTGTCCCAGTTTACTATTTCCTGCTCAATATTTGTCCGGGGAGAGTTAGCAGAAGCCAGGACATAAATGGCTTCCAGAAAATTGGTTTTCCCCTGGGCATTTTTTCCCAGAACAATATTTACCCCCGGATTTAGCTTTATTTCCTCCCGGAAGAGGTTTCTGAAATTATCGGAATATAATCTTTTTAATTGCAATTTTATCCATCCCCGACAATTTTAAGTGACATGACCCCTTCTACTTCAATTAAGTCACCTGGAAATAGTTTTTTTCCGGGGACCTTAACAACTTCTCCGTTTACCTTTATTTTTCCTTCTCTGATCATGTTTTTGGATTCGCCCCCAGTTGAAGTTAGTTCGGCCCACTTCAAAAACTGGGTTAGCTTTATTTCCGGGGTATGGATTTTAATCTCTTTCATCTGTTTCCACCTAATTCTGAACCGGCATTATTACATACGTGTAGGTAAAATCTTCAAGACTTCTGAAAACACAGGCTGAGCTTTCGTCCTGGAGATTAATGGTTACAGTTTCATTCCGCAAAACCTTTAAAACATCGAGCAGGTAGTCCGCAGTAAAAGAAACCTTCATTACTGAGCCTTCTTTTTCCATTGCCACTTCCTCATAAGCCTGGCCAATACGGGAATCCTTGGTGGTAATAATTAATTCTCCTTCTTTAAATTCGAAATCCACGGTGTTGGAATCCTCCCTGGCAATCAAAGAAGCCCTTCGAACAGCCTGAAGCAGCTGGTTTCGGTCGATATTGCAGACTGAATTAAAGTCACCGGGGATAACCTCTCTGTAATTTGGAAACTGCCCTTCTTTTAGTCTCGAGGTAATGGTAAGAGGTGGGAAAGAAAAAAGGAGGTGGTTTCCCTTAAGGGTCAGGTTTACCTCATCTTTCTCCCCGGATTCCAGCAGTCGGGTAAGTTCCTGGAGAGTTTTCAGGGGTATTATAACCTCTATTTTTTCTTCTGGGGGTTCCCCCGGGAAATCCATTTCCCGGTATGCAAGGCGGTAAGTATTAGTTGCAGCAAGTTCCATTTTATTTTCATTTATACTCAGCTGGGCACCGTGCAAAAAAGGTTGATTTTCATCTGTAGAAGCGGCGAATTTTACTTCTTCGATTAGGGTTTTAAGGTCGCCCTGTTTCATTGTAAAGCTCAACCCTTCCTCAACCTGGGGCAGACTGGGAAAATCTTCCGGGGGAAAACCCCTGATATTATAGGTTGAACCGGCGCATTTAAGCTCTACGCTGTTCTCCTCCTTCATGGAAAGGCGAACTTTCTCGTTGGGTAGCTCCCTGATAATATTTCCCAGATGCTGGGCAGGAAGAACAACCACACCTGTTTCTTTAACCTCTCCTTCAGTCTGACTCTCGATTCCAATCTCCAGGTCAGTTGCAGCAAGTTTGATTTTGTCTTCCTGGACATCAATTTTTACCCCGCTTAAAACCGGCATGGTGGTGTGAGAAGACACCGCCCGCTGCACGTCCTGAATAACAGCGGATAAATCTTTTTGCTGAATTGTGAAATCCAAAAGAATTCCTCCTTTTTCCGGCGGAAATCTGGCCGCCAATTTTTCTTAAATATAAATTTGAATCAGTAGGAGTAAGAGCAGTAGGTCCTGTTAAAAATGGGGAAAAGAAAAAAACAATGAGTGAAAACAAGGAGATTGCCTGTCTATATTCCTGGGGAAAAAAAGACAGGCTATCCACATTGTTATTTTTTCTTTTTTAGGTTTTCCTGGAGTTTATTAAGTGTTGAGCGTAGGGTTGCATCCTTTTCTAGCTGGGAAACAATTTTTGAGCAGGCGTGGATAACTGTGGTATGGTCCCTTCCTCCGAAGGATTGTCCGATCCGAGGTAGAGAAGCATCGGTGAGTTCCCGGCATAAGTACATTGCTATCTGGCGGGGGAAAGCAATATTCTGGGTTCTTTTTTTGGAAAGCATGTCCTTGGGACGAAGAGAAAAAAACCGGGCCACTCCTTCCTGGATATCCTCAATGGAAAGGGGTTTTGGTTGAGAAAGGGCCAGAATATCCCGCAAAGCCTCTTTGGCCATTTCTACCGTAATCGGAATGTTTTGCATGGAAGAATATGCTTTGAGGCGGGTCAGGGCTCCCTCCAGTTCCCTGATGTTGGACTGAATCTGGTTGGCAATAAAAACAATTACATCGTTGGGGACATTAATTCTTTCTATGCTGGCCTTTTTTCTCAGGATGGCAATCCGGGTTTCCAGGTCCGGTTTTTGAATATCTGTAATCAGTCCCCATTCAAAACGGGAGCGCAACCTTTCCTCAAGTGTCGGTATATCTCTTGGAGGCCTGTCGCTGGAAATAACGAGCTGGCGGTTTGCTTCGTGGAGGGCATTGAAAGTGTGGAAAAATTCTTCCTGGGTCCTCTCCTTACCCGCAAGAAACTGGATGTCGTCAACGAGGAGGATATCAATTGTGCGATATTTATTCCGGAAATCAACGGTTTTATCATCACGAATGGAATTAATTAGTTCGTTGGTAAAGGTTTCCGAAGAAACGTAAACAACCCTTAGGTCAGGATTCTGCCTGAGGGTGTAGTGACCAATGGCCTGCATCAGGTGTGTTTTACCCAGGCCCACGTCTCCATAGACAAATAGAGGGTTATAGGCCTTGGCTGGGGCTTCGGCAACGGCGAGTGAAGCAGCGTGAGCAAAGCGGTTGCTGTCTCCCACAACGAAGGTTTCGAAGGAGTACTTGGGATTCAGGAAATAGGCTCCGGAATTACTCTGGGGGCCGTCAGGTTGAAGATCGCGGTAGGGTTTATGGCTATTGATTTCATTGGGGGAATTATGGATTGTAAATTTAACCTGGAGAGGGGACTGGGTAATGGTCTGGAGAATCTCCTCAATTAAATCAGAATAACGGCTTTCCAACCAGTCCCGGGCAAATTCATTGGGGACCTCAACCAGGAGGAACTGGTCCCGAAAAGCAACGGGCTTGGTGGCCTTGAGCCAGGTTTCAAAAGAAGGCCGGCTGAGCTGTTCTTTCATTTTTTCCAGAGTCTGTTCCCAGATGTTTTCCATTGGTAAATTTGTTGACATATGTATTCTCCTTTTTCCGAAGTTATCCACAACTTTTTAACAGGGGTGTGAAAAAAAATGAGATGATCCTGTGCCAACGGCAACTGAAAAACTGTGGATTATTTTTGTAAAAAAACCAAACCCAAAAACCCTTTAATAGAGAGGGTTTGAAGCGATTGAAAAAACTTGCAGGTAAAAAGAGCCGCAAAAATCCACAATTTTTCCACAGCCTGACTGGGGATCATCAGGATGAAAACAGTAATTATTATTCACAACCTTATTAACAAGCTGTGGCGGAAGGTTAAAAGGTTCAACACAAAAATATATCCCCTCAAAGTTGGTTCAACTTTTCCAGGGTCTTTTATTTTTTCGCTACAGAAATAAAAAACCCTTCCTGTCCTGGAAGGTTAAATTTTTGAATATTACAGGAAGTTTCTTGACGGAGGGTAATAAATAACCTATAATCTTTATAGAATTAATTTTGCTTCTAAAAACTATAATAAAGCAAAAAAAAATTCTGGTCAATGTATTTTTTTTAAGGATGGAATATGATGTCTTTGCCCCGGCAAGAACGACTGCGGGAAAGGGGGAAATTCACCCTTTTATTTAAAAAAGGAAAATCCCTCGCCGATCGCAACCTGGTTCTTTATTATTATAAATGGAAACCGGAGAGCCGAGAGGCGGGTTTTTCTGTTGGCAAAAAACTTGGAAATGCAGTTGTTCGCAATCGGATTCGCCGAAAAATGAAAGAAGCTTACCGAACTCTACTTCCCCAGGTTAAAGATGGCCACCTCCTCCTTTTCATCGGCAGGAGAGGGATTTTAAAGGCCGAGTTTAGTGAGATTCTGGCCAGCCAGAAAAAACTTTTACAAAAGGCCAATCTCTGGAAGGGAGACGGAAAATCGTGAAGAAAGTATTTATTGGTTTGCTAAATTTTTATCGTAACTACCTTTCCCCCCTAAAAGGCCCCACCTGCAGGTATTACCCGTCCTGTTCTGAATATATGCTGCAGGCAATTGATAGCCATGGAGTATGCCGGGGCCTCCTTATGGGGATCTGGAGAATTTTGCGCTGCAACCCATATAGTAAAGGTGGTTATGATCCTGTTAAATAAAAACAAGGTCCGGGTTAGGAGGTTTATTTGTAATGGAAATGGTTTTAGGTTTTTTGGGTGACTTGACAGGCTTTATAACGATTGCTGAATCCAACGGTGGAATGTTTTCTTTTTTATGGGAAACAATGGGGAGGTTTCTCCGCTTTTTTTATAACATTACTGGTGACTGGGGACTGGCAATTATCCTGTTAACCCTGGTTTTAAAATTAATCCTCTACCCATCCTCTGTTAAACAGAACAAGTCCATGCAGGACATGCAGAGGATTCAGCCGGAAATCAAAGAAATTCAGAACAAATACAAAGACGACAAGCAAACCCAGCAGCAGAAAATGATGGAGCTTTATAAAAAATACAATATCAATCCACTTGCGTCCTGCTTACCCCTCTTAATACAGCTTCCCATACTGATTGCTCTTTTCCAGACGATTATTCGCCTTGACGAGCTGCAGGGAGCAAGTTTTCTCTGGATAGGTAGCCTCGGAGAGCCGGATATACCGCTGGCTGTGATGACTGGAGTGACAATGTTTTTGCAGACCCATCTGCAGCAGGCCTGGAGCGGGGCTCCAGCCAATCCCCAGACCAAGACAATGGGAATGGTCATGCCGGTTCTGATTGTGTTTTTTGGATTGAGCCTTCCTTCCGGTGTTCTGGTTTACTGGTTCACTTCTAACCTGGCTATGATCGGTCAACAGTACCTAATTCATCGTCGCCAGGGTGTGGCGAAAGGAGAATCTACTGAAAATGGATGAAATAATCCAGGAAGGAAAAAATGTTCAGGAAGCTATTGCAAGGGCCCTGGAAAAAATGGGACTGCCCCGGGAAAGAGTTGATATTGAAGTTCTTGATGAGGGCAGCCGGGGTATTCTTGGTATTATTTCGAGTAAAAATGCCAGGATAAAAGCCAGGCGAAAAAAAGAAAAGAAAGAAATTGCCCGAGAATTTGTTGAGGGAGTCTGTGAACGTTTGGGCACAGGGACCCAGGTTAATATTGTCGCTGAAAATGACCACCCCAGGCAGGTAGTCCTGGAAGTTGAAGGGGAAAATATGGGGCTTCTGATTGGAAAGAGAGGTCAAACCATTGATGCTCTGCAGTACCTGACTACCCTGATAACCAATAGGGAAAAAGATGAAGAATACCTAAGGGTTATTATAGATGCCGAAAACTATAGAAACCGAAGGGAAAAAACCCTTGAAGCTCTGGCCAAGAGGATGGCAGAAAAGGCCGCCCGAACCGGAAGAAAGGTTCTCCTTGAGCCCATGTCGCCCCAGGAACGGCGGGTTATCCACATGACGCTTAAGGATGATGACCGGGTTAAAACCTTGAGTCAGGGAGAAGAACCCTTCCGCAAAGTATGCATAGAGCCCAACTAACCCAGTATTTTATTACTGGGTTTTTTTAGGAGGCTGATCCGATGAATCGGGAAGATACAATTGCTGCCCTGGCAACACCGCCGGGGATTGGGGCTCTGGGAATAATCCGTGTAAGTGGTGCAGAAAGCCATCAGCAGGTAGACCGGATTTTTAAAAACCCAAAAGGGAAAAGGGCCTCCGAAATGAATGGTTATACGGCTGCTTACGGCCATATAATAGATCCGGATACCGGGGAGAATGCCGACGAGGTTATTATCCTTGTAATGCATGCCCCCCACTCTTATACCGGGGAAAACATGGTGGAAATAATAGCCCATGGGGGCCCGGTTCCCCTGCAGGCCATTATGGACCTGCTCCTGGACCGGGGTGTCCGCCTTGCCGAGCAAGGAGAATTTACCCGGCGGGCCTTTTTCAACGGAAAGATGGATCTTGCCCAGGCAGAAGCAGTCGTTGACGTAATTGAAGCCAAAACGCAAAAAGGTCTGAGGCTTGCTCTTGATCAGCTTGGGGGCAGCCTTTCGCGCTTTATCAGGGAGAGTAGCGAGAAACTCTGGGAAGTTCTTGCTTATTGCGAGGCCTCCATTGATTTTCCTGAGGATGAACTGGATGGGTTTACTCTGGAGGATGTTGAACAATATCTGGATCGGGTTGAAAAAGACCTTGAAAAAACCCTGGAAACTTACTCTCGGGGCCGGGCCCTGCGGGAAGGAGTTCGAACCACAATTATCGGTCGCCCCAATGTTGGCAAATCCACCCTTCTGAATGCTCTCCTGGGTGAAGAAAGAGCACTGGTGACATCAGTTCCCGGAACCACCAGGGATTCTGTAGAGGAACTAATTAACCTTGATGGTATCCCCCTCCGCCTGATCGACACAGCCGGCCTCCGGGAAACCGAAGACGAGGTTGAAAAACTGGGGGTTGACCGAACAAGAAAACTCCTGGAAAGAAGCGACCTTATCCTTGCGGTTTTGGATAGTGGAAGCGGCTTCACCGCAGAGGATGAAAAGATGCTGGCCACAATTCCCCAAGAAAAAAGCCTGGTTGTTGTAAATAAAATAGATCTGGACGAAAGCATTGACCTCACCGGAGTCAGAGAACATTTCCCTGAAAATGAAATTCTCTTTATTTCCGCCCTTGAAGGCCGGGGACTGGAAAGAGTCCGCCAGGCTATAAAGGAAAGGATTATTGGTTCGGAAAAAGAAGAAGGCTTCTGGGTAAGTAACCTTAGGCATGAGCGGGCCCTGAAAGAGGCGTTAAAAAGCGTGAAAGCGGCCCGGGAGGGCTGGAAAAGTGGTGTTACCATGGACCTGGCCGTTGTTGATATTCGAGGAGCCCTGCACCACCTGGGACAGATTACAGGGGAAACAATAAATCAGGATATTTCCCGGGAAATATTTTCCCGGTTCTGTATAGGGAAATAGGAGGAAGGAAAATGTTTGAATATCCCCAGACCTATCAGATTATTGTCATCGGCGCTGGCCATGCAGGGTGTGAAGCAGCTCTGGCCGCATCCCGCCTGGGATTCAAAACTCTGGTTCTGACCATCGACCTGGACCATATTGCCTTTATGCCCTGCAATCCATCTGTGGGGGGGCCTGCCAAGGGTCATATTGTCCGGGAAATAGATGCCCTGGGAGGAGAGATGGGGAGAAATATTGATTCCACGATGATCCAGGTCCGGATGCTGAATACCCGGAAAGGACCCGCAGTCCAGGCATTGCGGGCCCAGGCAGATAAGAAAAAATACCACCTGCGAATGAAGGAAGTTCTGGAAAAACAAAAAAACCTGGATTTAAAACAAGGCCTGGTTACCAGGATTTTAGCAGAAGAAGGGCGGGTTAAGGGAGTTGAAACTGCAACGGGGATCCGTTACAGGGGGGAAAAGGTTATCCTGACAACGGGGACTTTTTTGCGGGGCAGGATAATTATCGGGGAAGCAACTTTTGACGCCGGACCCAATCAGCAACTTCCAGCAAAAGAACTCTCTCGTTCCCTGCAGGAACTCGGTTTTTCCCTGAAACGTTTTAAAACAGGGACCCCTCCTCGGGTTCTCGGGAGAACAATTGATTATGATAAAACTGAACCCCAGCCAGGCCATGCGGGGTCCCTCTTCTTTTCTTTTCTCCACGAAGGCCGCGAAGGGATTTCAGGACAGCTGTCCTGTCACCTGACCCACACTAACCCCCGGACCCACTCCATTATCAATGAAAATATCGAGCGGGCACCCCTCTTTTCGGGAGTCATTGAGGGAACCGGGCCCAGGTACTGTCCCTCTATCGAGGACAAGGTTGTGAGCTTTCCCCGAAAAAAAAGCCACCAGGTTTTTATCGAACCCGAGGGTTTGACAACCGATGAGATGTATTTATCCGGACTTCCCACAAGCCTCCCTGAAGATGTTCAGTTTTCTTTCCTGCGGACAATTAAGGGTATGGAAAGAGTAGACATGGTCCGGCCTGGATATGCAATAGAATACGATGTAATAGATACCCGGCAATTAAATCTGGACCTGGAAACAAGGTTGATCCAGGGCCTTTATACTGCCGGCCAGGTTAACGGAACATCGGGTTACGAAGAAGCCGGAGGCCAGGGCCTGATTGCCGGAATTAACGCCGCCCTTACCCTGCAGGGCAGAAAACCCCTAATTCTGGACAGGGCCCAGGCCTATATTGGAGTCTTAATTGACGACCTTGTCACCAAGGGAACCGAAGAGCCATATCGAATGCTTACTTCCAGGGCAGAATACCGGCTTTTGTTGCGCCAGGATAACGCCGACCAGAGGCTATCCCATATTGGTCGGGAAATTGGGCTGCTGGGTGATTATCAGTGGGAATTATTCAGGCAAAAGCAGGAAGAAATTGAAAAAATCCTGGAGATCCTTGGAAAAACAAAGATTCGCCCAACTCCTGAAGTAAATGAGATCCTGCAGGAAAAAACCAGTGGAGGTTTGAATAAGCCGGTTTCTCTGAAGGAAATTTTTCGGCGGCCGGAAATAACCTGGTCAGACCTTGTTGACCTGGAACCCGGTTTACCATCCTGTACCCAGGGCATCCAGACCCAGGTGGAAACAATGGTTAAGTACGAGGGATATATTGAGAGGCAACAGAGGGAAATTGAACATTTCAAAAAACTGGAGAAGAAGATGTTACCCGAGAAAATTGATTATGACAGAGTTCCTAACCTTAGAACTGAAGCCCGGGAAAAACTGAAGGATATCCGCCCTATTTCTGTTGGTCAGGCGGGAAGGATTAACGGTGTTTCCCCAGCGGACATTACCTCCCTTTTAATTTACCTGGAGAGGAAGAAAAAAAATGGTTAGGCGAGAGGATATTCTTCAGGCCCTGGAGAAAAGAGAGCTTCAGGTTTCCGGGGAAAGCCTGGAGCGGCTTTCCCTCTACTCAGAAAAATTGCTTGCCGCCAACAGGGAATTTAATCTGCTGGCCCGAGGCCAAGAAAAGGTTTTTTTAGAGAGGCATCTTGTTGATTCCCTTGTGGCCCTCCCCCTCCTCTCCCCGTGGCCTGGGCCCTGGGTGGACCTGGGAACCGGAGGTGGCCTCCCGGGACTCCCCCTGGCAATCTGCAGCATGTCCAGGCCAGTTTTTCTGGTGGAGAGCAAAGAGAAAAAAGCCCGTTTTCTGGAGAAAATTGTAAGCTTAATGGGCCTGGAGAGAGTCCTTGTTCTTAACACCAGGGCTGAAGAGCTTGCCCGCAATCCTGAATACAGGGAGCAAGCAAATGTGGTAATGGCAAGGGGACTTGCTCCCCTCCCTTCCCTTTTAGAACTGGCCCTCCCCTTAATTCGGGTGGGAGGAATTCTCCTGGCCTGGAAGGGGCCAGCACTGGATGAAGAACTGGAAAAAAGCCAGCAAGCCCTGGAAATTCTCGGAGGGAAAGCGGGAGAAAGATATTACCAGGGCATTCCCGGGCAGGGACATTTTCTGCAGGTTATTAAAAAAGTTGAAAGTACTCCGGAACGATTTCCCCGCCGGCCAGCAGCAATTAAAAAAAGACCTCTGGGGGGGAAGGAGAAAAACCAATAAAATAGAGGGTTTTACGGATATCTTTTACAAGCAGGGAAATGGGGTCCCCGTACAGAACTATAAAAGTGGAGAAAAACAAGGTGCGGGAGGGGTAACAGTGAAGAATCCCCTGGCAAAAATATTCGGGCCGGGCGCTGACCAGAATGAAGAGATAAGGACAGTTAAAATTGAAAAAATTTCTCCCAACCCCTATCAACCCCGGACCAGTTTTGGTGAAGAGGAAATTAAAGAGCTGGCTGCTTCCATTAGAGAAAATGGACTCCTGCAGCCTCTTTTGTTGCGCCCTGCCGAAGAGGGTTTTCAGATCATTGCTGGCGAAAGAAGGTTAAAGGCTTTAAAAGTGCTGGGAAGAGAAGAGGCGCCGTGCCTGGTGAAAAAAATAGGGGACAGGGAAATGGCCCAGCTGGCTCTCGTGGAAAACCTGCAACGGGAGGACTTGAATTTTTTTGAAGAAGCAACGGGTTACCAGAGGATGTTATTTTCTTTTGATATGACCCAGGAAGAACTTGCTGAAAAAATTGGACGCAGTCAGTCGGCCATTGCCAATAAACTTCGCCTTCTTCGCCTCCCCGCAGCCCTGAGGGATAAAATTATTGAAACGGGTTTAACAGAAAGACACGCTCGAACCCTACTCAAGCTGGGAAACCCTGAAATGCAAAAAAAAGCCCTGGATGAAGTTATCCGTAAAAATTATTCAGTTGGACAGACAGAAAATCTGGTGGAAAGGTTAAACCAGAAGGAAGAGAAATTTGCAAAGGGAAAAGAAGGTGGACGGGTTCTTAAAGTTTTTGAAGATACAAGGCTTTATGTGAATACCATCCGAAAAACCGTAAAAGAAATGAAGGAATGGGGACTGGATATTCAACTTGAAGAGGAAGAAAAAGAGGACTCCATCTCCTTCCACATCAGGATGCCCAAGCGAAAAAGAGTAGAGGGGTGAAAGAATGGGCACAGTGCTTGCCATAGTGAACCAGAAGGGCGGCGTGGGCAAAAGTACAACAGCAGTTAACCTGGGTGCCAGCCTGGCCGAAAGGGGAAAAAAAGTCCTTGTTGTTGATATTGATCCCCAGGGCAACGCAACCAGTGGTGTTGGGGTAGATAAAAGCAACCTGGAAAAGTGTATCTATACTCTGCTTGTTGAAGAGGTCCCGATAAACGAAATCATCGTTGAAACCAGCCTGGAGAACCTGGATCTTGTTCCGGCCACCATTGAACTTGCCGGTGCTGAAATCGAGCTGGTTTCTTCTTTTTCCCGGGAGGTTAAACTCCGGCGGGCCCTGGAACAGGTCAACGATAATTACGAGTTCACCATAATTGATTGTCCCCCTTCGCTGGGTCTGCTTACCCTAAACGCCCTTGCCGCTGCCGAAAAAATACTGGTGCCCATTCAATGCGAGTATTATGCCCTTGAAGGCCTGGGACAGCTGATGCAGACAATCAAACTTGTCCAAAATCACCTTAATCCCGAGCTGGAGATTGCAGGAGTCATTATGACCATGTTTGATTCCCGGACCAATCTCTCGCAGCAGGTCATTGAGGAAGTAAAGAATTTTTTCAAGGAAAAAGTGTATGGCACTGTAATACCACGGAACGTAAGGCTGAGTGAAGCCCCGTCTTTTGGTCTGCCTATCAGCCTTTATGACCCGCGGTCTAAAGGTGCCCGTGCCTATCAGGAACTGGCCGAGGAACTTTTATCCCGGCTGGAAGGAGGCGTGAGGAATGAGTAAAAAGCGCCTTGGAAGATGGCTGGAAGCGTTGATCCCCGCTGGCCGACTTGAAGATGAAGCCAGTAATATTCCCCTGGAAAATATTGAATCAAACCCCTTTCAGCCCAGGGAAGATTTTTCTGATGAATCTCTGGCTGAACTTGTAGAATCAATTAAACAGCACGGAATAATCCAGCCCCTCATTGTCAGGAAAAAGGAAGACAGGCGTTATCAAATTGTCGCCGGCGAACGTCGCTGGCGGGCAGCAAAAAAGGCGGGCCTGAATTCTGTTCCTGTTGTTGTGAGGGATTTTGCTGACAGGGAAATGATGGAAGTTGCACTGATTGAAAACCTGCAAAGAGAAGATCTTAACCCCATCGAGGAAGCTCTTGCCCTGCAGAAGTTGATGGGCGAGTTCGAATTGACCCAGGAAGAAATAGCCAAAACGCTTGGAAAAAGCCGATCGGGAATTGCCAATTCCCTGCGGTTGTTAAAACTGGATCCAGAAGTTCAGGAAAATGTTTCACGTGGAACAATTAGCATGGGCCACGCCCGGGCCTTACTTTCTCTGCCCACCAGGGAAGAGCAGAAGGAGGCGGCCAGGATAATTTTGAAGGAGGGTTTTAATGTTCGGCAGGCTGAAAAACTGGTAACCAGATGGAAAGAAAACAAAAAAAGCAAAGTTAACCGGCCCTCTTTCCGGGATGAACAAATAATTAAAATCGAACAGGAATTTCACAATTCCCTGGGAACAAAGGTGGCTATTCGCCCCAGGGGGCCGGAGAAGGGAACCATAAATATTGAATATCGTTCCCTGCAGGAACTGCAGAAGATTTACAGCCTGCTGGGCAGGGATCATTAGTGGGTAAATTGTTAGGAGGTTGGAAAATGCAGGTGCTTATAGTTGGCGGCGGGAAAATGGGCCGTTATCTTGCAAAGGATTTAAGCGAAAAAAACATTGATGTTGTCCTTATAGAACAGGATCAACAGAAAGCATGCAGGTTAACAGAGGATCATCGGATCAAAGTTGTTCACGGAGATGGTTCTGAACCGGAGGTTTTGAAAAAAGCAGGGGTTGAAGAAGCAGACGTTGTCCTTGCAGTAACCAATGATGACCACGATAACCTGGCTATCTGCCAGATGGCGGAGCGCCAGTTCCACGTTCCCCGGACATTTACAGCGGTAAATACTCCCGGAAACGAAAAACTATTTGAGTGGCTGGGAGTAAATGTTGCTGTGAGCAGCTCTTCGATTCTTGCTGCCCTTGTTACTCGAGACGTTAATCTTGAAGAAATGACTTCTCTCCTCAACCAGAAGGTAGGGGATTTGAATATGGTAGAAATCAGGGTATGCAACGGAGCTCCTGTAGCAGGCCGAAAGATCAAAGACATAGATTTGCCAATGGAAGCAATTCTGGTTACAATACTTCGGGGTGATACAGTACTGGTTCCCCGGGGAAATACTGTTTTGCGTGATGGTGATAAAGTGCTGGCCCTTGCAGATTCCGACGCACAGGACGAACTGGTTCACCAGCTAAACGGGGGTGCCCTCCGTTGACGAAAAATAAATTTGAAACAATTGATACACCAGCACCTCTGGTCAGGGAAGCGATACTCGTCCGAAACATAACTGATATGGCAGGTTTTGCCCAACAGGCAGGAGTTGACCTCCGCCCCCACGTTAAGGCACATAAAATTCCCCGGCTGGCCCGAATACAGGTTAACCAGGGAGCGGTTGGGATAACTGTATCCAAGCTGGATGAAGCTGAAACAATGGCTGAAGGGGGGCTCAAGGATATCTTCGTTGCATCCCCTATTACTGAACCCAAAAAGATAAAACGGCTTCTTAAACTATCTGACAGAACTGGGGTTTCTGTGGTTGCTGATAGCCGGGAGGGGGTAGAAGCCCTGGCTCGGGGGGCTTCGGAAAAAGGGAAAAACTTAAAGGTTTTGCTGGCAATAGATTGTGGTTTCAACCTCTGTGGCTTGCCTTCTGATGAAAGCGCTGTAAAGCTTGCCAGGCAGATCTGCGAAGAGGAGGCCCTGGAGTTTGGGGGAATAATGACTCATGCAGGGCATTCCTACAGGGCAGAGGGTCCGGAAATAGTTCAGGAAATTGGCCTGGACGAAGGAAGGTTAATGGTTGACCTTGCTGCAAGGTTAAAACAGGAAGGGCTTGAATGTCCCCGTGTAAGCGTGGGATCAACAGCAACGGTGAAAATGGCGGGAATGGTCAAGGGAGTAACCGAAATTTGCCCCGGAAACTATATTTTCAATGACATGGCGGGAGTTGCCCTGGGTGTTGCTATGGAGGAGGACTGCGCACTAACGGTTTTGACCCGTGTAGTTTCCCGGCCGGCAGAAGATAGATGTATTGTTGATGCAGGAAGCAAAACTATGAGCCTGGCAAAGGGAAGGCAAAGCGGAACGATGTACGCCGGTTTTGGAAAGGTTAAGGGGCATCCTGAGGTTGTGGTAAGTAGACTTGAAGAAGAACACGGTGTTCTTTCTTTGCCTCCCGAGAGCGATCTAAGGGTAGGAGATTTAATTGAAATTGTTCCCAACAATGCAGGCCTTGTGATTAACCTTGCTCCATCGGTTCACATCATCCGGAACGAGGAACCCTGGGAGGAATGGAAGGTTTCGGCTCGGGGAAGCAAATAATTTATTTTTGGGGAAGGAAAAGCCTATTATTTGTAGAAAGTTTAGATTCCTGATGGGGTGAAGTTGTGATGAAAAAAAGAGTTTTGTTGAAAAAACTGAAGAAAATGTTTACTGAAGGGCTTACGGTTTCAATTATTCCCCATTCCGAAGGGTCGTCAATAAGCTTTACTATCCCCCGGGCAGTGCTATTTCTACTAGTTTTTTTCCTGCTTGGTTATATGGCCTTTTCAACATTTTCCTACAGGGAGTACCTGGCTCGATACCAGGATTCCAAGAAGGTTGTAGCGCACCTTGACGGTGTCCGGGTGGAGAATGAAAAGCTCAGGCAGGAACTGGTAAGCCTTTTCCGGGAAACGGAGGAATTGCAGCAGGACCTGATTGTTCTTCAGCAGCAGGGAAGGAAAATCCAGGACCTTCTCTCCGAAGACCTGCAGGAGAATGAAGAACAGGCTGCCCATGTTTCCAGCCTGGGAAATATTTTAAGCTACCAGCCTGTTGAATTTGAAATTGGAGGGCTGGGAGGAGTAGACACCAGACTCCTTCGGGATGACGCTTTTAGCCTGGCAAAAAGCATGCAGCAGGAACTCAGAAAAATGAGGGAAGTAATTCCCGCCCAGCGGGAAGGCATGGAAACCCTTGAAGAATCGGTCCGAGAGTACAATGAAATGGTTGCGGCTACCCCCAATATCTGGCCACTTGCAGACAACGGAAATAGTTACATTTCTTCGGGTTTCGGTTCCCGCAGGGATCCCTTTACCGGGCGGCAGGCTTTTCATGAAGGTGTTGACATTGCCGTCTGGTATGGTACTCCGGTTCTGGCCACGGCGGAGGGTGTGGTTACATATGCTGGCTGGCGGACCGGTTATGGGTACACGGTTGACATTGACCATGGATATGGCTTCAAGACTCGTTATGCGCATAACGGAGAGGTGCTGGTTTCTGTAGGGCAGGAAGTTAAGAGGGGAGATGTTATTGCCAAGTCTGGGAATAGCGGAAGGAGCACGGGTCCTCATCTTCATTACGAGGTGCACGTCAACGGGGTTCCCAAAAATCCCCTGGAGTTCATCAATAATAAATAGCGAGGTGGGCCTTTTGCTGGGAAGAAAAGAAGAAATCAAGAAAAAAGATGAAGGATGGAAAAAAGAAGAGGTAAAAAGGGACAAGGTTGAAAGTGTAGTGGGCAAGGGCACAAAAATTGAGGGCAAGATGCACATACCTGGTTCACTGAGAATCGAAGGTAGAGTTGAGGGAGAAGTTAAGGCAGGAGGGGACGTTTTTATCGGCGAAGAAGGCCTGGTGGTAGCCAATATTCAGGCCCGGAACGTGATTATAGCCGGAGAAGTCCAGGGAAATGTGGACGCTGTAGAAAAACTGGAAATAGTTCCCACAGGAAAACTCTTTGGCGATATCAAAATAGCCAAGCTCATTATTGAGGATGGGGCAACTTTCAAGGGTAAAAGTGAGGCCCGTAAAGGTGCGGAAAAAACTCCAACCGAGAGCAAACCTGCAGAGGAAAAACCAAAATAACCTTTAGCCCAGCCCTCAGCTGGGCTTGTTTTTTTCGAGGGAGGAATGGATTTGGCAATTTCCTTTATAATTAACCCGGAAGCCTGTGGAGGAAAAGCCCTGCACCGCTGGAAAAGGTTTTCTCCTTTCCTGCATAAAGAAGACCTGTATTATAAAGAATATTATACTTCCCGCCCCCGGGAGGCAGAAGAAATTGCCCGCAGAGTTGGGCCGGTTAGTGATATTGTTTTTGCTGTTGGGGGAGACGGCACCCTTCTGGAGGTTGCTAATGGGTTGTGGCAGGAAAATATTCCCCTGGGGCTAATTCCTTTTGGGACCGGAAATGACCTGGGAAAATGCCTGGGTATTCCCCGAACAAGCGAAGGCATTTTGAAGATGATTAAAAAGCCCAGGACTAAAAGGATTGATGCCGGAAAACTTAACGGGCGGATTTTCTGCAACGTTGTTGGTATTGGTTTTGATGGTGAGGTGGCCATCTCGGCGGATAATTTTTTGAAAAGCGTTGGGGGAACCCCTGCGTATCTCTGGGGAGTTTTACGGGCGCTTTTTACCTATAAAGCTCCCAATATGGAAATCGAAATTGATGGAGAAACCATAAAAAAGAAAACCTTGCTGGTAGCAGTGGGTAATGGAAGATACTACGGAGGGGGGCTAAAAATTCTCCCTCATGCAGAACAGGACGATGGTCTTCTTGACATCTGTGTTATTGACCCCGTCTGGGTAGGAAAACTATTAGTTCTACTTCCAAGGGTTTATGGAGGAGGACATCTTAAACAACGGGAAGTCAAAACCTATAGGGGGAAGAAAGTAAAAATTACTTCTGACATTCCCGTTATCGTTCAGGCCGATGGCGAAATTATGACCAAAACTCCTGTGGAACTTGAATTGATCCCCCGGGCCCTTAATTTCATTGTTGGTTCCAGGTCCTGAGAAGCAGTATTTTTTATTTCCCGGGAAATAATTATTGATCCCAGTCAAGCATAACACCCGGAAAAGAAAAATATTGATTAGCTCTTTTTCCTTTTTTGGTTTGCAGGGGAAGGAGTTACCGAGACCGAATGGAATAAAAAAGAGAGGAGGGATCAACTTTGCTACCAACAGAATTATTATATTCAGAAGAAGGAGAATGGGTACGTCTTGAAAATGGTTTTGCCTACATTGGAATAGCCCTCCCCTTTGCGGAGCGACTGGGTCGCCTGCTGGAAGTTGAATTGCCACAAAAAGGGGAAGAAATCGAACAAACAATTGAAATGGGAACAATTGAAGGAGAACGTTCTTTTAAAGAATTATTCGCCCCCCTGAGTGGCAGGGTGGAGGAGATAAACGGGGATGCAATAGAAAACTCTGAATTAATACTCCAGGATCCATATGGTGATGGGTGGCTTTTAAAGATTTCTGTCCTGGACCGGGAGGAACTTGATACCCTCCTGAGTTCTGAAGATATGGAAATCATTTTGGAAAAAATCAAGGAACTGGAGGGAGGGGAGGAATTCGATGAATTCGATGAATGAGGAACAGATAGAAGAAAAGTTTGAAGAAGCAAGCGCTGCAGTAGATGTCGCTCGTTTTGAAAAAGCGGAGGAACTGCTCCAGGAAATTCTTGAAGCGGATCCTGAACATGCCGGTGCTCTTAACAAGATGGGAGTTATATATGCCTATAAAAAGGAGAAAAGTAAAGCCCAGGAATATTTTGAGCAGTCACTTCAGGCTGACCGAAATAACGCCCCTGCTCTAACAAACCTGGCCAATATTCACCTGGAAAAGGAAAACCTCCACCAGGCTGAATCCATGTACAATGAAGCATTACGCTACGATCCTGATTATGGGCCTGCCCATAATAATCTTGCAGCCATATATAAAAGGAGAGGCGAATATGGGAAAATGGTAGCCTCCCTGAAAAAGGCCCGCAAGGCAGGAACGATTAGTGTTGACCATTCGGAAAAATCAATTTTTTTAAATCCGGGGTGCCTTCTTTTTTTGGGTCTTGTAATCCTTGGTTTAATTTTAATTTTCTGGTTACAATAGGGGAGGGTTTTTATGGAGGGATTAATGAGTTTTATTGATGATGTTTTCCCAGAATTCTTGAATTCAGAGCAATTACGAGCCGCGGCTTTAATCGTTGTTCAGATTGCAATAATCCTGGTGGTCGGGCGGGTTGCCCTTCGACTGGGCCGCATGTTTATTGACAGGGTTTTGCGGGTCAAAAAGGACAAAAAGCAGGTAATGGAAGAAGCCCAGATAATGACCCTGAACAAACTTTTAAAAAATGTTTTGCGGTATGTGGTATATTTTTTCCTGGCCACAATAGTTCTCTCCCTTCTGGGTATCCCCATTGCTTCTTTGATAGCCGGTGCCGGAGTTATTGGCCTGGCTATTGGTTTTGGAGCCCAGAACCTGGTCCGGGATATTATTTCCGGGTTCTTTTTCCTTTTTGAAGACCAGTTTACAGTTGGTGATTATATTAAAGTGGGGAGCGCTGAGGGATTTGTGGAAGAACTGGGCCTCAGGATTACCAAGATCCGTGGTTTCGCCGGTGAAATGTATATTATTCCCAACGGGCACATAGGGGAGGTTACCAACTTTGCCCGGGAAAACATGAGAGTCAGGCTGGAAATTGGGGTTGCCTATCACGAGAATCTTGACCGGGTAATTGAGGTAATGGAAAGAGTTTGCCAGGAGGTTACCGACGAACACGAGGGAGTCGCAGAAGCTCCAAAGGTTTTGGGAGTTCAGCGCTTGGGAGATTCCAGCATAGATATATTGATTATTGGAAGGGCAAAACCCCTGCAGAACTGGTCTCTGGAAAGGCTGCTTCGACTCCGGATCAAGCAGGCTTTTGACCGTGAGGGAATTGAAATTCCGTTCCCCCAGCGGGTGATTCATACTCCCAAACCAAAAGAAAAAAAGGAGGTTGCAGGTGGAAAGGAAGAAAATTCAGGTTAATGACCACCTCCGTCTAAAAAAACCCCACCCCTGCGGGAGTTTTGAGTGGAAGGTCCTAAGACTTGGCAGTGATTTAAAAATAGAGTGTACAGGGTGCGGGAGAGCGGTAACTGTCCCCCGCTCCAGGATAGAAAAAAGGATCAAGGAAATTTTACCGAAGGGGTGATCCTGTGCAGATTGGAATTGTAGGCTTGCCCAATGCCGGCAAGTCAACTCTTTTTAATGCCCTCACACGGGGAAATGCTCTGGCTCAAAGCTACCCTTTTTCTACCGTTGATCCCAACCTGGGTAAGGTTGCTCTCCCTGACCCTTACCTGAGCGAACTGCAAAAGGTTTTCGGGGCAGGGAAAACAACTCCGGTTGGAGTTGAGTTTGTTGATATTGCCGGTCTGGTTGAAGGAGCCCACAGGGGAGAAGGGCTGGGCAATCAATTTCTGGATCGGATTCGCAGAGTGGAAGCAATTGTTCATGTTATTCGAGCCTTTAAGGCGGAAGAGGTGGCCCGTGTTAATCCCGAGGGTAACCCCCTTACCGATTATCAGATTGTGGAAAAAGAACTTATCCAGGCGGACCTGCAAACTCTAGCAAGACGCAAGGAAAAAACTTCTCCAATGCTAAAAACAGGACAGCAAAAATATAAAGATGAATGGGCTGCTTTGACAAAAACAGAAGAACACCTCCGGGAAGAGAAACCCCTCAGGGTTATGGACCGCTCTGATTTTGAAGATCGACTGTTGAGAGAATTATACCTTTTAACGGAAAAACCTGTTCTCTGTATCCTTAATGGTTCTCCCGAAGGGGAAAATATAAATATAAAGGGGAAAATGGAAAAAAATGGGTTGAAAGTAATCCTGGTTGATGCTAAAATGGAGGAAGAATTGGGCCACTTAGAGCCTGACGAGGCCCAAGAGTTGAGGAGGGAAATGGAAATTGACCCCGCCCTGGACAGGATGGTCAGTGAAGCTTACAGTATGCTAGACCTGATAAAATATTATACGGGGAATGAGAATGAAGTCCGGGCCAGGAATATTAGAACCGGCTCCACTCTCATGGAGGGAGCAGCTCGAGTTCACCAGGACATTGCTGCGGGCTTTATCAAAGGGGAAGTAATCTCTGCTCCCGACCTGCTGGAGGCTGGAAGCTGGAGCAGGGCAAAGGAAGAGGGTAAACTTCGAGCAGAAGGCCGGGATTATGTTATCAGGCCTGACGATGTAATCTACATTCACTTTCGCTGATAGAACTTGCCAAGGGTTGCAACTGGTGGTATAATGATGCTTAGTCCATGCCCTGAAAAGGGCCATATGTCCACATGGAGGAGGTGAAGCAGGATGCGCGATTATGAAACCATGTTCATTATTGATCCCGATCGTAGTGAAGAGGAAATTAATGGCCTGCTGGAGAGGATAAAAAAAATTATCGTTTCCAACGGCGGTGAAATTCTGGCAGAAGAGCACATGGGCATCAAAAAGATGGCCTATGAAATTCAAAAAAAGCGGATGGGTTATTATGGACTCTTCCGGTTTAAAGGGGAGCCTTCGGTAAAAGATGAGCTGGAGAGAAATCTCCGCTTATTTGACGATGTGCTCCGTTTTCTAGTTGTCAGGTTGGAATCGGTTGAAGCCGAACAGGCGGAGGCCGAAGAAAATAACGAATAGGGGGTACAGGAATTGATTAACCGTGTTATTTTGTTAGGAAGATTGACTCAGGACCCCCAGATGCGCTATACATCGAATGGCACACCCTTAACAAACCTAAGACTGGCTGTTGATCGCCCTTTTACCAATCAGCAGGGGGAGCGAGAAACCGACTTCATTGACGTTGTTGTCTGGCGAAAGCTTGCGGAACTCTGCGCCGATTACCTTGTCAAGGGACAGAAAGCCGCAGTTGAAGGTCGCCTTCAGGTTAGAAGCTACGAGGTTCAGAGTGGAGACAATCAGGGCCAGCGAAGGACCGTCTATGAGGTTGTTGCAGAGAATATTCAGTTTCTGGAAAAACCCAGGGGCAGTGGAGGGCAACAACCGGCGTCTTCCAGTGAAGGTTCTGAAGAGCAGTCTGATTTTAACCCCGACGATGTGCCCTTTTAGGAAGGAGAAAGGAGGATACTATGCCACGCGGAAAAAGAGGAAAACGCAAAGCTTGTGTTTTCTGCGTTGATAAAATAGATTATATTGATTACAAGGAAGTTGGAAAATTACGGCGTTTCATTACCGAACGCGGTAAAATCCTGCCCCGGAGAATAACGGGGAACTGTGCCAAACACCAGCGGGAGCTGACCGGGGCTATTAAAAGGGCCCGGAACATTGCTTTATTACCCTATACATTAGAGTAATAAAAAGGGCTCTGGGAAGAGCCCTTTTCCTTTATTGGAATTTATTTTTCTCGAGAAATGAAAACAGCAACCCTCCGAGAGGTGAGGACCATTGCAGCCCGAACAGACCAAGAAAATCCAGGAAGCAGTTTTATTTACCGGGGCCATACTGGTAATAACGGTTTTGGGAATCTACATTCCGTTCCTGGCTTTTTTCTGGCCGGTTCCTGTGGCCCTTTCTGTTTTGCGCCAGGGAGGCAGAAGTACCATCGGGGGGATTGTTATTGCGGCACTGGCAGCGGGGCTGCTTTGGGATAACCAGGTTTTCCTTGCCGTTATTCTGGTGTCAGGCCTGGTTGGATTAATCATGGGCGGCTCTATTGCCGAGGGATTCAGCGGAAAAAGGATTTTGTATTATTCCGTTGCAGCTGCTGTTTTGAGCCAGGCCATTTTTCTTGCAGTTAATCAGCTGGTCCTGGATGTTAACTACTGGGAGTTGATTGAACAGGTTATGCAGGAGGCCGCGGCTTTTTATGATGATCCCACACTCCAGGAAGCAATCCCGTCAGCCCTGCAGATTTTTCGGGCTATCTTTCCCACCCTTTTGTTTATTTCCGGCGCCTTAACAGGGGTTTTTAGTCTGAGTGCCCTCAGGTTCGTTGCTTCGAAATGGCAGATGGAATTGCCAGATATTCTGAACTTCAGGAGCTGGAGAGTGGATCCTCGGTTGATAGTTGTCCTGCTGGTGACTCTGGGTCTTAGCCTTCTATTTCCCGGTGTAATATTATTAAATCTCTTTCTCGGAATAATTGTCCTGTTCTGCGGCGGAGGCTTAAGTGTTATAGCGTACTGGATAGGTAAAAGAGTAAATCAGGTCTCCAGAAGGGTCCTTCTGATTGCTGCTGTTTTTCTTTTAATCTTTCCTGTACTGGGGGCAATAGTTGTTGGTTTTATAGCCATGTTCATACTCCCCCTGGCAACAGTTTTAGGTTTACTTGATTCTTGGCGTGATTTAAGGAATTTAAATCGAGCTGGAGGAGGTTGATTTTTGGTGAAGATAATATTAAAAGAAAATGTTCCCAACCTGGGACAGGCTGGTGAAGTAGTTAAGGTTGCAGATGGGTACGCTCGTAATTACCTTATTCCCCGGGGAATAGCTGAAGAGGCAACTCCGAAGAGTATGGCCCGGGCGGATGAGTACAGGCAAAAACAGGAAGATATGGAAGATTCAATTCGCAGGGAAGCCAGGGAAATTGCCGAGCAAATAAAGAAAACAAAAATGGAAATTGCCATGAAAAGCGGAGAAAAGGGCAAACTTTTCGGATCCGTTACAAGTGGCGATATCGCCGATTTTCTAAACAGCCAGGGCTATACCGTTGACAAAAAGAAGGTTGAGTTGGAGGAAAATATCAAAACCCTGGGAACCCATATAGTTCCAATTAAACTGCACCCGGAAGTAGTAGTTGAGCTGGAAGTAATTGTAGAAGAAGAAAAAGAAGAAGAATAGACGGCCTGGAAAACCCAGGCGGTGAAAAGGCTGGTTCTATATCCCACACCTGGACGGGGGTGGCTGCCTTTTTCCAGTTGAAAATTGAACCCGGGAGATCATGAGGTGAAAAGATGCTGCCTGTAATCAGTATTGGAATAAGCATAGTTGTAATACTAATTCTTTTGCGTTGGAAAATTTCTATTGGCCTGGCCATGTTAACCGGGGCAATTATAAGTGCAATTGGCGGTGGGCTTTTAGGGCGTCCCATGCTCGAGGTTGCTCGGGTAACCCTATCTCATCCAACGACCTGGGAACTTGCACTAACTATTGCCTTTGTTTCGGCTCTAGGTAAAATCATGGACAAGACAGGTATTCTGGCTCTCCTGATCGATAGTCTGCAGAAACTGGTCCGGGATACCCGATATATAATGGTGGCCATACCCTCTCTTGTAGGGATGCTGATGGTTCCCGGCGGGGCAATTATGTCTGCTCCACTGGTGGAGGAGGTGGGGACCCGCCAAAAAATGAGCCCTGTAAAAATGGCTATTGCCAACCTTATGTACCGCCACCTCTGGTATTTGATTTTCCCCCTTTTTCCCAGCATGATTCTGGCCTCTCAACTTGCGGATGTGAATCCTCTTTATATTGTTTTATTCAACCTGCCCCTGGCAGCTCTTGCCTTTATCGTTACCTTCCTGATCCTTTTCCGGAGCAGGGGGAAGCTTAAAAATGACCGCTTTGAGGGGGTTAACGGGACCGCATTAAAATCTTTCTTAAAGGCCATAAGTCCGATGCTCATTGCTGTTGTTCTGGCCCTTGTTCTTGGTGTTTATTTTCCCCTGGCCATTTTTGCCGGGATAATGCTTGTATTTGTCTACCTGCGGCGGGATGAAGGCTACTCTCTCCCTGCCTATTTCCAATTTGTATTTAATTCAGTAAACTGGCCCATTTTCCTTGCAATTTTCCCAATAATGTATTTCAAAGATGTACTGGAAGCAGGTGGGGGGGTAGAGCAAATTGCTATCTTTTTCCAGGAAGCCGGTGTCCCTTTTCCGCTTTTAATGATCGCAATCCCCTTTATTGGAGGTTTTTTCACGGGGTCAAATACTGCTAACATTGGAATTTCTTTTCCACTGTTTTTGCCAATGTTTCCCGAAGAAAACTACATGATTTACGTGGCATTTATCTATGTTAGCAGTATTGTTGGTTACCTTGTTTCCCCCCTACACCTCTGTTTGATTTTAACCAAGGAGCATTTCAGGTGTGAGATAGGGAATCTTTATCGATACTTCCTGGTTCCAAGTGGAGCAATTCTGGGGCTTGCATTTATCCTGTTCTGGACCCTCAGATAAAGAAAACAGGGACTCTTTTTCAAGAGTCCCTGTTATTTTTTTGTTCAAATATGCTTTCCAGCTTTTCTTTTAAAAGATTTGGTGGGTACTGTTCCAGGTTATCGAGAAGAGCCTGGACCTGTTCGTGCTCCTCCCGGGAAATTTTTCCCTCTTCCCAGAGGTTGTGGTAGATTTCAGTAAAATAGACCATAATTTCCAGGTCAAGGTTATTCTTCACCTGGCATGCTCCTCTCAATTGAAAGGTTTTCTGGATCGACAAAGCGGATTCTTTCTTCATCGAAGAATAAAATGGTGTGGCCTGTCAGTCCGGTCCGGTTTTTGGCAACTATGACTTCGGTATCCCTCTCCTTACCTTCCTGTACGGCTTCTTCCCTTGCTCCAATGGAGGTATGGGCGTGTCGGTATAGGAAAAGAACACTGTCAGCAATTTCTTCAATATTACCTGAATCCCGGAGGTCAGAAAGTACTGGTCTTTTATCAGTCCTTGAGGTAAAGCTTCGGCTGATCTGGGAAAGCAAAAGGATGGGAATATCCAGTTCTGAAGCCATATTCCTCATCTGGAGGACGTTTTCCCCAACTGCCCGGGCCATGTTCTGGTGGCTGAAACCTTCTTGGGGAAGCTGTAGAAGCTGGAGATAATCAATTACGGCCAGCCCAAGCCCCCCGGTCTGGGCTTTAAATTTCCTCAGGCGGGCCCTTACCTGTGAAACAGTCAACCCCCGTTCATCAGAAATCCTCAGCGGAAGGTTGTACAGGTTATCCAGGGCCTGAGCCACCCGGAGGTCTTCTTCTTCATTGGTTTCTCCCTGGCTGTAACGCCAGCCGTTGATTTCGGCCTCGCTGATTATCATCCGGTCAATGATTTCCTGGGCGTCCATTTCCAGACTGATAATTGCTGCGGGAACTTCACGCTTGATTACATTCAGAGCTATGTTCAGGGCGAAGGCGGATTTCCCGACTGAGGTAGAAGCAGCCAGGACGCTCAAATGCCCTTTTTTGATGCCTCCCAGAACCTTGTCCAGGGAAATAAAACCGGTTAAAAGCCCGGTATCTACCTGTTTTGACTTGCGGTCCATGTAAGCCTGGTAGGCTTCCATCAGGGCTTCTTCCATCGTGTAGATATGCCGCTGGGCAAGGCCTTCTGTCGTAGCAGAGAAAATAATTTCCTGGGCCCTTGCCTGGCACTCTTCCAGCCTGTTGTCCTCTTCCGAAGCCATGTTTTGAATTTGGGCTGCTGCCTTAATCAGTTGCTGTCGTTGGTACCGGGCCCGGATTAACTCAACTGAAGGCTTTAATTCTGATGGAGTTAAAAAGCCTGAGGTAAGCTTTTCCAGAAGGTCTTCGGGCTCCGCTGCAATTCCTTCTTTTTTTAACTGAATATATAAGCGCGTTCGAGATAGTTCCCCGTGTTCCTGGTACTGCTGCAGCAGATGGTGGTAAATAACCCGGGATTGATTCTGAGAAAAATGTTGGGGCTCAAGTTGATCAGCAACTTCATCAATTAATTCCGGGTTCTGAAGCAGTATGCCTAAGACCTGGAATTCTTCCTGGGCAAAATCCTGAACCTGTTTAGCCATCCTTACCCCTCTCCTTGGCGATCAGTTTTTGCCGGATATCTCCCTTTAACCCACAGATACGGCACGATTCAATAATTCGCTGCATAATCTTTTCTCCAAGGTAACCAAGACGGCGGGCCAGCTCGTTTAAAGAGCAGCTGGTACTAATAACAAAGGGCAACTCCCTCCCGTAACGATGGTCAATTATCCTGTAGAGCAGGCTGCTGGAAAAATCCGTGGCCTGTTCATTTCCCAGGTCGTCAATGATTAAAACCGGAGCCTGTTCAATTTCGTTGATGAGCTGGTATTCTGAATAGGGGGAATCGGGGGCAAAACTCAGGCGGACCAGGAAAAGAAAATCACTGTATGATATGTAGCGAACAGGTTTCCCGTGTTCCAGCAGTTCGTTTGCAATACAGGCAAGAAGGAACGTCTTGCCGCTTCCAACGGGACCGTCAATGAGAAGGCCCCGACTGCTACCCTCCTTCAACTGGCCGTGCGCGAACTCTCTGGCCGCCTTAAAGGCTTTCTTGGCCCGGACCCGGGGGGCTTCTTTTCCACTGGTATCCTGGGAGGGATAGAGGTCGAGGTTGGCTGTAGCAAACCTGGATCGAGAATATCGGGGAGGCAGGCCGGCTTGTTTACGGATGAAGGAAAGGTCTCTTTCCTGATGACAGGAGCATCGAACATACCCCTCAGGAGTTAGAATTTCCCCACGGTCCTGGCACTCCGGGCAGTCCCAGCGGGGTTGTTTAAAGTCTTCGGGGACACCCTTCTTATCCAGCAGGCTTTTCATTTTTTTCTTGAGCCCGGTAATCTCCTGCTGTAGTTGTTCTCTTTCTTCGGTGTCCAGGCCGTGGAAAGTTGCTCCCCGGAGTATAAACTCTTTTTCCCTTATTTCAGAGTCAAGTTCGGCAATTTCGGGGTGTTCGGAAAAAATTTTATCCCGCCGCCTGGTTGCTTCTTCCAGTTTTTTTTGTTGTTTGGGGGAGGTCATTTCGGGTTTAAACACAAAAGGCATGGCAGAACCCCGTCCTCTCATCAATCATCGCGAAACTTATCATAATCCCACCCGGAAGAATCTTCAGGGGGAGTGGTTTCTTTTTGCTGCAGGGCTTCCCGCGCTTCTTCAATATCAGAAACCCGGGCTTTTTTCAGTAGTTGAATAAAGTTGCGGTCAATATAATTTAGGGAGGGACGCCCATCCCTTTTACTGCGGATGGCCTCCTGGATTGCCCAGCGGGCTACCTCAACGCTCAGGGCATGGTCATCGCTACCCTTGCTTGTAATCCAGGAATGGAGAATTTCCTTGTGGGAAGGAGTCATCTCCCACGCCCTGGAAATTCCAAACTCCATTGCCAGTTCGTAAGTTTCCCGGTGCAATCGATCAGCCTTTTGTAGATCTTCGTAGGTAGTAATTCCATTTTTATGCCATTCCCGGACAATTCCACGCAGGTAGGGGAGGGGTTTCAAATCGGGATTGTCTTCAATGGCTTTTTTTACCCTCCGGATTAATTCTTTGACTGTTTCGGGTGAGAATGTGGTCATTATCTCTTCAATTTCACTGCGGAGTCTATCGGTAAGTTTTTCGGGGGCAAGAATCATGACCAGGCCCTTAACCAGTTCCTGCTCGGAAACAGGACGGCCAGAAAGTAATTCTCTTAAAAACCTTTCCTCCTGCTCAAGAGTGCCGGGAGCCTCCCGGTAGGAGTGGTCAAGAGCGGAAAGAAAAATCTGGTAGGAGATAAGGTCACCAGTTTTTTTGAACTCTACAACTCCGGTTTCCTGGAGATCTGAGAGATCTTTTTCAATTTTCTCCGGCCGGGCTGGAAGCAGGTCTTTTAGCTTTCCCAGATTGATTTCCCCGGAAAGGGATGAACCGCAATGGCCAAGAAGCAGGAAAAAAATAGCCAGCTGGTCTCCGGTCCAACCGGCAAAAAGCCCATTTTTTAAAGCGGAGGAGGAAAGGGCAATATAGTTTTCCGTCCCCCGCTGGTTATGAAAGTCGAAAAGAAAAATCTCCTCACCGGGCATTTCTGTCACTCCTTTGTTACTGGTAATTCTTCTACGCCCGGAGGAGATTCTCCTTTTACAAATATTTTTGGGAAAAGAGAAAAATAAAAAAGAAAAAAAGAGGAAAAGGGAAAAAAATACAGAAAATGGATTCAGGTGGTTTTCTCTTTCCATTCCAGTATTTCTTTTATCAGCTTCTGCAGGAACTCAGCATCTTCGGGGGAGATATCAAGATGGTAAGGGAGGTAGAACTCCCTGGCTAGTTCTGGTTCTTCCATCTGGGAAAAAGTATCGGCAAGAGATACCCCCAGGGCCCGGGATATTTTATCAATGCTGTGCAGGGAGGGGTTACGTTCGCCCCTTTCCATGCCTCCGATATAGCTGTTATGGAGACCCGAAAGCTCGCCCAATTGCTCCTGGGTTAACCCTCTTTCCTTGCGAAGTTGCCGAATTGTTTGGCCAAACCGGGATTTAATATCCATCGCTGTTCCTCCTCACTGAGGTAACCCTATTATAGTTAAAAGGAAGGAGCAATTGAACAGACGATTAGTATTAAAAGCGGTTGACATTAGAGACTATGAGTAGTATTATATTGTTAAATGGAAGAAAAAGGAAGAGAAAAGGAGGTAATTATTATCCGGCGAGAAGACAAAAACATCAACCCTGCGACGGAAATTGAGCGTTTACAGCATTGCCTTAAGAAAATGTACGAGGAAAAAGGGGAAGTGGATAAAGAAATGCTGGCCCTGAGTCGGCAAATTGACCGCCTGGTGGTGCAGGAAATCACCTGGCGAACAAAAAAGAGTTAAAGCCCGAAAATGTTCGGGAGTATATTGACACTCGCCCTTAATTCTGGTAATATAGCCATGGGACCAATTCCAACCCAGGTAGGTTATCCCCTATTTGGGTTATTTTTTTTGCTGCCCCCGTTGAAAGGAGGGCTTTTGATGAGCATCACTACTGTTGTAGGAACCCAGTGGGGTGATGAGGGGAAAGGGAAAGTTGTTGATCTGATGGCCGGTAAAGCAGACGTTATTGTTCGTTTCCAGGGTGGAAATAATGCTGGCCATACAGTAATAGTGAATGATGATAAATTTGAGCTCCACCTCATTCCTTCCGGAATTCTTTATGCCGGGAAAAAAGCAGTAATGGGGGGAGGTATGGTAGTCGATCCTCAGGCCTTGCTGGAAGAAATTGATGGCTTGAAGGAAAGGGATATTAACTTTGATAACTTTTTTATCAGCGATGCTGCCCACCTGGTTCTGCCCTACCACCTTGTCCTGGACCGATTGGAAGAGGAAATGAGAGGCCCGGAAAACCTGGGAACAACAAGCAGGGGTATTGGGCCTGCTTATGTTGATAAGGCTGCCAGGCGGGGCCTCCGGATGGGAGATCTTTTGCACCGGGAACGCCTTGCTTCTCGTCTGAAGGCTGCCCTGAACTATCACAACCGCATTCTGGAGAAGGCTTTTAACCAGGAACCATTTTCCTACCAGGAAGTTTTTAACTCTCTTTGGGAGGCGGGTAGGCGCCTGGCCCCCTATATTACTAACACTGCCCTTTTGCTGGATCGCTGGCGGGAAGAGGGAAAGCATATTTTTTTTGAGGGTGCCCAGGGAACTCTCCTGGATATCGACCATGGGAGCTATCCCTATGTTACCTCTTCGACCACTGTGGCCGGAGGTGTTTGCCACGGTGCAGGCATTGGACCCGGGAGGATTGACCAGGTTATCGGTGTAACAAAGGCTTATATGACCAGAGTTGGGGAAGGGCCTTTTCCAACTGAGGATAAAGGAGAACAGGGGAAAAAGCTGCGGGAAGAAGGCCATGAATATGGAGTGACAACAGGGAGACCCCGCAGGTGTGGCTGGCTGGATGTACCCCTTCTCCGGCACGCCTGCCGGGTAAACGGAATTGATATTCTGGCCCTGACCAAAATTGATGTTCTTTCCGGTCACCGGGAAATAAAAGTTGCAACGGCCTACAGGGTTGACGGAGAAGAAATTTTTGAAATGCCAACTGATACCGACCTTTTGGGAAGATGCGAGCCTATATATGAAACCCTTCCTGGCTGGGAAGGAAACCTTTCCCAGGTGAAAGAGTATTCAGATCTACCGGAAAATGCACGCAGGTATATTGAATATATCGAGGGAAAAATGGGGTTACCCATCAAGCTGGTGGGAGTTGGAGCCGAGCGCAACCAGGTTATTTTAAGGGGAGATTTGTGATGAAAGTTCTGTTAGTCGGTTCGGGAGCGAGGGAGCACGCCCTTGCCTGGAAAATTGCCCGGAGTCCCGACCTAAAAAAACTTTTTTGCTGGCCGGGAAACCCCGGGACTGCAGGTATTGCCGAAAATATTAAAGGGGATTATGGTGATCCGGACAAACTGGCTTACTGGGCAAGAGAAGAAGGAATTGATCTTACGGTTTTTGGCCCTGAAGCTCCCCTTGTTGAAGGCCTTGCTGATAGTTTTGCCCGAAGGGGCCTGAAGGCTCTGGGGCCCGGTCGCGAGGGTGCCCGCCTGGAGGGGAGTAAAAGCTGGGCAAAAAAGGTAATGGTTGAAGCCGGGGTTCCAACTGCCCAATACCGGGTTGTGGAAACATTTAACGAGGCGGAAGAACTCCTGGCAGAACAGAGCGGGCCCTATGTCCTCAAGGCCGATGGTCTGGCTGCAGGCAAAGGAGTTCTGATCTGCCCGGACCGGGAAACAGCCAGGAAGGAAGCTCGCTCTATACTCGAAGAGGGAAGGTTTGGGTCCGCGGGGAGAAAGCTGGTAATCGAAGAATTCCTGCAGGGGAAAGAAGCCTCGCTTCTTGCTCTCTGTGCCGGAGGGGATTATCTTCTTTTTGCACCTTCCCGGGACCATAAAAGGCTAAGAACAGGCGATGAAGGCCCAAATACCGGGGGGATGGGTGCATACTCACCTGTTCCTGAAATTTCACCTGATGAGCAGGAAAACCTGGGGGAAGTGGTCTTTAGGCCCATTCTGGATTACCTGGAGAATAAGGGGATTGATTACAGGGGGATCCTTTATGCTGGTTTGATGCTGACTGCCCGGGGCCCCCGGGTCCTGGAGTTCAATGTTCGTTTTGGAGACCCTGAAACCCAGGCCATTTTACCCCGCCTGGAAAGTGATTTGCTGCCCCACCTTGTTGCCGCAGCAGGGGGAGAAATATTACCCCACCCTCTGGAATGGAAAAAAGAAGCCTGTCTCTGCGTGAACCTTGTTTCCGGTGGTTATCCCGGTTCCTATCAGAAGGGACAACCCATTTCGGGCCTTGAAGAGCTGAACCCTGATACCCTGGTTTTCCATGGAGGAACAAGTATTCAGGATAGCCAGCTGGTAACTTCCGGGGGCCGGGTCCTTGGTATTACAACACTGGGCTCAGATTTGAATGAAGCCCGTGAAAAGGCTTATCAGGAGGCAAAAAAGGTTAGGTTTAAAGGAAAATATTACCGGACTGACCTGGGGAGGTTTTAAAATGGCTAAAGTTGCAATTGTAATGGGAAGCGATTCTGACCTGAAGAAGATGGAGAAAGCAGCCCAACTCCTTGAGGAGATGGATATTACTTATGAGATGAGAATTATCAGCGCTCACAGGACACCCGAAGTTGCAAAAGAATTTGCGGCAACGGCTAGAGAAAGAGGTGTCCAGGTGATTATTGCAGGGGCAGGAATGGCTGCCCACCTGGCGGGGGCCATGGCCGCCCATACTCACCTGCCCATTATCGGAGTACCACTATCTGGAAGCCCCCTGGCCGGACAGGATGCCCTCCTGGCTACGGTTCAAATGCCCCCTGGAGTTCCTGTGGCAACCATGGCCATTGATGGAAGCCGCAACGCTGCAGTATTCGCCTGCCAGATCCTTGCCCTGCAGGATAAAGAAATTGAGAGAAGATTGCTAGAATTTCGCCAGAACATGGCTGCCGGGGTTCAGGAAAAGGATAAAAAGCTTAAGAAATAAGAAAAAAGCCCCCATTTGCAGGGGGCTTTTACCTTTATTCTTAGATTTTTGCTCCACATTTACTGCAGTAAGCCGAGCTTTCGGGAAGGGCGGAATTGCATGCTTCGCAAAGGACATGTGAATGTTCTTCGGGGTAGTCCTTGGAAGCGGTTTTTTCCACGGGGGTTTCAGGTTGCCTGTTGAAGGTGAAGAAAAGACCGGCAACCAGGATTAAAATACCCGCAACCACTCTCCAGAAGGCCAGGTCTACGAGAATGTTAAAAACTGTCATAACTCCAATAATTATCAAGACAATTCCCACGGACTTATTGGTGCTTGACATTTGGTTTACACCCCTTTCTGGAAGTTGTCTGGGAGGAAATAGCTTTTTGTTCCAGGATGTTCCTCCAGTTCCTGGGGAGGGTATTAAAATTTATCCGCAGCGGGAAAAACCGCAGTTGCGGCAGAGAACACACCCGCCTTCGTGTTCAACCTCCATGCCGCAGTCGGGGCAGACATAGGAACCGTTGGTGGCAAAAATATCGGGTTTTGACTGGCCATTGTTCTGATGGCGGTTGATAACATCCTGCTGGATGGCCTTGTTATTTTCAACGAATTCCAGATATTCCTCGATAGCCCGGCCGATGGCATCGGGGCAGGAAGTGTTATCAACTCCTTTGCGCTTCAGGGCTGCAGCACAGCGTATACCCCGCAGCTGCTGGATGATTTCCTTGGGCGGGACTCCTGCTCTCAGAGACAGTGAAATAAGGCGGCTGGTGGCTTCAGACTGGGAGTGACAGCCTCCGCCCCGGCCTGTGGAGGTAAATACTTCACAGATACCATCATTGTCGGAATTTATAGTAATATAAAGTTTGCCGCAACCAATTTCTGTTTTGGTAGTTGTTCCTACCGTAACCCGAGGCCTGGGTCTTTTGCTCTTCGGCTTATCATCAGTTTTCCCGGTAGTAAGAACCTGGGAGTCCCGGCTCCCGTCTCTGTAGATGGTTACCCCTTTGCACTTGAGTTCATAGGCCAGCTGGAAAACCCTTGCAACATCCTGGGGAGTTGCTTCATTCCGGAAGTTGACGGTTTTGCTGACTGCATTGTCCACGAATTTCTGGAAGGCAGCCTGCGTTTTAATGTGGCGTTCGGGGTCAATTGCATGGGCGGTAAGGAAAATATCTTTAATATTTTCGGGGATTCCCTCAATCTCATCCAGAGGGTCCCCCTGGGAAACTTTCCTGATAATTTCTGGGGAATAGAACCCTTCCTCGCGGGCAACTTCTTCAAAAAGGGGATGAACTTCAGTCAGAGTGCTGTCCAGAACATGACGCTGGTAACTGAGGGCAAATAGAGGTTCGATTCCACTTGAGGCGTTGGCAATTATGCTGATTGAACCGGTGGGGGCAATTGTTGTCAGGGTTGCATTCCGGCGGGGTTTTTTAAAGATGCTGGCCGGGAAATTGGGGAATGTTCCTCTCTTTTCAGCCAGCTCTTCCGAAACTTTTTCGGATTCCCTGTGAATAAAGCCCATGACTTCCTCGGCAAGGCGCAGGGATTCGGGAGATCCATAGGGAATTCTTAGTTTAATGAGCATATCTGCCCAGCCCATAACTCCCAGGCCGATTTTCCTGTTGCCCAGGGCCATATCCTTTATCTGTGGCAGGGGGTAGTTGTTCATATCTATAACGTTATCTAAAAAGCGGATAGAAATCCTGGTTACATCCCGGAGGCGGTCGTAGTCGATTGCAGGGCCCTGCTGGGTTTTCCGGACCATTTGGGAAAGGTTGATGGAGCCCAAATTACATGCTTCATATGGTAAGAGAGGCTGTTCCCCGCAGGGGTTGGTACTTTCAATATCCCCGAGCTGGGGAGTGGGGTTGCCAGCATTAATTCGGTCCAGGAAAATAATCCCCGGTTCTCCATTTTTGTGGGCCATGGTGACTATCCGATTAAAAACTTCCCGGGCATTTAACCTCCCTGTTTCCTCTCCGGTCTGAGGATTAACCAGGGGATAATCTTCCCCTGCAGCCACTGCCTCCATGAACTTTTCAGTCAACCCCACGGAAATATTAAAATTATTAAGCCGGTCGTTCTCTTCCTTGCAGGAAATAAACTCTAGGATGTCGGGATGGTCCACATTGAGGATACCCATGTTGGCTCCCCGGCGTTTTCCGCCCTGTTTAATAGTGTTGGTCGCGGAATCAAAAACCTCCATGAAAGAAATTGGACCAGAGGCAACGCCACCGGTAGAAAGAACCCGGTCATTTTTTGGTCGCAACCTGGAAAAGGAAAAGCCCGTCCCCCCTCCACTTTTGTGTATCAGGGCTGCAGATTTTACAGCGTCAAAAATACCCTCCATTGTATCTTCAATGGGAATGACAAAACAGGCCGCAAGCTGCTGCAACTCATTTCCCGCATTCATAAGGGTGGGTGAATTGGGTAGAAAGTCAATGTCGGTCATAATACGAAAAAAATCTTCCGCATCTCTTTGAGAGTCTTCTCCGTAATTGGTACTTGCCTGGGAAATATTTTCCGCTACTCTCCGGAAGAGTTTTTCCGGATTTTCCAGTGTTGCCTGATCCCCCTCTTTTTTCAGGTAGCGGCTTTCTAAAACACGCAGGCCGCTATCGGACAACTTAATTTCTGCCATAACAAAACCATCCCCCTCTTTCTATGTAATAAAAATGCCAGGTCCGATTCCATTCTAATACAATATATTGTGTTTGTCCATAGCGAATAACCCCATATATTGTGTCGGGGATTACTTTCAGCCCCCTAATTACCTTTATTCCGGATTTTTTTAAGAGAAAGGGCAGGAAGCAACACCAAAAAACCCGAATGTTTTTTGCTAAAAAAGGGAAAAAGTTCGGTTTTTTATTGAACCGGACAGCGGGTTATGTTAAAGTAAAATTAGATTGCAGAGGAGGGAAATTCTTTGCCCAGTAGAGATATTTTTGCCAACCTCAGTCCATGGGACCACCGGTATTCAACCCGGGAAAAGGATTTTTCAGAGCTGAGCCGTTTTTTTTCCGAAGCTGCCCAGATTAAATACCAGGGGCGGGTGGAGTTAGCCCTGGTTGAAGAGCTGGTGGAAAGAGAAGTCTGCCCTGTCGGGGTAGCCGAAGAGCTAAAGGAAGCATTGGCCAGACTGGACCCGGAAGAAGTTTACCGGGAAGAGAAAAAAACAAGACATAATATTCGGGCCCTTGTTAATGTCCTTTCCCGTCAGGTTTCCCCGGAGAACAGACCATTTATTCACCTGTCTGCAACTTCAATGGATATTGTTGATACAGCAAATGTGCTCCGCTTCAGGGAAGCTCACCGGGACTTAATTTCTCCTCTCCTGAGGGAGGTAATTTTAATATTTTGCGGCCTTGTTCGCCGGGAAAAGGGTACCCTGCAGGTGGGGAGAACCCACGGCCAGCATGCAGTACCCATAACCTTTGGTTTTGCCCTTGCCCACTATCTGGACCGCCTGGGTCGAGCAGCGGAGGAGAGCCAGCGTTGCTGCGAGGAGCTCTGCGGGAAAATGGCCGGGGCAGTGGGAGCCTATAATGCTTCCAGTGTGCTGGTTAAAGACCCAATTGAACTGGAAAAAGGAGTTTTAAGCCGTCTTGGTTTGAAACCTGCTCCCATCAGCACCCAGATTGTCCCCCCGGAATATATGTTGAATTATCTGCACAGCATTGTTGTTGCCTTTGGAGTTCTGGCAGATTTTGCCGATGATATGCGCCACCTGCAGCGAACGGAAATCGGAGAGGTAGGAGAATTTTTTGCCCCCGACCAGGTGGGATCCTCAACAATGCCCCAGAAGAGAAATCCAATAAATTTTGAACATATAAAAAGTTTATGGAAAACAATTCAGCCCCGAATGCAGACAGTTTACATGGACCAGCTATCGGAGCATCAGCGAGACCTGACCAATTCAGCCTCGTCGCGGTTTTATGTTGAAATTCCTGTAGGGTTTTACCTGGCCCTGCAGAGACTTCGGGGGGTTCTGGAGAGATTTTCCGTTGACCGGGAAGCAATGCTGGCCAACCTGAAAAAAGAGCAGGACCTGGTTCTGGCGGAACCTCTCTATATTTCTCTTGCGGCACATGGACATCCTGAAGCCCACGAAGTTGTCAGGAAATTAACCCTTGAAGCCCAAAAAAGGGAGATAGGGTTACACGAAATTCTCGGTGAGAAAGAGGAAATTCAACCTTACCTGGAGAGGATGGGGGATGAACAGAGATTAATTTTGCAAGACCCCTCCCGTTACACCGGGGTTGCGGAAGAAAAAGCAGGAATGATTGCCAGTCACTGGGAGGAAAAAATGGGGCCCAAATAGGGGCAAACTGCAGAAATTATGATGCTACATTAAAAGGAGATGGATCAGATGGAAGGAAAGCATTTCCTCCCGGAAAAATGGGAGGATAAGTTCCGGGAAGAGTGCGGTTTGTTCGGGGTGGCAAGCTCCAAGAAGGATGCTCCCCAGTTAACTTTTTTCGGACTGCATGCCCTTCAGCACAGGGGACAGGAAAGTGCTGGAATTGTAGTAGGAAACGGAGATGACCTTGAAGGAAAAAAGGGAGCGGGTCTGGTAACCCAGGTTTTTAACCAGGAAAATTTAGAGGATTTCCATGGAAAGCTGGGAATAGGGCATGTCCGCTATTCAATGGCGGGAGCAAACCTTGATGCTAATATGCAACCTCTCCTGATCCGGTCCCTGAAAGGCAGCATGGCCCTAGCTCACAACGGAAACCTGACAAATGGACATGAATTGAGGCAGGAACTGGAGAATAATGGCTCCATATTTCACTCAACCCTTGATATGGAAATTCTTGCTCACCTCCTTGCCCGTCCTGGCTTTACTGATTTTGAACAGGCTCTACGCGAAAGCCTGCTAAGCCTAAAAGGAGCCTATGCCCTGGTTATATTGCGTGGGGAAACTGTTTATGGAGCCCGGGACCCGCAGGGTTTCCGGCCCCTTATTATTGGAGAAATCGATGGGGATTATATGCTGGCTTCAGAAAGCTGCGCATTCCATACTATCGGGGGGCGGGTGGTCCGGGAAGTAGAACCGGGAGAGGTGGTTAAATTACGTGCGGGGAAGCTGGAAAGTTTCCGATTTTCCCGGCCCGGGCCTCAGAAATTTTGTGTTTTTGAATATATCTACTTTGCCCGCCCGGACAGCTCTTTCAGTCTGGACAATGTCCACAGGATCCGCCAGAAGATGGGCAAGCAGCTTGCTTCAGAATATTTCCCGGAAGGAGACCTTGTTATTCCCGTTCCTGATTCGGGAAATTCTGCCGCCCAGGGTTATGCCCAGGCCCGAGGCCTGCCATTTGAGCTGGGTTTGATCAAAAACAAATATATTGGACGTTCTTTTATCATGCCCCGTCAGGACATGCGAGAAACCCAGGTAAAACTCAAGTTGAGCCCTATTCGGGAATTGATTGAAAACAGGAGGGTAATCCTGATTGATGATTCCCTGGTCCGGGGAACTACCAGTCGGTATATAGTTAAAATGATCAGGGAGGCAGGTGCCAGATCTGTTCATCTGGGGATATCATCTCCTCCCGTTAGCTTTTCCTGTTATTACGGCCTTGATACCACGAGGCGCCAGGAGCTTATTGCGGCACGGAAAAATACTGCGGAGATCGCGGAGCACGTGGGAGTTGATTCGCTTGGCTATCTTTCTCTGCAGGGTTTGCAAAAATTATTTGGTAAAGACCTGGGGTACTGTGACGCCTGTTTCAGTGGAAATTATCCCCTGAAAACTGAGTGCAGTAATTAGGAAGGAGAGAGAAAATTTTATGGGAAAGAAGGGGTGGACCTACCAGAAAGCCGGGGTGGATATAGAAGCCGGAGATAGGGCTGTGGAAAGGATCAAAAAAATGGCCCGCAGTACTTTTGCCGGGCATGATATTGTTGAAGCGCCCGGAGGATACAGCGGAGTTTACAAAACCCGGGATGGGCGGCTTTTGCTGGCCACCTGTGACGGGGTGGGAACCAAGCTCCTTATTGCCAGGGAAATGGGAAATCACCGGACCGTTGGAATTGACCTGGTTGCCATGAGCATCAATGATCTGCTTGCCCAGGGGGCCACCCCATTATTTTTCCTGGATTATATAGCCGTGGGAAAACTTGCTCCCGACCACGTGGAAGAACTGGTTGAAGGAGTAGTTACAGGCTGCCGGGAGGCGGGTTGTGCCCTCCTGGGAGGAGAAACCGCAGAAATGCCCGACCTTTATGCTCCCGGAGATTACGACCTGGCCGGTTTTGCTGTGGGCACAGCAGTGGAAGAAGACCTCCTGCCCTCGATGGATATCAATGCAGGAGATTTACTGCTGGGTTTTCCCTCCACGGGAGTCCACAGCAACGGGTTTTCCCTGATCCGGAAGGTATTGCTGGAAGAGGCTGGAATGAAATTAAAAGAGACTCCTCCGGGTTGGAAGGCAACACTGGGCGAAGAACTTCTTCGTCCAACGGCAATTTATTCTCAACCCCTGCAGGTTATCAGAGAAAAATTCCGGGTTAAAGGGGCAGCCCATATTACAGGAGGAGGGCTCAGGGGGAATGTTCCCAGACTATTAACACCGGGGCTCTCCTGTGAAATATGGTCTGAAAGGATTGCCTCCCGCCCGGTTTTTGAACTGATAGGGGAAAAAGGTGGAATAGCTCAGGTGGAAATGGAGAATACCTTTAACATGGGCATGGGAATGGTGGTTGCTGTCGATCCGGAGGAAGGAGAAAAAGCCCGGGACTTGCTTAACCAAAAATTTTATGACGGGGAGTATAAGGCGGAAATAATCGGCAAAATTAAGAGGGGTGAATGAAGTCATGGGTCGAAAAAAAGTGGGGATCATGGTTTCAGGGAGAGGGACTAACATGCAGGCCATTATTAATGCCTCGCGAGATCCAGGATTCCCTGCGGCAGTTGATCTGGTAATTTCAGACCGGGAAGATGCACCTGCCCTGGAAAAAGCCCGGAGGGACAATATTGAAGCGCATTTCATTCCCGGTATTGGCCGGGAGTGGGAGGATAAGGCTTTGAAATTAATTGAACATAATGAAATAGACCTGTTGTGCCTGGCAGGATTCATGAGGGTTTTGAGCCCCGTTTTCCTGAAACAGGCTCCTCCGGTAATGAATATCCACCCATCCCTTTTGCCGGCTTTTCCAGGGTTAAATGCCCAGAAGCAGGCTCTTGATTATGGGGTGAAGGTAAGTGGATGCACTATCCATTTTGTTGATTCTGGAGTTGATTCCGGGCCAATAATTCTCCAGGAGGAAGTAAGGGTGGCCCAGGATGATAGTGCAGCCGACCTCGCAGAAAGGATTTTGGAGGTTGAACACAGGCTGTATCCCCGGGCGATAGAACTCTGGGCAAAGGGAAAACTGGAGGTAAAAGGCCGAAAGGTTGAGATAAAAGAGGAGGCAGAAAACGATGGCTAAGCGTGCCCTGATTAGTGTTTACAATAAGAAGGGGCTGGAAAAACTGGGGCCAGCTCTCAAGGAACTTGGCTATGAAATCATATCCACCGGGGGAACAAAAAAGTTCCTGGAACAGAGCGGGGTTAAATGCCAGGAGGTGGCAAAAATAACGGGCCAGGCAGAACTCTTTTCCGGGAGAGTGAAAACCCTCCACCCTGCCATACATGCGGGTATACTTGCGCGAAGGAGCAACCCTGAAGATATGGAAGAACTTAAAGCCTTGGGTTTTGGCCCCATTGACCTGGTGGTAGTCAATCTCTACCCCTTCGCCGCTGTCCGCAGGGGAGGAGGCAGTCACGAGGAAATCCTGGAAAACATTGATATTGGAGGACCTGCAATGGTCAGGGCTGCTGCAAAAAACTATTCGGATGTTCTTGTTGTGGTGGATCCGGAAACCTACTCCTGGTTGCTGGAAAAATTGAAGGAAGAAAGCATTACCCTGGAGGACCGAAAAAATCTTGCCCGAAAAGCCTTTGCCCACACCTCTGCCTATGAACTGGAAATTTCGGATTATTTTTCTCCCGAGGAAGAAAGGGTCTTCCCCATCCGGGCTGAAAAAGTTCGTGATCTCCGTTACGGTGAAAACCCCCAGCAGAAAGGAGCCCTTTATTCCAGGGAGAAAACCAAGGGCACCGTTGTCGGCAGCCGACAGCTAAGCGGAAAACCCCTTTCTTATAATAACCTCCTGGACACTGAAGCTGCCTGGCAGGCAGTCCTGGAGTTTCCCGATCCAGCCTGGGTCCTTGTTAAACACGGGAATCCCTGTGGGCTGGCAACAGACAAAGACAGCCTGGAGGCCCTCCAGAAAGCTCGAAAAACAGATCCCCAGTCTGCTTTTGGAGCGGTGGTTGCTTGCAACAGCGAGGTGAGGGAAAGGGAAGCTAAAAATCTCGCGGAAGAGCAGTTCGTGGAAGTTTTGGTTGCTCCGGAGATCACCTCGGCTGCCAGGAAGGTTCTTCAGCAAAGGTGGAAAAACATACGCTTGCTGGAGGCCGGGGGTTATCCTACGGAAATTTTTAAAGAACCCGAAATCCGCTCTGTCCTGGGAGGTTTTCTTGTCCAGGAGAGAGACCGTCCTGCAAGGGAAAAGCTGGAAATCAGGGTTGTTAGTTCCCTGGAACCATCGGAGGAGGAAATGGAAGAACTATTATTCGCCTGGCAGGCTGCCAAGCACGTGAAGTCCAATGCCATCCTTCTTTCCAAAAATCGAGCCACAGTGGGGATTGGAGCAGGGCAGATGAGCAGGGTGGATGCTACCCGTATGGCCATCTGGAAGGCCGGAAAAAAGGCGAAAGGTTCATTCCTGGCATCCGATGCTTTTATTCCTTTTGCGGATACTCTGGAACTGGCCCATTCGGCGGGCGTAAAAGCAATCATTCAGCCGGGGGGTGCCAAAAGGGATGCAGAAGTTATTGCAGCAGCGGATCGCCTGGGCCTGGTAATGGTTTTTACGGGAAGGCGTCATTTCCGCCACTAACTTAATGACTGAATAATAAACCCCTGCAGTTCTTATTTTCATAAGACCTGCAGGGGTTTTTGTCCACAGAAAGGGAAAAGTTATCAACAATATGTTGATAACTATAGGCGGAGGTAGGCTATCCCATCGGGATGAATACCGGCAGGGATCCGTTTTTCTTCCTCGAGGGAGGTCATGTTGATAACTGAAATGTCGTTGGTTTTATTGTTGGCGGTAAAGGCTTTATCTCCTTCTGGGGAGAAAACCGTTCCTCCCGGCCAGATACCAAGAGGGATCCTTTTTATTTCCCAGGGGCGTTTTTCTTCCACACGGGGAAAAACCGTGTCAATAACTGAAAGGTTATTGGCTTCCCGGTTGGGAACCAGGCAGTACCGTCCATCAGGAGAAAATACAACGCGAATGGGGCAGCGGCCGAGCCGTAGTTTATGCATTACCTGGAAACTCTGAATATCGATACAGAACAGGGTATCATCCTCCTGGTTGGCAACATAAAGAATTTGAGATTCGGGATGGACCGCGGCTCCCTCTGGTCCACCTCCAACGGGGAAATGGTTGGTTAGTTCTTTTTTTTCCGGATCAAATACCGTGATATTATCGCTCCCGATGTTGGGGATGAAAATTTGGTCTCCTTCTGGTGTTAAGGCGATCATGTGGGAATGTTTTTGGAATGTGGGAATTACATGGGTAACCTTTTCCTGGGCTGTATCAATGAGAAAAATCTTGGCAGAAAAAGTTGAGGCAATGAAGAGCTTTTGACCATCAGGACTCAACCCTACTCCATGGGGAAAATCAAAATCCGGGTGGGCAAGTCTGTTGCTTACCTCCATTTTTTCGTTGTCCAGTATATTAAGCCGGTTACCGAGGGAACAGGTGATATAGGTTTTTTTGCCATCGGGAGAAATAACCACTTCGTGGGGGTTATGGTCTACATCGATTTTTTTATGGGTTTTGCCCTGTACCGGGTCAATAAAAGAGACAGTATCTTCATCCTTGTTTAAGACCACAAGAAAGTCGGGCATAATAACCCTCCTTTTCCGGTTTATTGGTTACATTTTTCGCAGTGCTTCAACACGTTCATTGATAGGAGGGTGGGTGCTGAAAAGGTTGTTGGCCCCTTTGGTGCTGAAGGGGTTGACTATAAAAAGTGGTGCTGTGGCCTGGGAAGCATTTTTCAACTTCTGGGGCTGGGATGAAATTTTCTCCAGGGCGCTGGCCAGTCCCTCGGGGTAACGGGTAATCATTGCCCCGTCTGCATCGGCAAGAAACTCCCGTTTGCGGGAAATTGCAAGCCTTAAAAGCTGGGCGAATAGAGGTGCAAGGATGGCCATGAGAATTCCCAGGATCATAATAACCGCTTCGGGACCTGCTCCTCTGCGACTGCTCGAAGAAGAGCGCCGCATGCTCCTGAAAAAGAATGAGCGCCGCATCCATTCGCTTAAAAGCACTATTGCCCCAACCATTACTGCCGCCAGTGTTGCCAGCCGGGTGTCATAGTTTTTAATATGGGCCATTTCGTGGGCCAGGACTCCTTCAATTTCAACCCGGTTTAATCTTTCGATCAGGCCTGTTGTTACGGCAACTACGCCTTTTTCGGGGTTGCGCCCGGTTGCAAAAGCATTGGGAGTTGGATCATCGATTATATATAGCCCTGGGGTGGGGAGTCCTGCTCCAATTGCCAGGCCTTCAATGGAATGAACCAGGTGGGGGTATTCTTCTTTTTTTGCGGGGCGGGCCCCTGTTGCTTTAAGGACAATGGTGTCGCTGTAATAGTAGGAGCCGAAACAGAGCAATAGAGCGACCAGAAATGCAATAATAAGCCCGAAGTATCCGCTCCCGGTGTACTCCCCGAAAATAAAGCCTACGGCAGCGAAGAGCAGAATGAAAAGGAACATTAGCAACCAGGAGTTTCTCCTGTTTCTTGCAATAGCCTGGTACAAAGAAAGCCCTCCTCTCTATCTTTCAAAAGAAACCTGCTGAGGCTCCCGTTCCAATCCTTCGATTTCCAGGTAGTCCCGGGTTTTAAAACCAAAGACTCCGGCGAGAAGGTTGTGGGGGAACATCTGCAGCTTGGTATTATAAGCCATTACCGAATCATTGTAAAATTGTCGGGCGAAAGCAATCTTGCTTTCGGTTCCGGCCAGTTCTTCCTGGAGCATCAGGAAATTTTTGTTGGCCTTGAGGTCGGGATAGTTTTCTGCAACGGCCAGAAGTCGATGTAAATTCCGGGTCAGGTCGTTTTCTGCCTTTTCCTGTTCTTTGACGCTTGCAGCAGCAATGGCCCGGGTCCGGGCTTCAGCAATCTGGGTCAGTGTTTCTCGCTCGTGACGGGCGTAGGCCTGAACTGTTTCCACCAGGTTGGGGATCAGGTCGTAGCGACGTTTTAACTGGACGTCAATCTGCGACCAGGCGTTATCGACTCGATTGCGGTAAATTATGAGCCGGTTATAAATAAAAATTATGCCAAGCCCCAGTATACCAAAGAGGATAATTAAGATCTGGGAAAATTCCAAATATCCCACCTTCTTTCCCTTGTTTTGGTATTATATATTCTTTAGCCGTCCCGGTTATCCTGCATGGGAAATATTGACCACTTAAGCCCGTTGTGATAATATTAGAAAGGATCGAAAAAAAAGTTGAAAAAAAGCCAGGGGTTGTGCTATAATCTACACAGCAATCAGATAAATCAGGATAAATGTTTAGGCGTGGTGAGATAGCTCAGTAGGTAGAGCAGAGGACTGAAAATCCTCGTGTCCCCAGTTCGATTCTGGGTCTCACCACCATTTTTTTATTATGCTTGGGAAAAACTGCACAAGAGAGGAAGTGGATTAATTGAAAGGATTTAAGATTCCGAAGACCACTGTTGAGCGGCTTCCCATTTACTACCGGGCCCTTTTGGGCATGGAAAAACGAGAAATTGAAGTGATTTCCTCTCAGGACCTCGGACAGAGGATTGGAATTCCCTCCGCCCAGGTCCGAAAAGACCTTTCCTATTACGGGGAATTTGGCCGGCGGGGTGTCGGTTACGAGGTCCCAATTTTACGGCGGCATTTACAGAAAATTCTGGGTTTGGAAAAACCCTGGCCCATGCTTATTGTGGGAGCAGGAAACCTGGGACGGGCCCTGATTAACTACCAGGGTTTTCTGCGACACGGGCTGGAGGTTAAAGCTGTTTTTGATAATGACCCCCGGGTAATTGGTACATATATCCATAACCTGAAAGTGGAAAATCTGGAAGAAATGGAAGAAAAAATCCAGCAAGAAGGAATAAAACTGGGGGTAATTGCCGTTCCTGCTGAGGCTGCCCAGGAGGTAGCGGACAGGATGGTTAATAGCGGTATTAAAGGAATATGGAACTTTTCACCCGAACATCTCCATGTTCCCGAAGATGTTAATTTACGCAACGAGGACCTTTCTGTAAGCCTTATGGCCCTTGTTTATCACCTCAATTATTCCATTGAAAGGAGCGAATAAACGGGTTTGAAGGGGAAAAAGGGATTAAAAGGATATCAGCTCTTCAGCGAAGGCAAGATCCAGTTGCCGGTTCTTGAACAGATATGGAATGAAGTCTCTCCCGCCGAAGAAAGCGGGCTCCTTGTAGACCGAAAGGGCCGGGTGAGGGAGGAAATTAAAAACGAAAACTCTACGGGTACTGAATGGAAAACTGAAAGCCCCTTCTCCCGAAAAGGGATTGTTATCCTGTCCAGGGAAGCAAGCAGCCTGGCCGAAGTTGAAGAAAGATTTATTGGTGAATTTCAACCTGCCTGGGTTTTGCTGGTCACTGCCCGGGAACAGGGTTTTGTTTTTTACGGGATCCAGCAGGTGGAGAAAAAAGGATTATTGGAAAGGATTACCTGGGGCCCTGGAGACAGGGACGATGTGGATTCCCGGGACCTATTTGAGGAGATGGAACGTTCCTGGAGGGTTTTGCGGGAGTCCTGGATGGGAAAAACCCGTGAAAGGGTAATGACGGTGGGCATTACTTCTGGAGAGAAGGAGAGCGACCTGCAGGAAATGGCTCTCCTGGTAGAAACCGCCGGGGGCCAGGTAATTGAGGAGATTGAGCAAAAAAGGGACAGGCCCGACCCTGCCTATTACATTGGCAGAGGTAAGGTTACCGAACTGTCCAGGGAAGCCCAGCGCCAGGGAATTTCCCTGGTTATCTTCGATGTTGAACTGACTCCCGCCCAGCAGCACAATCTCCAGGAGTCGGTTCAAACCAGGGTGATTGACCGCAGTCAGCTGATACTGGATATTTTTGCCCGCCATGCTCATACCAGGGAAGGTCAGATCCAGGTTGAGCTGGCCCAGCTAAACTATCTTCTACCTCGCCTTGTGGGAAGGGGGCAGGAACTTTCCCGGCTTGCAGGTGGAATTGGAACCCGGGGTCCCGGGGAAACCAAGCTGGAAGTTGACCGCCGCCGCATTAGAGACCGAATAGCAGAGCTGAAGAAAGAACTGGAGCAAATAAAAAAGCAGCGCCACCTTTTGCAAAAGGGACGCCGCCTTCCTTTTGTGGCTATGGTGGGCTACACCAACGCAGGCAAGTCAACCCTTTTAAACAGGTTAACGGGGTCGGAAGTGAAAACCGCGGACCAGCTATTTGCCACTCTTGATCCTACAATCCGCGGCTGCCGCTTACCTGATGGGCGAGAGGTGCTGTTTACGGATACAGTGGGGTTCATAAAAAACATTCCCCACCACCTTATCGCGGCATTCAGAGCAACCCTGGAAGGAGTGGAGCAGGCAGATGCTCTGCTCATGGTAGTAGATTCCTGTCATCCCCGCTTTTCCGAGCAGATAGAAACAGTTCTGGAGGTGCTTGAAGAACTTGAAGTTCTTGATAAACCCATGTTGACTGTCTTCAACAAAATGGACCTGTTTCCCGATCCAGAGGAACTGGAGAACCTGGTGAAAAGATATGAACCTTCAGTCGCGGTTTCGGCGAGAACAGGAGAGAATGTAAGAGCTCTGCTCCAATGCCTGGGGGAGGTGCTGGGGAAGGGAATGGAAACCAGAGAACTGTTAATTCCCTATTCCCAGGCGGGAATAATTGATGTTCTGCACCGCCAGGCCCAGGTGTTGCAGGAGGAGTACGAAGACGAAGGTATCAGGCTGCGGGTAAACATCGGAGAGGAACTTTACAGGGAAATAAAAGGTCAGCTTGATTTCTCGTAAAAAGAACCGTTTATCTTTTTCAGGCCGAAAACTTCCGGTTCAAAGATAAATTCAGTGTTACCCAGAAAGAGGATTCCTCCAGGCTTCAGGGATCTGGTGAATCGCTGGGTCAAGCGGTCTTTTCCATCTTTAGTCAAATAGATAAAAAAATTGCGGCAGATTATCAGATTCCAGCCGGTTTGGAATTTTTCCTTGAGCAGGTCCTGGTGTTCAAAACGGACCTGCTTTTTTATTTTTTCATCCAGCATAAAACGTTCATTCCCCACGGGGCGGAAATATTTTTTTTCCAGCTCGGTGTCTACCCGCAGCAGGGACTGGTAGGAATATTCCCCTTTTTTTGCTGCCTCCAGGATATAGAGATCTATGTCTGTGGCCAGGATCTCATAGCGATCGGGCTTGATACCCATTTCGTTAATCAGAATTGCGACAGAGTAGGGCTCGGACCCATTGGAGCAGGCTGCACTCCAGATTTTGACCACCTGGTTTTCCTGGAAAAGACGGGGCAGAACAACCTTATCGAGAAACCGGAAGGAAGTGGGGTTGCGGAAAAATTCCGAGGTATTGATGGTGAAATGCTGGAGAAAGGATTCCTTGAAGGAGGGATCCTCCTGAAGTCGCTGCAGGCAATCCTCAAGGTCTTCTACCTGGTGGCGGCGCATGAGGCTGAAAACCCGGCGCTCCACCCGGTTTAACTTATAAGCGTCAAGGCGCAGGTCAAGTTCCTTGGAAACCAGGTCTTTAAATTCGGAAAAAATCATCTGTTCTCCACCTCTTCCCGGAAATTAAGCATGTTATCCAAAAAAGGAATTATTTTTTCCAGAGGTAAAACCAGGTCAGCAGCCCCGGCATTGATTGCCGACCGGGGCATGCCAAAAACAGTTGAAGTGCTTTCGTCCTGGACCAGGGTCCTGCCCCCGCTTTTTTTAACCTGGGAAAGCCCATTGCTCCCGTCCCGGCCCATACCTGTCAGGACAACACCAACAAGGTTTTCCTGAAAAAGTGGAGCAGCTGAGAGAAAGGTAAAGTCTGCTGCCGGCCGGACTCCCCACAGGGGATTTTTCCGGTTTAATTCAATTTTATAGCGTTTGCTGATGGTCAGGTGATGGTCACCTGGAGCGACAAGGGCCTGGCCAGGGCGGAGAATATCTCCTTCCACAGCCTCCCGAATGGGAATCTGTGCTTCTCGGTTCAGCCTTTTGGCCAGTGGACCGGTAAAGGCGGCAGGCATATGCTGGACAATAATAATTGCGGCGGGAATATCTGGTGGAACCTGGGGCAGGATTGCCTGCAGGGCCCGGGGCCCTCCTGAAGAAGTGGCAATAACAACCAGTTTCAGGCCGTGGGTGAAGGGTTTCCAGTGCACCGGTTTATCAGGAGTTTCCCTGACTTCAGAGGACTTATCTTCTCGGGGAATGGCTCCAGCGGCCCCTCTGACTTTTCGCAAAAACTCCTCCCGGACCCGGTATAGCTCCAGTGGGCCTTTCCCTTCAGGTTTTGCCAGGAAATCTACGGCTCCAATTTCCAGGGCATCAAGAGTAACCTGAGCCCCTTCTCTGGTATGACTGGAAATCATAATAACGGGGAGGGGGTTTTGATCCATGATTTTCCGCAGGGCTGAAAGTCCGTCCAGAAAAGGCATCTCATAGTCGAGAGTCACCACATCCGGTTGGAACCGGGGAATTAATTCTACAGCTTCTCTTCCGTTTTTGGCTCCTGCTACCAGTTCCATCTGGGGATCGCTGGCAATAAAATCAGCAAGGATATGGCGAATAAAGGGTGAATCATCGGCAATTAAAACCTTAATTTTTTTCTCCATCGCATGGCTGTCCTCCTAAATTGGGATTAATTAAACCCCCTTGGGGAAGGAAAATGGTTAAAGGGAAGGGAATTCTATTATTGGAGGTGAAGAAATTTGTCATTAACAGTTTGTCCGCTTGCCAGTGGGAGCAGCGGCAATGCTATTTACATAGGTGATACCCAAAACAAAATATTAATTGATTGTGGTCTGAGTGGAAAAAAAACGGAGGAACTGCTTCGTTCCCGGGGAACAAGCTGTGCTGAACTGGATGGGGTTATCTTAACCCATGAACATAGCGACCACATTCGGGGAGCGGGTGTTCTTGCCAGGCGCTGGAAGCTTCCCCTTTTTACCCGCCCGGGTACCTGGGGGGCAGGTGGACAGATTCTTGATTCCATTCCTTCAAAACAGCAAAAACTTTTGCTTTCCGGGCTTACTTTCGGGAAGATTGAGATTGATTATTTCCCTCTTTCCCACGATGCCATGGAGCCCGTCGGGCTGGTTATTCGGTGGGGGAAAAGGCAGATTTCTCTGGTAACCGATCTCGGGGAAATAACGCCGGAAGTGGAGGAAAAAATTCACGGCTCCGATATTTTTATTGTTGAGGCCAATCACGACCCGGATATGCTTGCTTCAGGGCCCTATCCCTACTTCTTAAAAAAGAGGGTTAGCGGACCTCAGGGCCATCTTTCCAACGACGACTGTGGCCTGCTTTTAAGCCGGGCCCTTAATGAAAAACCTGCCCGGGTATATCTGGCTCACCTGAGCGAGGAAAATAATGATCCCCAGGTTGCCCGCCTGACTGTGGAAAATTTTCTCAGGAGCAGGGGCCGGGATTCCGGCCTGGAAATAGAGATTGCCAAGAGATATTGCGCCAGTCTGCCAATTAAGTTATTATAATAAAGAGGGGGTGAAGAAATGGGACGCAATAAACCAGTCCTGGCTTTTTTCATAATTTTGATTGTCTTTCTCCTGGTGGGAGGAGGCCTTGGGGCTTTTGTCTTGCCTGAACTGGTTCCCGTTAACACTGCAGCCGAATTAAACGAAAACGATAATACAGAAGTTGAAGAAAGGGATATTGAATTAAACGAGGAAAATCAGGAACTCACAGCCCGACATCCCGCCCTGGAAAATGACCTGGTCGGTGTGGTTGAGCAGGTGGGGCCGGCTATAGTCCAGATTACAACAATTCGGGAGACCGTGGGCTATGATTTCTTTATGCGCCAGTTCCGCCAGGAGGTTCCCGGGGAAGGCTCGGGAGTAGTATTTGATTCCGAAGGCTATATCCTGACCAACAACCATGTTGTGGAAAATGCCCAGACAATTTCCGTAATTTTCCCGGGCAAAGAGGAAAAAGAATTTACGGGGGAAGTAATCGGGACAGATTCAGTAACCGACCTGGCAGTAATTAAAATTGATTGCGAGGACGACGTTCCTGTAGCCGAGCTGGGTGATTCAGACAAACTAAAAGTTGGTGAAGTGGCTATAGCTATCGGGAACCCCTACGGGCTATCCAATTCGGTTACTGTTGGCGTAATAAGTGCCCTTGGTCGGAGCATTCCCCTGCAGGAAGGGACCGAATTGACCAATATTATTCAAACGGATGCAGCAATTAATCCTGGAAACAGTGGTGGAGGACTGATCAATGGACGGGGCGAGGTAATTGGGATCAATACAGCTATTATTCGAGATGCCCAGGGAATCGGATTTGCGATACCGATAAATGACGCCCGCAAGATTGCTGAAGAATTGATTGAAAAAGGATACATTGAACGACCCTGGATGGGAATTATCGGTGGAACTGTAACCGGGACAATCGCAGCCGAATACGACCTGCCAATTGAAAAAGGTGTATTTGTCATGGACGTTATGCCCGACAGCCCGGCTGACCGCGCTGGTTTAATGACAGAGGACATAATCTATGAGGTTAACGGAGAACCAATCAACACCATGAACGACCTGATCCGTGATATCCAGAATCGTGAGGTTGGAGAAACCCTGGAAATTTCCATCTACCGCGACCAGGAAGAAATGACAATTGAAGTGGAATTGGAAGCCAGGCCGCAGGATTAAACAGTGTTACGGGTTAGGATTTTAACTGTAGGTCGGGTCAAGGAAGACTACCTCAAAGACGGGATTGAACAGTTTCGGGCCCGATTAAAACCTTACTGCCGACTGGAAGAGGTGGAGGTTGAACCTGCCTCTTCAGTTCCCCGGCGACCGGGTCCTGCAGATATTGAGAGGGCTAAAGGCCTGGAGGAAGAAAAACTCCTTCAGGCTCTTGATCCTTCTTTTTATAACATTGTTCTGGACGAAAGAGGAAAAGTGATTACCTCCAGTGGACTGGCCAGGTCTCTAACCCGATTACAGTCCCGGGGCAACAGCAGGATCTGTTTTATTATTGGCGGCCCCTTTGGTCTGGGAGAAAAGATCAAGGGAAAGAGTGACTATCTCCTTGCCCTTTCCCGGCTCACCTTTACCCACGAGATGATCAGGCTGATTCTGATGGAGCAGGTATACCGGGCTTTAAAAATCATGAATTCGGAACCTTACCATTACTAAAGGAGTTCTCCCCCGGAGGCTCCTTTTTTATTTCTAAAAGGATTAACGGTTGATAAAGACATTTTATTAAGAGGAAAAAAGGAAAAATGGCAGAATAACAAGGATATGAAATAAGCTAATAAAATGGAGTGGTTGTTAATGCGCAGAGTTCCTGTATGGGCCTTAAAACCAGGAATGATAGTGGAAAAACCGGTTTATGACCTGAAAGGACGGCTCCTTCTTAATCGGGGACTGGAATTAAAAAAGGACTACATCCACCACCTGAAGAGAATGGATATTCCCTTTATTTACATTCAGGACGACTTCATCCCGGATGTGAGAGTTGAAGATGTTATCCTCGATGAGACCAGGGCCAGGGCAGTGAATGCAGTTCGAACCATCCTGGAAGAGGCTCAACGCCAGCCCCCCGGTTCGGGACTTGGCCTGGTTTTGGAGCAGAAAAAGTTTGGGGAAATCGTGGACGATATAGTTGACCAGTTGCTTGATAATCCCGAACTCATGGTTAACATGGCCGATATCCGCAGCAGTGATACCTACACTTTTGCCCATTCGGTTAATGTGGCGGTACTGGCCCTGACTGGAGCAATAGCCAGGGGTGGGTTCAATCGCAGGCAGTTAAAGCAGATCGGTAGTGGTTCCCTGCTGCACGACCTGGGCAAGATAAAGGTTCCCCTGGAAATCTTAAACAAAAAAGGGCCCCTGACCCGGGAAGAGTTTGCCAGGGTCCAAGAACATCCCGAAGAAGGTTATAGCATGGTTTCCCGCCAGGGGATTCTGGATGGGCCCTCAGCGGAAATAATTCTGCAGCACCACGAACGCAATGATGGAAATGGCTATCCCCACAACCGAACAGAAGAAGAAATCAACCCCCTGGCGAAAATGGTTGCTATTGCCGATGTGTACGATGCTCTAACCTCTGACCGACCCTACCGAAAAGGTTTTCCTCCCCATCGGGCCCTGGAAATTATGGAAACCATGGGGGACATATTTGATCCCGATATGCTACAGGCTTTGTTAAACCATATTGCTGCCTACCCGGTAGGAACATTTGTCGAACTCAGCAGTGGAGAGGCGGGGATAGTGGTGAAAAACTGGGTCGGTTTACCCAGACATCCCCGGGTGAGGGTGTTTTTCGTCGGAGAAGAAATGACCAGGGTAGAACCTTTTGAGATAGACCTGAAGGGACAGGAAAACAGGCTTGTGGATAGAGTTTTACCGGAAGAAGAAATAATCAAACTAATACCCGAAGTATTCCCCCTGAGCAGGGGGGGAGGGGGAGAGAAATGGATGCAGGAAAAAAGAAAATGATTTTTGGGAGGCTAAAATGACAAAAAGTTTAAGTTATCTGGATCTGACCATGGAAGAAATGGATGGATTGGACAGGGATCGAACCATTTTTATTATGGTTTTGAGTCCAATTGAAGCTCATGGGCCCCACCTGCCCCTGGGTACCGATCTCCTACTTGCACAGGAAATTCAGCAGCAGTACATTGAAATCATTGAGGAAGATTTTCCATCTTACCAGGCAGTTGTTTTACCTCCCATGCCCCTGGGAGCAGATGCTCTGCCCCGACCGGGAACCCTGGGTATTGGCGCCCCCCTCCTCACAAAGCTCCTGGAATCTTTTGGGAAAGACCTGTCTGCCATGGGTTTTAAGTTTTTGTTCCTTGCAGACAACCATGGAGGACCCCGGCACCTTCTGGCCTGTGAAAGAGCTGCCCGCCGACTTTATAAAAAATTTGGTTTTTACCTTCTCAATCCCTTTGCCCGAGAATTCAGCCTGATGATGGCCGGAGATGGGGAGTTTCTGCAGGGAAGCGGCCTGGGAAAAGGGAAATGTGGAGATATTGAAGACCTGCATGCAGGTACCAATGAAACCTCTTTGCTTCTGGCAACCCAGGAGAAACAGGTCCGGGACACCTTTAAAGAATTACCAGAAAACCCGGCTCCAGAGCCCGGAAAGATTTTTGTTTTTCTATCCAGTTTATTCAGGATATTTAGAAAAGAAAAGCTGGCCCGAGAGATTAAATCCCTGGGGCGAATTGCTGCCTGGGCAGGAGATGAAGAGATCCCTGCCTACATTGGTTCACCTGCTGGGGCTACCCCCAAGGCAGGTAAAGCAATGCTTGATTGCCGCCGCAGGGTGGCCCGGGAGGTTTTTTCCAGAGCTCTGGAAGGAGACGAGGTAAAACTTCGGCCTCCTCTCTGGCCCCTGCATATCCTTGCCCGTTTACCGTAGAGTTTGACCCAAAAAAGAATCTGGAGGGTATGAAAGGTGTCTGCAAAGAAAAAAGCCCTTTTTTTATTACCAAAAAAAGAACAGAACAAGGAGAAAAAGTACCGGGGAATTGTCCTTGACCAGCCTGATCTGGATCCGTTTTTTGCCTACAGGCCGGAGGAAATCGATGACCCCGGTGAATTTGAAGTTGTGGTTTCCTTTTTTTACCCCTGGTTTTATGAACTACTGCCCGAGATGAAAAGGTTGCAGTGGATCCATTTTCTTAGTGCCGGTGTGGATAGGCTCTGGGACTGGGAGCTGGAAAATAAAGGGTACATTTTCAGCAAATCTTCAGGTGTTCATGCCCAGCCTATATCGGACCACGTAATGGCCATGGCCCTTTACTTTTCCCGTAGACTGGGTGAATTTTACCGTCAGCAAAAAAAAAGGGAATGGAATCGCCACCCCCTGGGAGAACTCTATGGGATGTCAATGGGAATACTGGGCATGGGGGCAATTGGCCGGGCCTGTGCCCAAAAAGCCCGTGCTTTTGAGATGCGGGTTATTGGGACTGCGAATCGGCCGCGAGAAATGGAGGGAATCGATTACTGCGGGGGTCCTGATATGATTGATAGAGTCCTCCAGGAAAGCGACTATCTTGTTATTGCCCTTCCCCTTACAGAAAAAACCCGGGGTCTTATTGGTGAAAAGGAAATAGCTAAAATGAAAAAGAATGCTGTGATTATCAATATTGCGCGGGGGGAAATAATAGTTGAACCAGCTCTAATTAAAGCCCTGCAGGATGGTCGAATCCGGGGAGCAGGCCTGGACGTTTTTGCGGAAGAACCCCTGCCCGAAGAATCGCCTCTCTGGGAGATGGAAAATGTCCTTATTACACCCCATATTGCTGGCAGCACCCCGTATTATATGGAACGAGCCCTAAAAATTTTCCTGAATAACTGGCAAGCGTTCAGGGCAAATCACCCCCTGCCCACGGGTGTTGACCTGGAAAGAGGTTATTAAAAGCAAAAAGCAGGGGGCCTTTCCCCTGCTTTTAATAACAATGTTTACTGTTCTAATAGTTCGTCAAGGCGAGTTTTGTTAAAACCAACCACGACATTGTTTCCAACCTGGATAACCGGAACGCCGGTCTGGCCGGAAGCGCTGACCATTTCAGAGTACTTGTCCGGATCCTGTGCTACGTTATACTCGGCTACGTCGACACCCTTGCTCTGCAGGTATTCTTTGGCTTTGACACACCACGGACAGGTTGGGGTCGAATAAAGAACTACTGGCTTAGACATGCTATCACCTCGCTGAGAATAGATCTCATTATTTTTATCTTGCATTATACTCCTCTGGATTTAATTTGTCAAATTTTCCGTTGGTTTAAAAAATTTAAGCCTTAATGAGAAGGATTATTATAGTTAAGGGTGAATAAATGATTTAAACCAACCGGGGAGGTGGGAAAATGCAGAAGTGGGAATGTACCCTTTGCGGGTATGTTTATGAACCGGAACAGGGAGATCCGGATAATGGTGTAGAGCCGGGAACTGCCTGGGAAGATGTACCTGAAGACTGGCTCTGTCCTCTTTGCGGGGCCACAAAAGACCTATTTGAACCACTATAAACTATATCTGGAGGTAGAAAAGATGAGTAAGGTAAAAGGAACAAAAACGGAAAAAAATCTGTGGACAGCCTTTGCCGGCGAATCCCAGGCCAGAAGTAAATATACTTATTTTTCCCAGCAGGCCAAAAAAGAAGGATATCACACAGTAGCGCAGATTTTCATGGAAACTGCCGAGCACGAACTTCAGCATGCTAAAAGGATATTTAAATTCCTGGAAGGAATTGGAGATACTGCAGCAAACCTCAAGACTGCTGCTGACGGAGAAAATTACGAGTACAGTGAAATGTACAAGGAATTTGCTGCAACGGCACGGGCAGAAGGTTTTGATGATATAGCTGTGGCGTTTGAAGCTATTGCTCGTTCCGAGGTGGGCCACGAGGAACGTTACCTGAAGTGCCTAAAAGAATTAAAAGAGGGAACCCTCTACAAGTCTCAAGAACCGCAAAGGTGGCGCTGTACCAACTGCGGGTTCCTGCACGAAGGAGATGAAGCTCCTGAAGTTTGCCCTGCCTGTGATCACCCCAAAGGGTTTTTCCAGCCCTATAATGAAGTTAGATAAAGAAGACCCCTTCGGGGGTCTTTTTTATGGGTTTGATTATGGCGAAGCGGAATTTTTCCCGGGGAGGTTTTTAAATTAACTAGTCCAGGGTGTCATAGAGTCCTTTTTATCCAGAAAAACCACCAAAAATATATAAATACTATAATTTTATGGGTTGAATTAAAATAAAATAGTGTTATAATAAATCTTGGGAAAAAATTCACAAGATGATGTTCTATTTCAGGGTTTTCCTATCCAGGAGGGCCCTAAAACAACAAAGGAGGAGGCTATTAGTATGAAAAAATCAAGTTTATTAATTTTCCTGGCAGCCATTTTTCTGGTTGCGGGCACAGTGGTTTATTTTGGTGGGGATGCCAAAACCGAAAGTTTACAGGAGGTACTTCCCGCGGAAGAGAAAGGAGTTTATCCTGATGGGAGGTACAGGGGTTCTTTCTTCGATTCAGGAGATTATGAAGTAGCCCTTCAGTTTCACATCGAGGACAATACTCTCTACAACCTCAGCTATCGCCACCTTTACTGGCGGGGCGACGATTATTTGAATCCGGAGTGTGAAGATAACGAATTATTTCCTCCTTCTGACCTTGAAGTTCTAGCTGAACAGCATAAAGAATTGCTTGAGTATCTTGAAGGCAAAGATGTTTCGGCTATTGGAGACCTTTTTACACCCGAAATTGCTGCCGAGGATAAGGATGGAGAATTCGTAGATACCTGGAGTGCCGCCACAATAAGGTCAGCAAAAGTAATAAGTGCAATGAGGGATGCTTTGAACAGAGGAGTTTATCGCTTACCATAATAACAGGTATAAAAAATAAAATGGTGAATAATTGGAAAGGCCCCTACCAAAGGGGCCTTTTTTCAATTGGGCTGCTAATAATTTTCCCTTTTTAAATCCTTTTTATGGAAATACTTCAGTGGAAAAAGTTCACTGGTTTGCGAATGAACTATTAAGACCATTTTACCCTTTGCAGAACTCAAAAAGATAAGGAAAAAAAATTTTCGAAAACTATTGACACGGAGAATAAAAGGCCTTATATTGGGATTGATAGCAATTAATGGCGGTGATGTCCCGATGAAAGAAATAATAAGTATTTTTCGACTGAATTCTATAGTATCCTCCGAAATAAAGCACAACCTAAAAGTCGATGCTCTGTCGGCTTCTTTTTTTGCTATAGCAGGAGGAGCACTTTATCCCTTTGTTGCAGCAATTGCAATTTCCATGGGTGCAGGAGCCCTCGAGGTTGGATTGTTAGTTGCAGCACCTTTTGCTGCCCAGCTTTTTACCATTTACTGGGGTCACCTCTGCCAGGGAAGAAGGAAACTACCTTTTATCGTATTTCCAGGAATTGCAGCCAGAATTCTTCTTTTCCCCCTTGCGTTTATTAGCTCCCCGGCAATTTTTGTGGGTGGGTTCATTATTCACCATATGTTTTTAGCAATTACCTGGCCCGCCTTTACCAGTCTTGTCCAGAAGATCTACCCTATCACTTCCCGGGGAAGCATGATGGGGCTGGTAAAGTTTGTTTTCGGAATTTTTTATATTGTTGCCGTTGCCATTGCGGGCCGCAATATTGACATTTTTGGTCATCGCTGGGTTTTTATTGCCGCTGCAATAATGGGCATCGTGGGTTCAACTATTTTCAGGAAAATAAGGGAACCAGAAGAGGGGAAAGAAACTGCAATCTGCCGCCGTTTTTCCCACAGGGAAAACATTTCCCTTTTAAAAAGATTTCCCCCCTTTAAGTGGTTTGTGGTTGGGATGACCTGTTTTGAACTGGGAAAATTTTTAATCCAGCCATATCTGCCCCTGTACTGGATGAATGAATTGAGCCTTTCCAATTCTTCAATCGGAGGGATCGCCATTATTGTAACTCTTTTCTGGTTTTTGGCCTCTCCTCTCTGGGGTGTAATGGTTGATCGGCTGCACCCCATCTGGGTTATTGTTTCTGGAGCCGGTATTTATGCATTAATCCCCTTTATTTATTTGACTTCACCAAATTTTTCTGGAGTTTTACTGGCAGCTTCTTTTACAGGTCTGGGTCTGGCGGCTTATGAGGTAGGCTGGAGTAACAACCTGTTACGGCTCGGGGGCAATAAGGCTGGCAAGTTTATCGGGATTTACCTGTCCCTTGTTGGCCTGAGGGGTATCCTTGGTCCCCTCATTGGTTCGGCCATTCTCAACTGGAAGGGCTCTGCTTTGCTGCTGTTTATTGCCGTGGTTTTACTGGTTGGTTCTTTCCCTGCCCTTATCCATTCCCATCGGCTGAGTAGAGGCATGGAGCCAGTTGAGCCGGAAGAGGTTTTAACTGCTGAAATTGCACCATAGAATTAACCGACCACCCCAAAAAGGTGGTCCTTCCTTTTTCGGAAAAAGCAGGAGAAAAAGCTTGCTTCGGGGTGTTCTTTCCCGGTATTTATAACTTCACCCCCGGGGGATTTAATTATTTTTTGTCCAGGGTTGTTACAGAAAAAACAAACAGGGTTTTTCAAGCAGGAGAAAAGGGTAAAAATGAGAAAACTAAATTAAAGGAAGCAAAAAACAAAAAGGTCCTGAGTTCCTGAGCCCGGGAAGTGAAGCTGGTTTTTTATTGGGCCTTTTTTGAGGTGATTTTTTTGATCAGGGAAAGCAAGGAAGTATTGCGCGAGGTGGGGCTTGCAATTTTGCCTATCACCTTTTTTGTGACAATATTACAGTTTTTTTTCCTCGGTCTTCCTCTGGCAAGTTTGTTCCGTTTTTTGGGGGGGGCATTTCTTGTTGCCGCCGGCTTATTCCTCTTTCTGCAGGGAGTCAGGGTTGGGCTTCTGGCCATGGGAGAAATGGTTGGTGCAGAAATGCTGGAAAAAGGAAATATTGTTACAATCCTGCTCATTACTTTTGTCCTGGGAGTTGCCATAACTGTTGCTGAACCAGGAGTGCAGGTTCTGGCGATGAATGTGGACCTGGTCACCGGGGGAGAGCTCAGCAGCACCCTTCTTCTAGGGGTTGTGGGGCTGAGCCTGGGAATTTTCCTGGCCTTTGCCATTCTGCGAATTTTTCTCGGTATCAGTATGGGTTATATCCTTGCTGTTGGGTATGCCGCAATAATTATTTTTTCTTTTTTCACCCCCGCCCATTTTGTTCCAATCGCCTTTGATGCCGGAGGAGTTACAACGGGTCCCATGACAGTACCCTTTATCCTATCAATTGGTCTCGGTGTAACCTCGGTTTTGCCCAGGAGGTCGGAAATGGGTGATACCTTTGGTCTTATGGGCCTTGCTTCTCTGGGTCCGGTCCTTGGGGTCATGCTGCTGGGGGTGCTTTTCCAATGATATTTAGGCAGCTCTGGACAATAACTGGAGAGGTCTTGCTTGCTCTTGCTCCGCTCGTTATTTTTTTTCTTGTTTTCCAGGCAGTTTATGCAAAAAGGCCCTTTAGTTTTGTCCGACAGGTCTTAACCGGAACTGCCCTGGCAGCAGCAGGCCTGATTCTTTTTTTACTGGGTGTCCAGGTGGGTTTTTTCCCCGTTGCCCGGGAAATGGGGGCCGCCCTTGCTGCCCTGGATAGGCCGTTTTTACTAATGGGACTTGGTTTTTTATTCGGGCTTCTGGCCACAATTGCCGAACCCGCAGTCTGGGTCCTTTGCGGGCAGGTAGAAAGGGCTTCAGGCGGTTACATACCGGAAAAATTGATCCTGGTGGTTTTATCTCTGGGAGTGGGAATTTTTGTTGCTCTGGGCATGGGGAGGGTGAGCTTTGGCTGGCCCCTTTACTACCTGTTATTGCCGGGCTATATACTGGCAATAATTTTGATTTTTTTCTCAAGCAGAACCTTTATTGCTATTGCCTTTGACGCCGGGGCGGTTGTAACCGGCCCCATGATTGTTACCTTTGTTATGGCCCTTGTTGTGGGAATTGCGGGAGCCATTGAAGGGCGAGATCCAATCCTCGATGGATTTGGACTTGTAGCCCTGGTAGCTCTGGCCCCCATTATTTCGGTTATGATCCTTGGTTTCTTTTTTGAGCGAAAGGAGTGAGGTCTGTGGAAACCAAAATTGATTTTGATTTAATCGTAACTATTGTAAAAAAAGGCTGTGCAGAAAGAATTGTAAAAGCGTCTAAAGAAGCGGGAGCTGAGGGAGGAACAGTGGTTTTCGCCCGGGGAACGGGGATTCATGAGCAGAAATCCATCCTGGGAATTCCTATAGAACCGGAAAAAGAAATGATCCTGACCCTGGTTCCTGTCGAAAAAACAGATGATATTATGGCAGCCATAATTGAGGCTGGAGAACTGGAAAAACCTGCCACAGGCATAACTTTTGTCCTGGATGTTAAGAAGGTTGCAGGGATAGTACACCTCCTTGAAGGGGAGTAAGTTAGAAAGAAAAACACCTATCTCAAAAATCAGAACTTGTTTTCTTCTTTAACCCGATGGCGAAAGTCATTGAGAGAAATTCTGAGTATAGACTTGAAATTTTGGGTTATCTTTATTTCAGGTTAAAATATTACCCGAAAATGGTTTTAAATGTACCTGATGGTGAAGGAACTTTCTTCTGTGGCAAGAAATCATACTAATAAAGGCAAAATACGAAATACGGGTGATAATATGCGCCTGCTGGATCTGGTAGTTAAGTTCAATTTGCGGTCGGTAGCTATAATCGGGCTAACAAAAAATGTAGGTAAAACCGTAACCATGAACATGGTCTTAAACCAGGCCATTAAAAGCGGTTTGCGTGTAGGAGTGGCTTCAATGGGAAGGGACGGGGAGAAGGAAGATATCCTGACCCGCCAGGAGAAACCAAAAATTGAAGTCCAGCCCGGGACCCTTGTAGTTACTGCTGAAGACGCCTTGAGGGGGAGCCGGGCATTGCTCCGTCCCCTGGTATCAACCCAGATTTTCACCCCCCTGGGCGAGGTCTTTTTATACGAGGTCAGGCGGGCAGGTAATGTTGAGCTGGTTGGACCCCGAACCCAAAAGCAGCTCAAAAGCGTTGTCGAGCTTCTCACCGAGAGGACTGACCTTGCATTCCTGGACGGGGCCATTAATAGGGTGCTTTCTGCTTCTCCGTCGGTTTCCGACGGAACAATTGTTGCCACGGGTGCTTCATTAAGCAGGAGCCCTCAAAACATTGTCCAGAAAACAGCTTTTCGCCTGGAGACCTTACGCCTTCCCCCCCTGGAAGAAAGGTTTTTAATCGAAAGAGCGGAAGAAGAACTGGAGCATTCAAGGGCGGTTCTGCTGGGAAAAGACGGCCACTGGTATTCTTTGGAATCCCCGACAAGCTTTGGTCTGGGCCCCCGCCTGGAGACCCGCCTGGAAGAAGGGATGGAAAAGGTTTTCCTGGGGGGAGCACTGACGGATGAGATTTTGAAGGCTGCTCTAAACCCTGCTTTTATAGAAACGGGAAAGATAATTATCAGCGATGGGACGAAGGTTTTTGCCAACCCCATGCTCTGGAAGAGATTTCGCAGCAGGGGAGGGCGGGTTGAGGTGATGAAGGAAATCAGGGTTGTTGGATTGACGGTAAATCCAATTGCTCCCGAACATTATTTTTTTGACCCCGAGGAGCTAATTGGACATCTGGCTTCGGAAATTTCGGATATTCCCATAATGGATGTTGTTGCTGGAATTGGCTGGTGGGGGAAAGAAAAACTTTGTCTTGCTTAGCTGAGAGGAGGTATCGAACTTGGAGAAAAAACTCAATCTGGAACAGGAGAAGATCGACAGGGCACGGCAGGCTGCAGGCACCATTGCCCGGGGCGTGGTTGAAGAAATAACTCCCAGGACTACGGTGGCTGTAGAAAGGACCATTCTGCGCCTGCTGGGAGTTGATGGGGTTGACGTTGCGGAGATTCCCCTGCCCAATGTTGTGGTAGAAAAAATCCAGGAGGCTCAGGCCCTGCCCTGCGGCGTTGCCCACTGGATGGGCAGGGCCATACTTGCCACGGGAAAAAGCCCACAGGAGATCGCCAGGGAGGTTGCAGATGGGAACCTGAATATCATGGACCAACCACTCTACAGCGACGAGGATATCCGGCGGGCCCTTGAACCCCATGTTCGGGAGGGATTGGAGTGGATCAGGGACCAGCGCCGCCGCAGGGAAAAATTTCTGGAAACCCTGGGGACCGGCCCCAAACCACTGCTTTATGTCATTGTTGCTACGGGTGATATTTATGAAGACGTAATCCAGGCCAAATCTGCTGCAGAGCAGGGAGCCGACATAGTTGCGGTCATCCGTTCGACAGCCCAGAGCCTTCTGGATTACGTTCCCTATGGTGCCACCCGGGAAGGGTTCGGTGGAACCTTTGCCACCCAGGAAAACTTCCGGATAATGCGCCAGGGGCTGGATGAAATTGGAGAAGAGGTGGGCCGATATATTTACCTGGTAAATTACTGTTCAGGACTGGCCATGCCGGAAATTGCAGCCATGGGGGCCCTGGAGAGGCTGGACATGATGCTCAACGATGCTATGTATGGTATCCTGTTCCGGGATATTAATATGAAACGAACCTTTATTGACCAGCACTTTTCCAGAATGATCAACGGTTATGCCGGGATAATTATCAATACCGGGGAAGATAACTACCTGACAACGGCAGATCCGTACGAAGCTGCCCACACTGTCCTGGCCTCCCAGTTTATAAACGAGCAACTCGGTCTCCGCTCAGGACTCAAGGATGAGCAACTGGGACTGGGTCATGCTTTTGAACTGGACCCTGAAAAAGAAGATGGGTTTTTGCTTGAGGTTGCCCAGGCCCAGATGGCAAGGGAGATTTTCCCCCGAGCCCCCCTGAAATATATGCCGCCGACACGGCATATGACCGGGGATATTTTTAAAACTCACCTCGTGGACGGGATGTTTAACCTGGCAGGAGTTGTAACTGGCCAGGAAATCCAGCTTCTGGGCATGTTAACTGAGGCCATCCACACCCCCCACATTCATGACAGGTCTCTAGCTATTGATAATGCGCGCTATATAATGAATAATGCCCGCCACCTGGGGGATGAAATTTCCTTCAAACCAGGAGGGAAGGTCCAGAAGAGGGCCCAGCAGGTCCTCGATGAAGCAGTGGAAATGCTGGAGAAAATAGCTGATCTGGGCCTGCCGCGGGCAATAAGTGAAGGGTGGTTTGGAGGAATATCCCGCTCTCCCCAGGGCGGTAAGGGATTGAGTGGAGTGGTAGAGAAGGAAGAAAATTACTTCAACCCCTTTATGGAAGAAATGGCCAGCGAAAGGGAGGGATCATCCCGTGCAGATTGATGAGAAAAGGATCAGGGCTTATGGAGATACTTTCAATGATGGGATTGTACAGGTGAGCTTTTCCCTGCCAGTCGAACACGGCCCAAAGGGTGATGAAGCGGCCCGAATCCTGGCGGGGCAGATGGGCCTGGAAGATGCGGAAGTTGCTTTTTCCCGGGATCTGGGCCAGAGTTTTTCCTTTTACATCGTTTACGGGAGATGTCCTGCCTACGTGGATCTTACCCAGATCCAGGTTTCCCAGGTTGAGGTTGAAGCGATGGATTACTATGAAATTAACCGGTTTATTGAAGAACGTATCGGGCGCCCGCTGGTGGTAGTTGGGGCCTGCACGGGGACGGATGCTCACACAGTGGGGCTGGACGCCATAATGAATATGAAAGGTTATGCCGGGGAATACGGCCTGGAGAGGTATCCCCAGTTTCATGCTTACAATTTGGGAAGCCAGGTTCCCAATGCAGACCTTATCTCCCGGGCCGTTGAGGTTGAAGCCGATGTAATTCTTGTTTCCCAGGTGGTGACCCAGAAGAATGTCCACCTGGAAAATCTGACCAACCTGGTTGAACTCCTGGAGGCGGAAGGTCTTCGGGAAAAGTTTCTTTTGATAGTTGGCGGTCCCCGCATTTCCCACGAAATGGCACTTGAACTTGGTTTTGATGCTGGATTTGGACCGGGAACTCTCCCCCCGGAAGTAGCGACTTATGTTGCCCAGGAAATTTACCGCCGCCAGCGCAGCGATAGCGGCAAACCTGGCCAGTAACAAAGGAGGGCTAAATAATGGAAAACCTGATTCGCCTGAGAATGTCCCAGGCTGATGCTCATTATGCAGGTAGCCTTGTGGACGGCGCTCGCCTACTGCAGCTATTCGGGGATGTGGCTACAGAGCTCTTAATCCGGAAAGATGGCGACGAAGGGCTCTTTTTGACCTATGAAAATGTTGAGTTTAAAGCACCTGTTTATGCCGGTGACTATATTGAAGCAAGAGGGAAGCTGACCAGGGTGGGAAATACATCCCGACAGATGGAATTTGAAGCCTTTAAGGTAATTTCCCCCGACCCCGGGGGAGAACACCCTTCAGCAGCAAAGGTTCTGGAAGAACCTGTCCTGGTTGCCAGGGCCCGGGGAATCTGCGTTGTACCCCGCGAACGCCAGAGGAAGGGAGGGTAAAACCATGGAAAAAGTGATTATTACCTGTGCAGTCTGCGGAGCGGAAACGACCAGGGAAGATAATCCCAATCTCCCTATAACTCCTGAAGAAATTGCCAGGTCCGCCGCTGAGGCAGCAGAGGCCGGTGCGTCAATAATCCACCTGCATGTTCGGGACAGCGAGGGAAAAGCCACAATGGACCCCGAAATCTTTGGCCGGACCAGGGACTTAATCGCAGAGAGGACTGATGCAATAATCCAGTTCTCAACAGGTGGAGCAGTGGGTATGCCCCTTGAAGAAAGGATTGCACCCCTCGACCTGGCTCCAGAAATGGCTACCCTCACAACCGGGACAGTTAATTTCGGCCGGGATGTTTTCTTCAATCCCCCCGATTATATCGAGGCCCTGGCCCGGAGAATGCAGGAAAAAGGAGTTCGTCCTGAAATCGAGGTTTTTGAGCCCGGGATGATAAAAAATGCGCTTTTCTTTGTCCGCAAGGGTTTGCTGGAAATGCCTCTGCACTTTGACCTGGTCATGGGTGTCCCGGGCGGTATACCCGCCGGTATCCGGGACCTGGTCTACCTGGTGGAATCCCTGCCGGAAGGAAGCACCTGGAGCGTTGCAGGGATTGGCCGCCACGAACTGACCCTGGGCACTGCGGCCCTTGTAATGGGTGGGCATGTTCGGGTTGGTTTTGAGGACAATATTTTTTACCACAGGGGAGTTCTTGCGGAGAGTAACGCCCAGCTGGTAGAGCGGATTGCCCGGCTGGCAGGAGAAATCGGGAGAGAAGTTGCTACTCCCTCTGAGGCTCGGAAAATTCTCAAGATGGAATAAAGGAGGTAGATTTGCATGCAAAAAATTGGGATTATCGGTTCGGGAACCATGGGCAGCGGAATTGCCCAGATCCTGGCCCTTAAGGGTTACCAGGTGATAATTGTCGACATTGAAGAAGAAGCCCTGAAAAAGGGGATCCAGAGAATTGAGAAACAACTGGAAAGGAACGTTTCCAAAGAAAGACTCACCCAGGAGGAAAAAGAAAGGGCCCTTTCTCTCATAGGCTCCACAACCTCCATGACGGATCTGCAGGTAGTCGACCTGGTCATTGAAGCTGCCATCGAGGATATGGAGATAAAAAAGGATATTTTCAATGAGCTGGAAGCCATCTGCCGGCCGGAGGTAATCCTGGCAACCAACACCTCTTCCCTTTCCATAACCGACCTGGCCAGAGCAACAACAAGGCCAGAAAAAATCGTGGGGATGCACTTTTTCAACCCGGTCCCGGTAATGAAACTGGTAGAAGTGGTAAAAGGGGAAGATACCTCCGAGGAAACTGTCAGTACAATCAAGGAAATGGCTCAGAACCTGGACAAGCGCCCCATTGAAGTTAAAGACAGCCCCGGATTTGTTGTAAATCGCCTGTTGATTCCCATGATAAACGAAGCAGCACTTCTTTACGGGGAAAAGGTTGCCTCTGCAGAAGCCATTGACAAAGGGATGGAACTGGGAGCAAATCATCCCATAGGTCCCCTGGCCCTGGCTGACCTGATAGGTCTTGACGTGTGCCTGGCCATCATGAAATCTCTGCATGAAAACCTGGAAGATGACAAATACAGGCCTGCTCCTGTCCTCGAAGAAAAGGTGGCTAATGGAGAGCTTGGCCGGAAAAGCCAACAGGGCTTCTATTCCTATAGCTAAAAAACAAAAAACCCTGCCGCGGGCAGGGTTTTGCTTTAAAAATCCTGGAAATAAGAGCGGACACGATTTTTTCCCTGGAACTTTGCCAGGTAGGCGGCATTGTCCGCCTGGCGGATCAACTCATCCTTATTTTTCTTTTCATCGTCCTGGCCCCGGAGGGAGGCCAGGCCAATTGAAACTGTCACCTGGATTTTATTTCCGGAATCATCTAAAGACTTAGAGGCGATGGTTTCCCGGATTCGTTCCCCCACCTGGTAGGATTTTTCGGGTGAGGTATCTGGAAGAAGAACAAGAAATTCTTCTCCCCCGAACCGGGACACAATATCATTGTCTCGAACGGAGTTTTCAATATTTTTGGCCACAAGCTTCAGGACCTCGTCACCGACCTGGTGGCCGTACCTGTCGTTAACCATCTTGAAATTATCGATGTCAATTAACAGCAGTGACAGGTCTCTTTTCTCGTCGATAATATCCTGAAGGTTTTGGGAAAACCAGGTTTCCAGGTAGCGGCGGTTGAAAAGTCCTGTCAGGGGGTCGACCAGGGCTTTTTCCTGGCTTTCTTTAATCAGCTCCTGGTCGCGGAGGATAAAATAAACGCTGACCAGGGGGAGGGAGACCAGGAGACCTCCGGGGATACCTTCCTGCTGATAGACCAGGGTAAAGATAATTCCTATGGTATAATATATGGGGATGATTTTTAGAACGTCGGAAATCAGGCTGGAGAAAAAAAGTTGAAAAAAGTTGCCCCGGCCCTGGAAGGCCAGGGCCCCGCTAACAAGTGCATTACTGAAGATATCGAAGAGAAAAAGGACCCCTACCATCAGGAAAAAATGTTCTCCGAGGCTGAAATGCTCTGGAAAGGCACCGTAAATACGGAAAACGGAACTGGCGAGAATCAGGCTCAGGGAAGCCTGACCGATGTTGAAAGGGAGTCGGCTTGGGGTGCCCCTTCGAAACGAATGAACTATCAGGCCGGGAATAAGAGTAAAAATGGCTGGGGCCGGGCCGAAGAGAAGAAAAACTCCCATTGTTATGGGGAAACTCAGGCTTATGGACATACCCGATGGGAGTTCCACCTGGAAAAAAGAGAAGAAAAGGTTTAAAGCAATAAGAAAAACTATTTCCCCGGGGCTTATAGGAGGCGAAGGGAGCAAAAGAATTATGATCAGGGCAGCAAGCCCTGCCAGGGTAACCATTGCCATATAAACTAACAATGCCATGTTTTCAGGCCTAGAGGTTTTAACTGACACAGTTCTCATTCCTTTGGGATGGTTTTGGAAAAAAATTCTTTCTTTTTCCCCTGCCGGGGTAAAAATCCTAGAAACTGAAAGACACCTGGATTCCCCGTTCTGTAGCCTGCAACTGGAAATTTTTATTCCCCTCGTGAAGTTTGAGGACCCCCCGGGCAGCAAAATGTCCCAGGGCTGAACCAAAGAAAACATCTGAGGTCCAGTGATCATTATCGTGGACCCGGGAAATTGCTGTCAGGCCGGCAAGGGTGTAGGCGGCAGTTCTGACAAGGGTGTTATGTGAGTATTTCTCGGCAATAACTGTTGCTACTGCAAAGGCCACACAGGCATGGCCCGAAGCAAAGGACTGGTTGTCACGGGGCAGACCGGGTCCGTCGAAGGTCATGGGTGGGCTACCTGTGCTGGGGCGATGGCGCTGGAAGGTAAACTTAACTGCTTCAGAAAAGAACCCAGCAATAAAAAAGCTTTCCGTTGCCAGGAGGGCTGTTTCCCGGGCTTTTTCATCTTTCTCCAGGATACCGTAGAGGTATAGACCCCCCAGGAGGGGAAGGGTAGTCGTTCCCTCGCCAAAAGGTTTTACAAGCCTGGAAATGTTTTCTGTTATCTGGGTTCGGTTATCCTGGCTCCAGGACTGGATTTTACTGTCCATAGCAAATAGAGCAACCGTGGTTCCGGCAATACTTCCAGCAGCCAGCCACTCCCCCCTCTCCCACTCCAGGGGCGAGGAGGCCAGTTGAAAGAAGTTGACGGGGATTCTTGACAGCTGCCTTAATTCTTCTCCGATCCCTTCCAGGCAGGAGGGAGAAGAATGGGTGGGGGAAGAAAATATGGATATTACTGCCATCAGTACAACCAGGGTGAGAGGAATTTTGAACATGGTAACACTTCCCTTTCCTGGGGGACAAAAAAGTTTCCTAATTTATTTTCGGGAAAAAACCCGGAAAGCCTTTTTTTGTTAGATAATTATCCCCGAAAGGAGCCAAATCCCATGCATAACCAGACAGTTTCTTTGATGCTGGTTGTTTTGATTTTATTTTCTTTTGCAACTCCAGCAGCTGGGGAATCCCTGATCCCTTTTTCGGCCCTGAGGGGAGTTGCAGCAGGGGTAGGTGACTGGGACAGGGAATGGGAAATTCTGGGGGCGGGGATTGCTGGAACCCTTACCCTTATTGTTCTGGACGGGGAACTCTATTCTATTGTCCAGGCGGGGAAAACCCCCGCATCGGATTGGGTAGCCAGATTTATCGGCCCACTTGGTGGCGGCTCAGTTGCCGTTCCTGGTCTTCTCCTGGGTTACGGTTTGGCGGGTTTTAGGGATGATCCGACCCTTGGTCAGGCAGTTCAAGAAGCCTGGGAGAGCCTCTTGATTTCCGGGCTTATTGTGACCGTGGGCAAACAGCTCACCCACCGCCAGAGGCCGTCGCACGGGGAGGATCCATATAAATGGGGTGGCCCGGGTATTTCCAGGGAACATCTTTCCTTCCCTTCCGGGCACAGTGCAGCAGCCTTTTCCATTGCCACCTCCTTTGCCGGGGTTTACGGGGAGGACCGGCCCTGGGTTTCATATTTAGCCTATTCCCTTGCGGCCCTCGCCGCTTATTCAAGAATTCACGATTCCCACCACTGGCCTTCGGATGTTTTTGCCGGTTCTCTACTGGGATGGGCAGTTGGCAGGCAGGTCAGGAATTTCCACGAGGAAAGGGAAGAAGCCGGGATATGGACAATAGATCCAGCGGGGGGAGTGCTCCTGAGCTGGGAATGGACTTTTTAACCTTTACACCCGGCAGGAAAAAATATATAATTAACCCCAAAAGTATTGCGAAATGGCAGAGGAGGTAGTCCAGGAAATGCCTTTTTTACACGAGACAAGGAATAAACTGAAACAGGTAATTCAAAAAAGCCTCATTCCCGTCCTGGAAAAAAGGGAAATAGAACCAGGGCCGGCTCTGGATAAAGTTAAGCTGGAAGAGCCCAAACACCGCGAACACGGAGATTTCGCCTGTAATATTGCCATGGCCATGGCCAGGGAGCTCAAGGCAGCACCCCGGGAAATAGCGCTGGAGATAATTGATAATCTACCTCCCCGGGAAGCAGAGGAAGCAATGATTGATAGACTGGAAGTTGCGGGCCCCGGCTTTATTAACATATACCTGGATAAAAGATGGCTGCAGGGAGTTCTTCCGGCAATTGCCGGAGAAAAAGAGAGCTACGGCAGTAACGGAAAAGGGGCGGGGAAAAAAGTCCAGGTTGAATTTGTTAGTGCCAATCCCACCGGCCCGCTGCACGTTGGCCACAGCCGGGGTGCTGTAGTTGGAGACGTCCTGGGTAATGTCCTTGAATTCTGTGGGTGCGATGTGGATAAAGAATTTTACATTAATAATGCCGGTCACCAGATGGAGTTGCTGGGTCGCTCCATATATCTGCGCCTGCTGGAGGAGAGGGGAGAAAAAATTGATTTTCCCGAAGATGGTTACCAGGGAGAATACATCCGGGAGCTGGCCCGCAAGATCCTCGCAAAATATGGTGATGGCCTTGATTTACACCCTCCCCGGGAAAGAGAGGCCCTCTGCCGGGAATTCGGTTACCAGGAGCTCCTGGGGGGCATAAGAGATGACCTGAAAGGACTGGGAATTAAATTTGACCGGTGGTTCAGTGAACGTTCCCTGTACGAGAATAAAATGGTGGAAAAGGCAATTTCTCTGCTGAAACGACGGAAATTCCTTTACGAGGAGGATGGTGCAACCTGGTTTGCCAGTTCTCGTTTCGGAGATGAAAAGGATAGAGTTGTAATTAAGTCTGATGGTTCCTATACCTACTTTGCTGCAGATATCGCCTACCACCTGGATAAACTCAAGCGGGGATATGACCTGGTTATTGACGTGCTTGGTGCCGACCACCACGGTCATATTGCCCGGATGAAGGCCGCAGTAGAAGCTTTTGGGTATGACCGGGAAACTCTGGAGATCCTCATTGTCCAGATTGTCACCCTGTGGAGGGGAGAAGAAAAGGTCCCCATGTCCAAGCGAGCAGGAGAATTTGTGACCATGCGGGACGTGGTGGAGGAAGTAGGAGTTGATGCTGCCCGTTATTTTTATCTGATGCGGAGTCCAGAGAGCCACATGGATTTCGACCTGGAGCTTGCCCGGGAGCAGTCGGCCAAGAACCCCGTCTATTACCTCCAGTATGCCCACGCCCGAATGATGAGTCTGTTTAAAAAGGCCGAGGAAAGAGAAATAGTGGTTCCGGGTCCCGGTGATGCCGACCTGGCGCCACTGGGCGATGAAGAAGAACCCCTGCTGCGGGTCCTGGTCCGTTTCCCTGATATAGTGGAGGAAAGTTACGATAACCTTTCCCCTCATTTTCTCACTGTTTACGGGCACGATCTGGCCCAGGCCTTCCATGCTTTTTATAACAAGTGCCCAATCCTTACAGCAGAACCGGAAATAAGGCAGGCCAGGCTGGCCCTGGTCAGCGGTACCCACCGGGTATTACGCAACCTATTAAAAATTCTGGGCATCAGTGCCCCGGACCAGATGTAATTTAGAAAGGAGAGGGATAATGACAACAACCAGGTATATTTTTGTAACCGGTGGTGTTGTTTCTGCCCTGGGCAAAGGGATTACCGCGGCCTCATTGGGGCGGATTCTAAAAAACCGGGGCATGAACGTTTCAATGCAGAAGTTTGACCCCTATATTAACGTTGACCCTGGAACAATGAGCCCTTACCAGCACGGAGAAGTATTCGTCACCGAGGATGGAGCAGAAACAGACCTGGACCTTGGACACTACGAACGTTTTATAGACCGCAACCTTACCCAGAGCAACAATATTACCGCTGGTCGTATTTATGCAGGAGTTATTTCCCGGGAAAGGCGCGGGGATTACCTGGGAGCTACCGTTCAGACCATTCCCCATATTACAAATGATATCAAGGAGAGAATTACCAGGGTTGGCCGGGAGACAGATGCAGATATTGTTATTACTGAAATTGGAGGAACTGTTGGGGATATTGAAGGCCTTCCCTTTCTGGAAGCCATCCGCCAGCTAAAAACCGACCTGGGTCGAGAAAATGTCCTGTACATTCACTGCACTCTGGTTCCCTTCCTTACAACGGCCGGGGAATTGAAAACCAAGCCGACCCAGCACTCAGTGAAGGAACTGCGAAGCATCGGTATTCAACCCGATATCATCGTCTGCCGGAGTGACCGCCACCTGAGCCAGGATGTGAAAGAAAAAATTGCCCTGTTTTGCGACATTGAAACAAAAGCCGTTATTGAAGCAATTGATGCTGATACCATCTATGAAATCCCCCTGGTGTTGGAAGAACAATGCCTCTCTGATCTGGTCCTGGAAAAATTTAAGGTCAGGATGGCCGAACCCGATATGAAGGAATGGGCGGCAATGGTAGAGGAAATAAAAAGACTGCAGAAGAAGGAACCGGTGCGAATAGCCCTTGTGGGGAAATATACCCAGCTGCCGGATGCCTATATCTCCATTACTGAAGCCCTTGAACATGGGGGACTTGCTGAAGGAGTTCCCGTGGAAATCAAGTGGGTGCATGCAGAGGATCTGGAACATAAAACAGCAGAAGAAATGCTGGGTGGAACAAGCGGAGTTTTAATTGCTCCCGGTTTTGGAATGCGGGGGATAGAAGGTAAAATAAAAGCAATTCGCTATGCCCGGGAAAACAGGATTCCCCTCCTGGGGATCTGCCTGGGAATGCAGTGCAGCGTTATTGAATTTGCCCGGAATGTGGCCGGGATGAAAAATGCACACAGTACAGAGTTTGTTGCCGGAACACCATACCCCGTAATTGATCTAATGCCCGAACAGCGAAATGTAAATGATAAAGGAGGAACAATGCGGCTGGGAATTTATCCCTGCCGGGTTGAGAAGGATACCAGGACCGGGGAAATATACGGGGAAAACCTTGTTTACGAAAGGCACCGCCACCGCTATGAACTGAACAATGAGTTCCGCGGGCAGCTGGAACAATTTGGGATGAGGTTTTCCGGAGTATCTCCCGATGGAAGGCTGGTGGAAATTATCGAACTGGAAGACCATCCCTGGTTCGTGGGAACCCAGTTTCACCCCGAGTTTAAATCCCGGCCTTACCGCTCCCATCCTCTATTCCGAAACTTTGTTAAGGCTGCAGGAGATAATCCTGAAATTTAGAGATGACGGGTTTTCAGGCAGGAGGCAGGGGATGAAGGAGGAAATTTTTCTGTTTTGCCGAAATCTGTTTTAGATAAATTATATTTTTCCGGTTACAGGAAGGATTTTGGCTTTCCTGGCAGAACTTGTATCAACAGGAGGGAAGCCAAATGCTGATCAACCGGGAAACTACTCTGTCCCTGAGATGTCCGGCCTGCGGACTAATAATTGCAGACTACCTGCATGCTTTTTCCTTTTCTGGTAGCAGGAAAATTCAGCCGCAATGCTCCTGTGGGCAGAAGAAGGCCTCTCTGATTTGGGAAAATAATGATGAATATAAACTTGTTTATTTGTGTGCAGTTTGCGAGAAAGAGCATATCCTTTCTTTTTCTGGGCAAGAGTTCTGGGGGGATAATCCCCGGCCGATTAAATGTTCGGAAACTGACGTCCAGCTGGGAAAGCTTGGTCCCCAAAAGGACCTTGCAGGAAGGCTGGAGGCCATAGCTGAAAAGATGCAGGGCAATGATTTTTTCATCAATCCGGACCTTGTTTTAAGGTTTCTTGACCGGTTGCAGGGGCTGGTTCTGGATGGACAGCTGGGCTGTTTGTGCGGCAGCCGTGAGGTTCACGTTGACCTTTTCCCGGACAGAATCAAGCTTATCTGCCAGAACTGCGCTGGGGAAGTTGTTCTCTCCGCCTGCCGGGAGGAAGACCTGGAAAACTTAATCCGTCGCAATGCCGTTTTTATTCCTGGTTATTCTCCGGGCAAAAAGAGGGAGAAAAACCCATAAATTTTTTATAACGAATTTTTCAGGGAGGAGAGGTGGCTTTTGGCAAGTTGGAAGATTTTGCTGGTTTTTTGTATGATCTTTTTGGTTTTTCCCGCCCAGGTAAGCCTGGCGGAAGAAGGGCCTGATTTCCGGTTTTTCCAGCGACTCAGCCTCTTTCAGCGGGAAGCTGACGGGCACCTGGGACCCATGGATATTCGTGGTGACGAGACCTGGGGTAACGGTGTCCAACTTGAAGTTCAGATCAGAATTGACGAGATTGCAGAACGGGTGGCAAGTGTAGCACGTTTTTCCACCCACCAGGTTCAGCCCGGGGAAACCCTCTGGGATATATCCCGCAAGTATGGTATTGATGTGGCCACCCTGGCCGGTGTAAATCATGATATTGCCAATGTACATAATATACGGGCGGGAGATGAAATTAGGGTTATTAATATCCGGGGAACAGTCCACAAGGCAAAACAGGGAGAAACGGTTGACTGTATTGCCGGAGAATATGGTGTCTGCCCGGAGGAAATCAGGAGAGTCAACGCAGAAGATCTTAACAGCCTGGAGATTGGGCAGGAAGTAGTGGTTCCCGGTGCCAAACCTGCAGATTTTGCCGAAAGAGGTGGAACCCTCGATTCCTTCGTCTGGCCGGTAACAGGCGGTCGTATTTCTTCTCATTTCGGGCCCCGCTGGGGAGGTTTTCACGAAGGTCTTGATATTGCTGTTCCAACAGGAACACCAGTCAGGGCGGCCAAGGAAGGCTGGGTTTCCTTCTCCGGGTGGAATGGGGGCTACGGCAATACCATTGATATTGACCACGGTGGAGGAGTCGTTACCAGATATGCTCACAATAGCAGGCTCCTGGTAAGCAGGGGAAGCTTTGTCTACCAGGGGCAGGTAATAGCTTATTCAGGCAATACGGGTCGTTCGACCGGTCCCCACCTTCATTTTGAGATTCATCTCAACAACAGGCCAGTGAATCCCATTCGCTACCTGCCTCCCCGTTAGCAGGGGCAATTAAGCAGTTTACAGCCTCTGCCGGGTATGTTATAATATTTAAGTTGAAAACAACAAAAGGAGGCGAGGACAGTGAAAAAGGAGATTCATCCTGAACTCAAAGAAATTACCATCACCTGTGCCTGCGGTGAGGTTTATCATACCCGTTCAACCAAGGATGACCAGCGGGTGGAAATCTGCGCCAATTGCCATCCATTTTATACCGGCAAGCAGAGGACTGCTACCAAGGGTGGCCGCATCGAAAGATTCCAGCGCAAGTACGGGAAAAAAGAAGAATAGTTTTCTCTCGGCAGAGCCTTCGCGCTCTGCTTTCACTTTTTAAAGGTAGAGAGGAGCTGAAACAGTGCATAAAATACCTAATTCTGGCTGGGTCGAAGTAATAACCGGCTCCATGTACTGCGGGAAGAGTGAAGAACTGATCAGGAGAATACGCAGGGCGGAAATCGCCCGGCAGAAGGTCCAGGTTTTCAAACCCTTAATTGATGATCGGTACCATACTGCTCGGGTTACCTCCCACGATGGCAACAAAATGGAGGCCGTACCAATTGACGACCCCAACGAATTATTCGAACGCCTTGATCCGGATACAGATGTTGTAGCGATAGATGAAATCCAGTTTTTTAACGAAGAGCTTCCCGAAGTTTGCGAGAAACTGGCCGACAGGGGCCTGCGGGTGATTGTTGCGGGCCTGGACCGGGACTTCCGGGGAGAACCCTTTGGTCCTGTTCCCCAGATACTGGCCATGGCTGAATTCGTTGAAAAACTGCACGCCATCTGCATGAACTGCAGCAATCCTGCCAGCAGGACCCAGCGACTGATTGATGGGGTCCCCGCCGCCTACACTGATCCAGTAATCCTGGTGGGAGCCCAGGAGGTCTATGAAGCTCGCTGCCGGAGGTGTCACGAGGTTCCCGGAAAAGGGCAAAAAAGCCAAAAAAGATAAAATGAAAATACAGGGGAACCTGCGGGGAATCCCTTTTAAAAAGTGAAAGCTGGTTCCCAGGGAACCAGTTTTTTTATCAGCCTGCTTCAACCTTCGCCTGAGGAAAGGAGGGGGGAGCGTGTTAAATAATCCGTTGTTTTTCCTTGGCCTGGCAAAGTATGGAGGATATTTTTTTGTCCTGTTGGTGTTATTTTTCTCCCCTGAACCGGTAAGTCCAACTGCATTGATAAGTTTAATCCTTGTTTTTTTACTGGATGGGGGGCGGAGAATTTTTCTTTCGCTGTCAAGGGAAAAACTGGGTACTGCTACTCTTTATTTTCAGGTCCTGGCCATTGCGGGTTTCGCTCATTTTTTCCAGAGCGGAATTGCCGTTGTCCTTTACGTAATTTTGATCACTGAAAGTATAATTTTCTTTTCTTCTCAACTAGGAAGGATGGTCTTTTTTCTCTCTGTAGGATCCTTCCTTTTGGTAATTTCCCTTGCCGGAAGGCTGTTTACTGGCCACCTTATCAATAGTCTTGTTCTTGTTTTTTCTTATGGCCTGGCTTACCTGGCAGTTAAACAAGCACAGGAAAAGAGCAAGGCGGAAAAAGCGAGAGCCCAACTGGAAGTTTCCCAGAAAAAGCTGGAAGAAGCTTATTCCCAGATTTTAAAATCGAGCAAGGAAAAAGAGAGAATGTTGTTATTAGAGGAAAGGAACAGGCTTGCCCGGGAGCTTCACGATTCCATGGGGCACAATCTCACAGGTATCATTTTAAACCTGGAAATTGCTCGAAAAATGGCAAATGGTAAGGAAAAACAGCTGGGTCAACTCCTGGAAGAGATCCAGCAGCAGGCCAGGGGATCTTTGGAAGATATCCGGAGAGCAGTAAAAGCCCTCCAACCAGTGGATTTAGAAGAAAAAGGCCTGAAAACTGCAATCCGGGGACTGGGAAAGCTGTTCCAGGAAATGGGTGTTGAGGTGGAAATGGAGCTGGAAGAAGGGATTTCGGTTGGCCCCGAAGCTGAACTATTATTTTACCGAACAGTTCAGGAAGGTTTTACCAATGCCCTGCGGCATGGAAAAGCTGATCGGATAAAGGTTTCCCTCCGCCAGGACCCGGAGGAGGGTTTGATTTCTCTGGAAATACTTGATAACGGGGTGGGTTGTGAAGAACTGAAAACTGGAACAGGATTGAAAGGCCTGGCCAGGAGAGTTGAAACCCTTGGCGGGAAGCTAAATTTTGGCAATCGAAAATCCGGGGGCTTTTTCTTGAAAGTTGACCTGGGGGAAAAGGGTGAAACCCATGGAAAAAATCAGGATCCTGGTGGTTGATGACCAGCGGATTGTGCGTGAAGGCCTGGTAAAAATACTGGAAATGGAAGAGAATCTGGAAGTAGTAGGTGGGGCGGAAAATGGGGAAAAAGCCTACAATTTGGTTGCCCGTTATAGGCCTGATATTGTCCTGATGGATATCAGGATGCCTGTAGTCGATGGGGTAGAAGCAACCCGGAAAATAAAAGAGGATTACCCGGAAACAGAAGTAATTATTTTAACCACTTTTGATGACGACGAACTGGTTATTGGAGGTCTGGAAGCCGGAGCCTGCACTTATCTTTTAAAAGATGTTCCCTCCCGGACCCTGGTTCGAGCTATCAAGGGGGTCTTCAGGGAAGAGGAGGTATTCCTGCCCCCTGATATTGCCCGCAAATTGGTGGACAGGGCAAAGGGAGAAAAGAAAAAAACGCAGGAACAAGAAATGGTGTTAACTACCCGGGAAAAAGAAGTTCTTTCCCTGATGGCCAAAGGTTTAAATAACCTGGAAATAGCCGATAAGCTTTATTTGACGGAAGGAACAGTAAAAAACTATGTTAGCAACATTTACAGCAAACTTGGTACCAGGGACAGGACAAGGGTAGTTTTGTGGGCTCTGAAGAATAAATTAATATAATAATATGACTGGAGTAATAGGAGGTCGTGACTCGGGCGACCTCCTATTTTTTTTGTTTTGGTTTATTAATATTTTAGGAGGGGGAGATCAAATGGAAGCAACTGGAAGGGTTTGCTGAAGAAAAAGCTTCACCGTTTGGAGGGGATAATGGTAAAAATTAAAATAAAGCATTGACATTTTAAATATTTAGATATATAATTTTAAGGGATAAGCCTTCGTTGCTTTAAAATATTAACCTAAGCATTTAACAATTTGTTTGAAATTGGTATTAATGAAAAACCCTGGTTTTTGCAGTAAGACTGGCTTTCCAAGCCGAAAGATTGGTGAAAAAAAGACTAAAATTGAATGGCCAGCAAGGAGGAAGTTGTGGTTGGGGTTTTTTCGCGAAATCCGGTCATAATAGTTAATCTTTATAAAAAACTTAACAGGTTAATTGAATTGGGAAGGAAAAAACTTGAAATTGTTGCAGAGGGGGTATAGCCGTGGACCTACATAGTCTTGGGATCAAGCATAAAACTGTTGGTGGGAACAATTTTATTTTCTACCTGACGGTTTTAACTATCCTGATGGGCCTGGCTTTTTATCAATTAAGGTTTTTATCCTTCTGATTCTGAAAGTTTTACTGGGAAATTTGCCAGGAGAGAACAGTTTTTCTTCCGGTTTTGGATCCTCTGAGTGCCAGGGTGCTCAATTTTTCCAAAAGGGGAAAGCAAAACTGTGAACAGGGTGGTTAAGAAGAGTTTAATTACAAAAACAACTCGATAAGCAGAATTATTAGGATATTCTACCAGAAAATGGTTAGAGCATATAGACAAGCAGGAAAAGGGGTTTCCAAGAAAGTTTAATTTACAAAAGGAAGATATCCGAAAAAGTAAGGGTCCGGCAAAAAGTTAAAAATGGCAGAAAATTAAATGAAAAAGTCCGGATAACCAAAAAAATTTCACAGAAAATTTGGAAATTAAAAATCCCCGCTGAGGACGCAAAAAAATACTTTTGGTTTTGTAAAGGCTGAGAATAATGGTTAATCCGGCCAGGAAAAACGGAGGTGTTCCAGTGAGAAGTATGCTCAAGGTGGAGGAAATTGGAAAGACTTTTCCGGGTAGAAATGGAGAGATTAAGGCCCTGGATAATGTTAACTTCAAAGCTAATGGGGGAGAACTGATAGGAGTTCTTGGCCCCAATGGGGCGGGGAAAACTACCCTGGTGAAAATAATTTGTGGGCTTGTTTCTCCTGATTTCGGGCGAGTGGAAATTGCCGGAACTAATCCCTGGGAAAACCGTTCCCGGGCCTTGCGTTGTTTAAGTGCTGTCCTTGAGGGGACCAGGAATCTCTACTGGCCTTTGACGGTTAGAGAAAACCTGGAATTTTTTGCTTCGCTAAAGGGAGAAAAAATCAGGCGAAAACGAGATCGAATGGAATGGTTAATTGACAGTCTGGGTTTGGAGAAGAAGGTAAATGTAACTGCCAGGAACCTGTCCAGGGGAATGCAGCAAAAACTTGCTCTTGCAGTCGCCCTTGTTGTGGATGTCCCACTTTTGGTTTTGGACGAACCGACTCTTGGTCTTGACGTAGAATCATCTCTAGATATTCGCAGGTTGCTCCAGGACGTTGTAAGGGAAGAAGAAAAAACCATTTTGCTTACCACCCACGACATGAACCTGGTCAGGTCAATTTGTCCCCGGATAGTAATTTTAAACCGGGGTAGGATAGTAACTGATCAGCGGGTTGACAAAATGCTCGGACTTTTTAAAGTTAAAGCCTATAAGATAAAACTTGCCCAGGAGTTGACCCCTCAACAGAAAAAAGATCTGATGATAATTAATGGGGTCAGCTGGGAAAAAAGTGATGGCAATAAACCCTGTATTTATTTCCAATATGAGGACATGAGAGAATTTTACCGGATTATCGAGATCCTGCGTAAGGAAAATACTTCTATTGGATCTATTGAACAGCAGGATGTTGACCTGGAAAAAGTATTTCTGCAACTTACAGGGAGGAGGGACGATATTGTCAAATCTGGTTTTGCTAGAAGCACAGTTTAGGCGTGAATTGATCCTTTTAAAACGATATTTTTTCAATTTTCTGGGGGGGTTCCTAACTTTCTGCGTGGTTTTTATACTCCTTTTCCTGGGTTACCGGGGTCTGGCTGGGGGAACAGAAATTTACGGAACTGGCCTGGAAAATCTTATTGTCGGTTATATTACCTGGATTCTGGCCATGCATATTTATCAGGATATTTCCAGTACACTCTTTCAAGAAGCCAGAGAGGGTGTCCTGGAACAGCTTTATATGTCTCCATATGGTTATTCCCGGGTTACAATAACCCGTCTTTTGGCAAGCCTGGGAGTGCACCTGGTCATGGTTTTTTCAATTCTCCAGGTCCTTATTCTGATAACCAAGCGTTCTTTCAATCTGGACCTGGTTTCAATCTTTCCGCTTTTGATATTGCTTTTGCTGCCAGTTGTAGGGATAGGATTTTTTCTTGGAGGTTTACAGCTTCACTTCAAGCGGATCAGGTCAATCCTCCAGATTGTCCAGTTCCTGTTGATAGTTATTGTTGTGGCTCCAATAAACCTTTTCTGGGCGAGTTTCTTGCCAGGAACCATGGCTTCTCATTTGATCAGAGAAGTAATGATAGGAGGAGCTTTTATAACGGAGCTGCCTTTAGAACAGGTTCTATTGGCCTTATTCATTGCCTTTATTTTCCCTGCTCTGGGCTGGGGCATATTCAAGCTCTGTGAAAAAAAAGCACTGGAAAGCGGTCGCCTGGGCCAGTTTTGAAAAAAGGAATCGGAAGGATCGGGTAACTGAAAGTTATTTCCCTATAGAGTTTTTTGAATGTTGAAAATAAGGGTTTGTTTTTAATAAGAAGGTGAAAAAAGATGAGAAGGTTTTTATGGTTTCTTGTTCTTCTTTTCCTGGTCATATCAAATGGAAATATTAATGCCTATGGGCTGGAGGTAGAGTCCACAAGTTATGATGAACCGGTAAAAATCAAAGTGACTGGCTGTACACCGGGAGAAAAAATCACCCTTCGTTTAAGAGCAGAGCTGGATTATTTCCTGGAATCATGGGCAACCTTTGTTGCCGATGACAATGGAGTAATTAATCCAGCCCAACAGAGTCCCCTGGAGGGCACATACGAAGGAGTTGAACCAATGGGGCTTTTTATGTTCATGGAAGAAAAAGCTCAGAATCCCGATTATTGCCCTGAGGAAATTGATCCCCTGGAAGTTACTCACCGGGAATTGACTCTGGAGGTCGGTGGGGAACAGATTGCTGCCAGGGAAGTAGAAAGGTATCTGGTGGGTCCTAAAGTTGAGGTCCAGGAAATAAGAGAAGAAGGTCTCGTGGGAACCTTCTTCCGACCTCCCGGGGATGGCCCTTTCCCGGCCATTATGGTTCTGGGAGGATCCGGGGGAGGTTTAAACCCCCAAGAAGCTGCTCTCCTTGCTAATCATGGTTATGCTACCCTGGCCCTTGCCTATTTTGGAACAGAGGACCTGCCTCTAAACCTGCAGGAGATACCTCTGGAATATTTTGCAACAGCCATGGCATGGTTGCAGGGAAGAAATGAAGCAGAAAAAGGAGGAGTATTTGTAAGAGGCGGATCAAGAGGAGGAGAGCTGGCCCTGTTGTTGGGATCATACTTCCCAGAGGCTGTAAGGGGAGTTATAGCATCTATGGCCAGCGGGGTGGTCTGGCAGGCAGTAGGTCAGTTTGACCAACCTGCCTGGACCTACCGGGAAAAACCGGTTCCGTTTGTTCCAATTTTTACTTATGGACCAGCCGAAAGCTGGAGGGAAACCTACATAAAAAATTATGACTTTTATCAAGGAGAGGTAGTTGAAGAGGCAACAATCCCGGTTGAAGATATTAAAGGTCCAGTTCTTTTGGTTTCGGGGGGAGATGACAAGTTGTGGCCGGCCGATAAATTTGCAGGAATAGCCGAAGAAAGGCTTGGAGAGCATGACCATCCTTATTTTTTTGAGCACATGGTTTTTCCCGAGGCAGGGCACTCCCTGGGGGTTCCTTATCGGCTTTTTTGCAGGAGTGTTCGGTGCGAAAGGTATCTTAGAGGAGGAACTCCGGAGGCTAATGCCGAGGCTTCGGAAAAGGCCTGGCAGGCTATGCTGGATTTTTTGGAGGAATTCTGAAACTAAGCTAAATCAATTTCCCCCCTCGCCTGTGGGTTAGGAGAAAAAACACCTTTTTAAGGTTTTAGTAAATTAACTTCCCATAAATCCTACCCAGAAGGGCTTTGGGTAAAAAATTCTTTTCTGATGGGGAGGTGTTTACTGGTGGAGGAGGTAGTGGGAAAAGACATCAAAAAAAGAAATCCCCTGATTGAGCAGTTAAGGAAGGGTTTTTGTCAAACTGAGGAAATCAGGAAAGCCTTCAAGAATTTTTTCCTGAATTTTCCGGAGATCTTTCTCCGCCACCTGGTTTACAGAAAGGTCGTGGAAACCGTTTCCTGGCCGGATATTTCTGGAGAGGAAGAAGATCCAGTGCCTGATCAGGCCATAAAATTAACTACCACTATCATAGGGAGGAGTCTGGCGAGAGAGATGTCCTGTCCAGAGAGAATCGCAGGAGGAATGGTTGTTTCTTCTTTGCGGATTACTCGGAAGGAAATAAACAAAATTGAAAAGATCTGGCGAGAAATATATAGTCCTGAAGAGAATATTGAAGGGTTTGCAAACTTTATTCTGGGGATTTTAAGAAAAGAAGAATTAATCCCAGAAAAGTTGATTGTGGGGAGCGGGGAAAGGTCAAGCACCAG
>PUNE01000147.1 GCA_003551665.1 Halobacteroidaceae bacterium
ATTGCGAGACTGGTGTGATATTTGACATACACTGTTCGATGAAACAACCGCACGACTCCCAGATCGGATGGCAACTGCTCAAACGAAATCTCGACAAAGTGAGCGTTCTCACCGCTGACAAAGGGTACGACTGGTGGCTACTACGCCAGAAACTCCGTTCAGAGGGCGTAAAACCGGTGATCAAATATCGTGAGTTCGGCTGGCACGGCGTTGCGGGTAATGTGTTGATTGATGATACAACGTACCATCAACGCTCGAACGTCGAATCGACCTTCTTTGCACTTCGGCGAAAATACGACGAGATCGTCCGTGCTCGAACCTGGTTCGGTCAGTTCCGCGAATTCGTCCTCAAATGTGCTGTCAGAAACGTCGAACTCATGCTCGACCGCTCAAACCCATGAATTCTGGCGTCTAAACAAGGCCCTTTACTCCCTTTTTGAAAACGAGATAGATCAACACTCGTTATACTATTCGTTCAGTACCGAGAAACACAGGTTATAGTTTGAATTTTTGCAGACCAACAACTCAGAAACACTTCTATTTATGTCGTTAGAAGGAATTGCCGATCAATAGAGGCACGTACTGCTCCGTTGAAGTGGTATCAAAAAAGGGGCCTTGAGCCTGGATATTTCCGGAGCTACACACCTGAGAGTAGGTATGATCGGGACAGAGACTACTATTATCACAGGACACCGTCTAATTGAGTATATTCTGAGTGGGATTCTGGTATTTGGGTGCCTAATTCAGCCTATTTCGGCTATAGTGGTTGAGACATTACTGCTCGTCAATTACCAGGCCTTAATCGTTCTTAACGTAGCTTGATTGATGATAAAACTACAGAATTCACAGTGGGGGGTTGGCAGATGCTACTCGGAGAGTCGATAAACTACGTGCTGTCGCAAACAGCCGTACCGTTTGGGAGCGTTATGTTGAGTGCAGCAAATGTTTAATAACCATTTATACAGCGGAGTCCCGATTAGGGGGGGGAGAAGTGACCAATTCACTCAGTGATACAGTTTATCAAGAACTTGGCCCGGTAATTTTCGGAACGTGTCATGGTTATTATGATCCGAACCATTGAACGCACAATCAAGGGGACGCTTACCCGTTACTCAGCCGTTCAAATAAGATTGACAAGGAGTTTAAATTTTGGAGACATACCGGTACGTCTCGTCCAGTGCGCCTGCATCCTCTGGCAACAGGGCCACGAGGACGATTTCGGCATACTGGCTGAAGTACTCAACGAGCGCTGCAATACGCTCCGAATCGATTGCCTCGAGTGAATCGAGGAGCATAAACGGAACTTCGTTGTACACCTCGTGGACCAGGTATCCTGCCAACGCAAACACGAGGCCAGTCACCTCGCGTTCGCTCTCGCTCAAGTGTTCGATAGTGTCCTCGTAGGTCTGCCCATCCGCATTTTTTCTAACGATGTGGAGATCGAACGTCGTTTTGTTCACCTTCCGCCTTCCCTCTCGGACGGTCAGTTCACTCTTTTCGATCCATATCCGCTCGAGATTCTCATACTCGAGCACGTCAAGAACTGAAGCCATATGCTCGTTAAACGCGTCGACCGACTCTCGTTCGATGCGGTCGATTCGCGTCCGTAGCTCTGTCATTCGGTCAGCAACCGTCTCTCGTTGCTCACGGAGCGCTTCGAGCTGGTCAAGTGAGGCCTCGATGTCGGTAATTTTCGAGCCGACGTCCTCGAGTTCGCGCCGTTTCTGCTCGAGACGGAACTCCGCTTCGGTGACGGCTTTCTGTCGATCTAGTGTCTCGCTTTCGGTTTCCGCTTCAAGTTCGCTGACGGTCTCCTCCAGGTCGTCGATACGCGTCCGGAGCTCACGTTCACGTTCCTCGAGAACCTCGAACCGGTCCTGACGGTCATCGATCTCCATCTCGATCTCATCCCGACGCTGGAAGAGCGTTTGCCGACGCTGTTGGGTTTCCCTGGCGGACGCTAATCGCTGTTTGTGGTCGTCGATACGTTGACGAAGTTCGTTCCGTGCGGTCACCTTCTGCTGACGGAGCTCCCGCAACCGGTCGATTGTCGCCTCGATCTGTTTCGTTTCGACGGTCGTTCCACAGGTCCAACAGACGACGGACTCTCCAGATGACAGTAACTGATCGGTAAGTTCATCCTCGTCGTCTGACTCCGCGGTGAGCGCTGCGGTTATTTCCGGATTCGTCCCTTGGAGCATCTCCTCGTTGAATTGAATAATGCTCTGCAATTGGGTAGTGCTAGAATCGAGTTCAGACTGCTGTGTGCGAAGTTCTTCTAGCTCGCTTTCTATGGCCCCCGCATCAGCCTGGTGTGCCTCAGGCAGCGACTCAATTTCGGACCGTACTCCCTCGAGTTGCGTCTCGAGGTGATCGATACTCTCCTGTTCGGTCTCTTGTTTAAACCGGATGTCTTCGATATCGTTACGGGCGTTCTGGAGTGCTTCGAGTTGCTCGTCGAGGTCCCTATCTGCCTCTGATTCGGCTTCCTGCGCAGCCTTGAGTTCTTCGCGTCGCGCCTCGAGCGAAGTTTCAGCTTCCTCTAATTCTGCCTGCAGAGTCTGCCGGCGCTCTTCCAGCGCGGGGAGATTCGATTGACGCTCGGAGATTGACTCGATCTGTCGATCGATTATATTCTTTTTCTCCTGGGCGTCTTCGATCTCTCTTTTAATATCTTCGACGTCGATCGGGCGCATGATGATCTCACGGAGATCTTGTTGTTGACTGACCGCCTTCCGTGCGGTATTCGATTCGAGCAAAAAAGCAAACAGATTAGCGAGAGTTGGATCCTCAAGGTAGGGATCTCCGTCAGTGGTGACGTGTCCCTTCTTGCGTTCAAACTGGCGTTCGTATGCCTCACCGTCGATTGAGAGGGTAACTGATCCCTGATCAGAATCTGCTTTGAGTGAGGCGTTATCACTGCCAAGTGCGGCCATCACCGAACGGAGAAACGACGTCCGGTTCGTGGCATTCTTTCCAGTAAGGACGTTGATACCAGAAGACAACTTCACGGATGTCGAATTGATCCCGCCGACGTTCTCGACGTCGACACGGGTAGATTTACCAATTTGTGAAGGACTCATTGGTACGTGCTTTGCCCACCAAGCCCTTATATGGTTCCCCTTTCAGTGTACCACGGTCTGCCTGAAGGCTGCATTGACATATTCCCCGCGCTGAGGGACAGGGCTTTCTCCGCACTCGAAATGAAGGCGCTAAGTTCTGGTCCTCGGGGAA
>PUNE01000061.1 GCA_003551665.1 Halobacteroidaceae bacterium
ATGACCGTTCGGCGAACCCAGGCACGTGACAGACGGCCCGCTGTCGGCCGCAACGACAGTCGCCTGGCACGAGGGTTTCCCGGCCGACTTGGCATGCCGCTTGGAATGAGGTCGGACGTTAGTGTTCCGGGCGTACATATTGAATCTGCCAGCCTTGCTGAAATCCTTTCGAACAATTGGGAACTGCGTGCTGAATGCGGGGCGTGAGACTTGTAGCTCCGCTTTTGATTAAATTCTTATATAATTATCTATCACACTTATATTCCGTCGGCGTTAGAACCCACTATGGGCGAGTCAGTACGCGAGAACGCGGGCAGTATTCGCATTCTCCACGTGGATAATGAGCCGGATCTCGCAGCCCTGACCGCAACGTTTCTTGAACGTGAAGACAAGCGGTTTGCGGTCGAAACCACCACCAGTGCCAGCGATGGCCTCGACCGTCTCAGCGAAACCAACTTTGATTGTCTCATTTCAGACTATGATATGCCAGGCAAGAACGGCATCGAGTTTCTCGAAGCCGTCCGTGCAGCGCATCCCAATCTCCCGTTTGTTCTGTATACAGGGAAGGGATCAGAGGAAATTGCCAGTGACGCCATCTCAGCGGGTGTGACAGACTATCTCCAGAAAGAACGCGGGAGCAGTCAGTACATGGTCCTTGCCAACCGCGTCAAGAACGCTGTCGAACAGTACCATGTGAAACGCGAACTCAGGATCAGCCGTTTCCAGCAGGTGACCGAAGCGAAAAAACGGGGAGAACAGCTTGAAACCGTCGAAGGATATCGCCGAGACATCTACCAGATTACGTCCGATGCTGAGATGACGCCCGACGAGAAAATTCAGCGATTACTTACGTTGGGTTGTGAGTTTCTTGATCTAGAAAACGGACATATCGTTGAAATTGATCGGAGCACTGCCCATCATACGGTTCGGTACGCTGCCGGTTCCAACCTCGTTGAAGCCGGGGTGGTGTCCGACCTGTCTGGGACATACTGTCGCCACACCATCGAGGCTGACGACATCCTTGCAATTGCCAACGCCCCGGACGAGGGATACGCGGATGATCCTGCCTACGAGAAGTGGAGCATCAGTTGTTATGTCGGGGCGAAACTCATTATTGACGACGAACTCTTCGGGACGCTGTGCTTTGCCGACCGAGACGAAAAAACGTCGCTGACCGGCCCGGAGAAAGCGGTGGTTGATTTGATGGCACGCTGGATCAGCCACGCACTCGAACGGAGGCAGGCACGTCGGGAACGCGGACGCATCTTCAACCGGATGACCGACGGTGTATTGGCCCTCGACAGCAGATGGCATCACCAATACGCGAACGACCAGGGACGGGAGCTATTGGGTGCGATGCTGGATGAGCCAGGAGCACGCGACGAATTAGTCGGCACGAACATCTGGGAGGCAATCCCAGAGATCAAAGGAACAGCGTTCCACGAGACGTGTCTGGAAGCAATGCAGACACAACAGTTGGGGGCATTACAGTGGTACTGTGAACCGCTCAGCCGATGGTTCGATGTCCGAGCCTATCCCGACGAGGTAGGCCTTTCAGTGTACTTTCAGGACGTCACTGAAGAACGCCAGCGAGAAACCCTCATCGAATCCCACAAACAGACACTGCAGGAAATCTACGACGCAATTGCTGACACGGATCAGTCTTTTGAGAGCCGCGTAGACCGGCTTATCGAGATCGGACAGCGCGTGACTGGTGCGGAGTACGGCTCGCTCTCGCGGGTTCGCGGTGACCAGTACACGTTCGAGGTGGTCCGCGCGCCCGACGGAACAATCCAGGCCGGGGATGTCGTTGATTTGAACGCCACAAACTGTGAACGGGCGATCATTGACGAAGAGACACTCGTGCTGTCGGATATTGCAGCCGAGGCCCCAGAACTGATGGAAAAATCGGGCAATGTAGCGTGGGGTGTTCGCTGCTATGTTGGGACGCCGGTCGTCGTCGACCGAGAGGTGTACGGGACGTTTTGTTTCTACGATACCGACCCGCGTCGGGAGCCGTTCTCGGAGTGGGAAGTGACGGTCGTGGATCTCATTGGAAAATGGATCGGATACGAACTGGCATGGGATCGAACAACCGAGCGGCTCCGTACCCAGAACGATCGTCTCGAGGAGTTTACCAGTATTGTCAGTCACGACCTACGCAACCCACTGAATGTCGCCGAGGGGCGGGTCGAACTCCTGCGAGAAGAATACAAGAGCGAGCATTTGGACGCGACCGATCGGGCACTCTCTCGGATGGCTGAACTCATCGACAACTTGCTCACATTGGCCCGCGAGGGCAAGCGTGTCCGCGAGCCAGAGCCGATTGATTTCGGCGGACTGGTCAGGATCTGCTGGCAGAACGTGACAACTGCCGATGCGAGGTTGGTTGGGGATTGTGATCGAACGATCCTGGGAGATACGAGTCGAGTTCAACAACTCGTTGAGAACCTTATTCGAAACGCGGTTGAACACGCTGGCGACGACGTGACAATCACCGTTGGCGAACTGGATGAGGGATTCTACATCGAAGACGATGGCCCCGGGATTCCCAAGCCGACACGAGAGGACGTATTTGAAGCGGGCTATTCAACCTCGAGAGATGGAACAGGATTCGGGCTGTCGATTGTGAAGCAGGTGGCTGAGGCTCACGGGTGGGACGTCGGTGTGACGGCGGGCCCACACGGCGGCGCACGATTCGATATCACCGGCGTTGAGTTCAGTCCTGACTAGGGCCTCTATAGTCAGCACAAGTAGTGAGACAGCTCACTATCTATGGGTTTCCACACAGTCTTCGATCCCTGGCAAGTGGATCAACGACGCCGAGACGAACGACTTCCGCAATACCTCGGCAAGATTCCACACGATAGCACGCAATCCAAGCGACTCCACGTACTCGGTGGTCGAGACACCGATTCACACAGACCACAGCCACCGAAACGATTAATCCCCGGATAGGACAAGGGCTACGTACCACGGATGATATCAGAAGTCGCACTCTCTCTTGATCTCGCAATTATTCTGCTTGCGGCGACCGCCGCCGGATTTGTGGCCAAACAAACCGGCCAGCCGACGATTATCGCGTACATTCTCGCGGGCGTCGTAATCGGGCCGGTCGTGCTCGGTCTCGTCGAGCCAACCGAACTCACCGCCACGCTCTCGGAACTGGGGCTGGCGTTTTTGCTGTTCCTTCTGGGCATCAAAATGCGGATCGACGAGATCAAACACAT
>PUNE01000038.1 GCA_003551665.1 Halobacteroidaceae bacterium
CCCAGGCAAAGGGAAGACCCTTGGTATGACCCCTCTTGCCCTGCAGGGGGGGTCAATTTTTTGCAAAGGAGGTGGAATTTTTGCCCACAATTAATCAATTAATCCGCAAGGGACGGAAAGCGGGAAGAAAAAAGGAAAAGGCACCTGCCCTTCAGGGGTCACCTCAGAAGAGAGGGGTTTGTGTTCGGGTTTCCACGGCAACTCCGAAAAAGCCTAACTCAGCTCTGCGTAAGGTGGCTCGGGTTCGTTTGACCAATGGCTATGAAGTAACTGCATACATTCCTGGAGAAGGTCATAACCTTCAGGAGCACTCGGTAGTTTTGGTCCGCGGAGGTCGGGTCAAGGACCTTCCTGGAGTCCGTTACCATATTGTCCGTGGAGCTTTAGATACCGCCGGAGTCGAAGATAGACGGCGTGGTCGTTCCAAGTACGGAACGAAGAGACCAAAAAAATAGGTAAGGGGGGGAAAGAATGGCCAGAAAAGGAAGAGCTCCCAAAAGAGAGCGCGAAGCCGATCCCCTGTACAATAACGAATTGATTACAAGAGCAATTAATTATGTTATGTGGGATGGCAAAAAGCAGCTGGGAGAAAAGATTTTCTACAGTGCTCTAAATATTATAGAAGAAAAGACACAGGAAGATCCGGTTGAAGTTTTTGAGACAGCTCTCAAGAATGCAATGCCGGTCCTGGAAGTGCGTTCCCGCCGGGTTGGCGGTTCTACCTACCAGGTTCCAGTTGAGGTCAATCCCAATCGCAGGGTTGCCCTGGGTCTGCGCTGGATTATCCAGGCTGCCCGTAATAGGGGTGAACGTAAAATGGAAGACCGGCTGGCAAATGAAATTATTGACGCCTATCGTGGAGAGGGAACCGCTGTAAAAAAGAGAGAAGATGTTCACAGGATGGCAGAAGCAAACAAACTGTTTGCGCACTATCGGTGGTAAGCAGATTAAAAGGAGGTTTTGGGCATGTCCCCTGGAAAATTTAAAAAGTTGCGCAATATCGGGATCATGGCCCATATTGATGCAGGAAAAACTACAACTACAGAGCGCATCCTTTTCTATACCGGTAAAGTCCATAAAATGGGCGAAGTTCATGATGGAGCCGCAGTTATGGACTGGATGGAACAGGAGCAGGAACGGGGAATAACCATTACCTCGGCTGCCACCACCTGTTTATGGAGAGATTATCAGGTTAACATCATAGATACACCCGGACATGTGGACTTTACTGTTGAAGTGGAGAGGTGCTTGAGGGTTCTCGATGGTGCCATTGCACTTTTCTGTAGCGTTGGTGGCGTTGAACCCCAATCCGAAACTGTCTGGCGACAGGCTGATCGTTATAAGATCCCCCGGGTTGCTTTTGTTAACAAGATGGACCGGGTGGGGGCTGATTTTTTCGGAACTGTTGATATGATGAGGGAACGTCTTGGCGCCAATGCTGTGCCCATTCAGATTCCTCTTGGTGAGGAAGATAAGTTCCGCGGAATAATCGATCTGGTCCACATGAAGGCTTTAATGTACTACGATGAAATGGGAAGTGAATTCGGCTGGGAAGACATACCTGAAGAATTCCATTTGCGAGCCCAGGAATACAGGGATAAGCTTGTTGAGGCTGTGGCGGAAACCGATGACGGAATAATGATGAAGTATTTAGACGAAGCCGAAATACCGGAAGACGATTTGAAAGAAGCCCTTCGCAAAGCAGCCCTTAACGTCCAGGTTATTCCAGTACTGTGCGGATCGGCTTTCAAGAACAAAGGCGTGCAGCCCCTTCTTGATGCTGTTATTGAATATCTACCCTCTCCAGAAGATGTTCCGCCCGTCAGGGGTATTGACCCTGATACCGGTGAAGAATTAACCAGGCATGCCGATGAGGATGGACCTTTTGCTGCCCTTGCTTTCAAGGTTATGACGGATCCCTATGTGGGGAACCTGGTCTTTTTCAGAGTGTATTCCGGGACCTTTTCTGCTGGTTCTTACGTTTTCAACGTCATTACCGGCAAAAAGGAAAGAGTTGGACGAATTTTGCAGATGCATGCCAATCACCGGGAAGAAAGGAAAGAGGTTCGACCGGGAGATATAGTTGCTGGAGTTGGCTTGAAAAATACCAGCACCGGGGATACCCTGTGTGATCAGAACGAGCCAATTATTCTTGAGACCATGGATTTTCCCGAACCCGTAATATCTGTAGCCATCGAACCTAAAACCAAGGCCGACCAGGATAGGCTTTCTCTGGCTTTGGAAAGGCTGGCCAGTGAAGACCCGACTTTCAAGGTGAAAATTGACGAAGAAACCGGCCAGACCATTATTTCCGGAATGGGTGAACTTCACCTGGAGGTAATTGTTGACCGAATGCTTAGAGAGTTCAATGTTGGTGCCAATATCGGTCGTCCCCAGGTTGCCTACCGGGAAACCATCAAAAAAGAAGTTCTGGGAGTGGAAGGACGCTTTGTCCGCCAGTCCGGTGGACGGGGGCAATATGGGCACGTCAAAATCGACCTGGAGCCGCTACCCAGTGGAGAAGGTTTTGCTTTTGAAAACAAAATAGTTGGGGGAACCATCCCCAAAGAATTTATTCCCTCAGTTGAAGCAGGTGTCAAGGAAGCCCTGGATACTGGGGTTTATGCAGGCTATCCCATGGTAGATCTCAAAGCTGTTCTGGTTGATGGTTCATTCCACGAGGTGGATTCTTCCGAGATGGCTTTTAAAATTGCTGGGTCAATTGCCTTTAAAGAGGCAGCAAAAAAGGCCGAGCCAGTTCTTTTAGAACCAATAATGAAGGTTGAAGTAATCACCCCCGAGGAATACATGGGGGATGTTATGGGTGACCTGAACGGGCGCCGGGGGAGAATCGAAGGGATGACCTCTCGCGCTGCAGCTCGTGTAGTTAAGGCCAATGTTCCGCTCGCGGAAATGTTTGGCTATGCCACTGACCTCAGGTCCAAAACCCAGGGGAGGGCAACCTATGTAATGCAATTTTCTCATTATGCAGAAGTGCCCCCCAATATTGCAAAAGACATTATTAAAACTTAATCCATTTAAGTGAGGAGGAGTAAAGCTATGGCAAAAGCTAAGTTTGAAAGAAAGAAGCCGCACGTTAACGTGGGAACAATTGGACACATCGATCACGGTAAGACCACTCTCACAGCAGCAATTACCCGGACCCTTTCCAGCAAAGGA
>PUNE01000057.1 GCA_003551665.1 Halobacteroidaceae bacterium
AGGTACTTATAAGATTACCATGGATGAAGACAAGGAATTAATTGCTATTTTTATAGAGACCCCAATAACTGTGCCTGGGGATTATGAGACCATTCAGGAGGCAATTGATGCATCAAAAGATGGGGACAAAATCATTGTTTCTCCGGGGACCTATAAAGAGAATATTAATTTCTCAGGGAAAAATATTATTCTAACCAGTACCGATCCTCTGGATAAAGATATTGTCATTAGCACAATCATAGACGGAGATAACAACGGGCCGGTTGTAACTTTTGAAAATAATGAAACCGAAGATGCTGTGCTTGAAGGGTTCACCATAACCGGGGGGTCGAACTCTCATTACGGCGGCGGTTTTATAATTGATGGCTCTTCCCCCACCATCCAGGATAATTTGATCAGGGAAAATTCGGCTTCCCGGGGAGGAGGCGCACTTGTCAACAATCAAGCCAATCCTACCTTTGAAAGAAATTTATTTGAAGCCAATATAGCTTCTTCCAGCAGAGGGTCTACTGCCCTGTATGTAGTCAACGAATCTGAAGTTACTGTAATTCAAAATACATTCAAGGACCATGTTGACGGAATTGGTGTCATAGCCATTGGCGTTTCCACCACCAGCAACTGTTCCGCTCTAATCCAGGGAAACATAATAAAAAATAACACTACGGATAATGGAGTCGGAGGAATTACTGTTATGGGTTCAGATGTTACAATTACCAGCAACCAGATTTTTGACAATGAGGGAACTTCTGGCGGGGCAATTGCCATAAGTAGAGAATCTACCGGGGAAATTAAAGAAAATGAAATCAGTGATAATACGGGAGAAGATTATGGTGCAATAGTCGTTGATGAAGAATGTATTGTTTATATTAAAGACAATCTAATAAGCCATAATCAGGGAGAAATTGGCGGTGGAATAGCGGCAATGGATTCTCTGGTGGAAATCCTTGACAATGAAATAACAAACAATTCTTCCACCGGTACCAATTTTGGTGGTGGGGGTATTCTCATAAGAGAAGGAAATGCAACAATAGATGGAAATGAAATAAAATACAACACGGCGACAAACTCCGGTGGTGGTATTTACCTTCGGGGCCATGGTAACCCGGATGATGCAATAGTACTTATAAGAAACAATATAATTGATGGTAATTCAGCACAAGATGATGGTTCCTCCTGCGGTGGCGGCATATATATTGGAAATATAGTTGAGGCTACTATATATGGAAATACTATTAGTTTTAACATGGCGGACCATTTTGGGGGAGGAATTTATGTTGTAGAACTAGGAGAAGTTCCTATATATGGAAGAAGAGGGGCTCTCTGGGATCGGGTAAATTGCCCACCTGAAGATGAGGAACACAATACCTACGGAGAAAATAAACATGGAAATGATGACTATGAAGGTAGAAATGTTTTCTTTGCAGAAAATATGTAATTACTAAGTTTTATAAAAAGGGAGCAGGCCCATCTGCTCCCTTTTTTGTTACAAAAAATTGCACATGGGATACTTGTTATAACCTGCGACTGAAAAAGGGTAAATATACCTTGTAGGGAAAAACTAATTTTTTAATTTGGAAAGGTCCCCTTGAAAAACCTAAAATTTTAACTATTTCTACCTACCCAAATATGTTAATTAAAAGGGATCCAGTTTTTATAACCTAAATGTAATAAAACCAGTCTGTTGGGGAAAAAACCATTTTCAGGAAATGTGAGTTTGGCGAAAAATAAAAAGCCCGGGCAAAGCAACAATGCTTTCCCGGGCTTGAGATTTGGCCGGTCTTTTAAAAAAAGGCTTAGTTTATTCTGGCTTAAGAGGCTCTGCTTAACTTGAGACAAAGAGGTGCTATCTTTTCCTATCTAAAAATGGGCATACCCCAGGCCCCATGGTCTTATTCCTTGTAAACGAGTAAACATAAACTCGCTTCAATAGGGGATGCTTTGCTTGCCGGGACCTGATGAGCCCTTTGGCCAGGCCCCATTGTAATAGATGGAACACTGATTTCCAATAAAGCCCAGGACATACCTTTTTGGAGAGAACTGACAATGGCTAATATCCTGTTTTTTCTCTACCATCCCCTTTTAGTAATCGTTGAAACCCATTAATAAGAAATCTTACTTCGTAAAAAAGTACCTTCACCCAAATCATCAAAAGCTTTCTTCAATTCTTCTTTTGTGTTCATGACTATTGGGCCTCCCCAAGCTACCGGCTCATCAAGACTAGTCGAACTAATAAATAAAACCTGGGCATTTTTATTTGTAGCTTTTATCTCTAAATGGTCACCAGATGTAAGCTTTACTGCCGTCTTTTCTTTTACCAACTCATTTCCAATAAAAGAGTCCCCTAAGAGGGTAAAAACCATTACAGAGCGCTCATTGTCTGTATTCAAGATAATTGATCCATTCGGGTTGAGATGTAAATCGTAATAATCCAGGGGCAGATATTTGCTACTAAATCCTTTTCTTCCCTCGTACTCCCCGGCAAGCAATCTCAATTTGCCGTTCTCCAGTTCAATTTCTTCAATTTCTTTGTTTTTTATGCTGTGATAGGCTGGTGGAACCATCTTGTCCTTTGCTGGAAGATTAAGCCAAAGCTGTACACCAAGCAACCTTTCGGCGGGAGGAAGTTTTTCTTCATGCAAAATTCCTGAGCCTGCGGTCATCCACTGGACCTCACCGTCCCCGATTGTGTCCTCATTTCCCAAACTGTCCCTATGTGTCATATGTCCGCGATACACATAACTGATGGTTTCAATTCCTCTGTGGGGATGCAAGGGAAATCCGCCTTTGTAATCATCAGGGTTTTTACTGTCAAAGGAATCAAGCAACAGGATCGGATCAAATTCCTGAACAGTATCTTTTCCTAAAACCCTGACCAAATTCACTCCAGCTCCATCCTGTGTTTTATAACCCTGGACTTGCCGATTTATAGTTCTTTCCATATATTTAGTCCCCTTAAAAAATATTTGATAATAATACTATAACACAAATTGTTAAACATCCACAAATAACAGGGACATTGCTGGATATCCTTTTAGTTTCTTTTTTTAGTTGATTGTGATTAATCACAAAACTCTCTGCATTTTTTCAATGTTTTCCCAGGTCTCATTCTCAATTCAACCGCTTC
>PUNE01000136.1 GCA_003551665.1 Halobacteroidaceae bacterium
ACATAAACCGTTTCAACCTGGTCGATTGTGTCTTGACCAGTGCCGATACTGACGACCTCAGGGGTGTCAGGTGGCTCGTCTGGCACATCGAATGAGGCTTTTGACGTTCCACTCTTCTCGTCGGTGTAATCAGAAGTTTCCTCATTCGTGCCTACAGCCCTCAAGCGGAAATACCACGTCTCAGCACCGTCCGTGAAATGAACAAAACTAGTGTTCGTACCAGAGTAAAGAAGATTATCATCATCTGGGAAGAAGGATGATTGGGTCGAGCCATGCAGCTCATAATAATCTAGACCCGATGTCGCAACCCCCTCCCAAGAAACAAAGATTGACTCGATTCCGCCCTGAGCCTCAAGCCCCTCCGGCGTTGGTGGAGGCGTGTCATCTTCTGGGGTGGTTGCTGATTCGGCGTTGGATGGGCCAGACCGCACCCCCGACTCGTTTACAGCGTAAAGGACAATATCGTAACTTACACCTGGGTCCAGGTTTTCTAAGGTGTAGTCTGTTTTTCCGGGGGCTAAAGAGATAATGGGCTGCAGGATGGCGTCGGCTGTGTACTGGACCTCGTAGCGCGCCAAATCTTCTTCCTGATTAGGGCTCCACTCCAAATCGATGTAGGCTTCGCCGTCATCAATACCGACATCAACAATTTGAAGGTCTTCTGGGTTATCCGGAGGGTTTGCATCGACGTCCACCGTACTGGTTGTGACGCTTTCCTCCGGGGAGGGATCGCTTTCTCGACCGAAGGCATCCTCCACATAAAACCGGTAATAGTTCTCGCTGCCCTCGTCTACCTCATGACTGAGAGTACCCCCATCGGAACTGCCAATAAGCTGCCAAGTGGAGCTGCCAGAAGGCCTCCACTCGAAGTGGTACTGAACGATATCGTCATCATCTGGGTGAGCGCGGGCCGAAATATTAACAATGCTAAACGCCGCATTAAGGTCCGGCGGGTCCTCGGGGGTGGAAGGCTCAGGGTTGTTTGCCGTGCCGGTCAAAGGGCCGGATAGATTGCCAGATACGTCAACCGTTCTGATCTCAATATCTATATCAGGCTGAGCCTCACCAAAATGCCGCTCATTCCGTCGGAACGGATAGACATACTCAGTATTGACAGTCTCAACTGTCTGACTCCCCTCTAGGGTGTGAAACTGGATCTCGTAATGTGAGAAGTCCTGGATCCTGGTTCCGTCAACGTTCTCTGTCGCATCATCCCAAGCTAGCACGAGATCGGGAGTGTCAAAGTCGATCTCCAAATCTTCAGGCGGCCCAGGGATAGACGAATCACCAGGAGTGGTAACCTCTAAAGCGTCAGACCAATCCGAATAAACGCCCAGCTTAGAAATAGCCCGAGCACGAATCGCCACTCTTTGATTCGGAGGTAACTCTCGAATCGTCTTCTGGATAACCTTATTATTCTCATCGTCAGACATCATGCGCCTCCGATGTTACCAGACCACTCAACATCATATACTTCTTCACCCATATCTTTCACATCGACATGTAACGAGTAGTCGAAGCTTAGCAGTCGGACCTGTTCACCTCTTGAGTTAGAATGGGACCGACCGGTCGGTTCGACTTTTACCTCGTGCAACCCCGGATCCAAATCATCAAACGTAACGGTTTTAGTAGAGCGGGCCATGCGAAAGAGGTCAACATACTCCACAGTATTACCAATCGAAACGCGCGCTATTCCACCATCAGGCGCAGCCACAAACCGGACACGAACCTTATCCCCACGAAACCGAAAAACCGCTCGTGCATCGGGATTGTCAGAGCGGCCATTGGTCCAGTGGTCGCCAGGGCGAGTAAAGCTGACGCCTCTTTGGTTCCAAGACTTACGCATCGGGAGCGACCAGTCTTCCAGGTCGGCATCTTGAGAAACTGGTGAACCCGCCCCCATAGGGCTGATCATCCAGCCAAAACTAGTCCACATCATTAACCTCAAGATCGCCGTCGTTACTTACCGTAACCTCCCACAGTGTACCATCCTCTGACTCCATCTTGAACCCGCTGGACAGCACCTGATGGATATAGTCATACAATGTCTGACTGGTTAAGCCGTGCGACCAAAGAGAACCTGAATCCCAATTGCGCTTCTCAGTCCCTTCTTGAGCCCGCTCAACAGTGGCTTTATCGCTATCGGCGTCGTGTTGAGTTACATGGACGATCTCATACTCGTCAATCTTACCACCAAAAGAGCGCTCAAAGATCGTGACCGTTGCACGTTCGCCATTGCTAATTTCGGGCAGGTTTTTGAATTCGGACGATTTGAGGATTTCGTCATCTTGAGCAACCGAGGTTGACAATACACCTGCCACACCATCAACTAGAACAATTTTATCCATCTCTATCACTCACCGATATCGGGATTGCCGTAATAGATCCAGTAAAGGTCATCATATGCGTCTTTCTCCAAAGACTCTTGCAAATAAAACTTGACATGAATATAGTCTTCGTTCTTTTTGCTGTAAGAGTTAATTTGCCGAACACTGTGGACAACTGCAATATCACTCAGGTCCTCTTGAGCTTTACCCTTGTCAACAACACTTATAGGGATATACGCAGTTACAGGGTAGTATAGGGGTAGCTGCACACCGTTAGCGGTGATCGCAATTCGGCGACGATAAAGAAAGCCCGAGTCCCACCATAGGCCTTCTTCACCTTCGTAATCCTCCCCTAGATCACCAAAGGAGCCCCCATATGCATAAGTTCCATGGCTTTCAACGCTGAAAGGCATTTAACTCCCTCTACATCGATACATTATTAGCTGTCTCAACATTTGACGCTCCACCAGTAGAGATGTCGGTCGAGAACCCGGATGTCAGATTCATACCGATAACCGCACCAGTGCCGCCAAAAGAAATACCGGTACCACCCGAACCGCGAAGGTGATTAGAGGTAATTACGCACCCATCTACATCGTCAACCTCAATACCGTTACCGCTGTCATTCACCATGTTGCTGCTTATGATAAGGTTCCCGCCAGAGCTGCTAGAGATACTGACTCCTGCATCGCCTTCGTTGTCTTGAGCCCAATTACCAGAGATTACACCGTCCCGCCCATCCAGGTTGGCGCCATACGGATAGTCATCACAGCCAGAAAC
>PUNE01000080.1 GCA_003551665.1 Halobacteroidaceae bacterium
AAATTGATTCTCGACGTTCAGTTGTTCGGACGTCACGGCACCGATCCGGCAGCTGCGTTTCTGCATGGACTTCGCGAGAAACATGATCTCTCCGAGGCGGTGTTTCTCGTCGATCAGTTTGACTATCGGACTGCGCTTGGGCGGCTATAGCTGAATAGTCGGATTGACTATACTGACCGAAACCTCATGGAAAGTTGTTTTACACGTTCATAATACGCGTCAACCGTTTCAATAATTCATGGTTGGGCAGTCGGCGAAGCGCTTGAAACTGGCTTGAACAATTTATGTATTATTACAATTTTTAGAGACTGAATTAACCCCATAATATGTAAACTTCGACTAAGAAGATGCTGAACTAGACAGGGCCTGATAAACACTAACTTAAGGACACAATAGTACACAATATTACAGATGTGGATTTAAATATGGACCAAGGTTGGACGAACGAATGATCAACGATGAGGAAGAATCGTCCGGCTACTCACCCTAATTCTCGAGGACTACTGAACTGGTACCAACTTCTTTGCCGAACGCTGCTTCCCAAATTGAAGTGATAGAGGCGCTCTCTCTCTCGAAGGGAAAGAGCTTGTATCGTTTTTGATGTTTACCTGCGTGAGAAATCACATCCACGACGGCACAAGAAAAAGTAAAAAGACGGATGGTGAGGATGGACTCTGGCAAGTTTGCGGCGGTCTTTGGCGTAACTATTCGTTGATGTACCGTCCGAAGGAACTAGTGGAGGATAGTCGTCGAGCACAACTCGAGTCGATCTTGAGCGGTCAAGCGATCATGGACGGCCAAGATCCAGATTGGTGGTGGCAAAACGCGATTAATCTGTACGAGGATTACGACTCAGACCCACAGGTATCACTCGAGAGTTAAAACTACGTGGCTCCAAAGTCAAACGAACTGTTTGGTCTGAGCGGTTCTTGGGCCTCCGTGGAAAAAGATTTGTCCGCTCTGGCTCCGTCTGATGCACGAAGAGGTCCACCCACTCAGGTAGATTGAACACATTTCGATTCGGGTCGACTTCCACATCGTTGGGATTACAAACAGTTTAGCGGGAACCGACTTCGATCGGTACAACGAGGATGATCTCGAGACACTGCGAAACTACTGGCGAGTCCTCTATGAGAAACACGACTTAGTTGCTGTCGCGGTCGACAAACCGCTGTGGTTGCTAAATAACTATTGGCAATCAGTTTGTTAGCAGTATTACCGTGAACTACGCATAAATCTTGGAATGTCGAGTTGAACATCACGGAGAGATAGCCTCACCGTTCCCAAACTGGGCCGGGGGACTGTCGATGAACGAGGTAGTGAGCACCGATCAGGTCTGTTTCTACTTCTGTCCCTGTGTTTGGCGTCTATTCCTTGTGGTGTGGCTACCGTAAAGTGGATCTCACCACCGAAGGCCTTCTCGTGTCGACGGAGCCGCCCCGTGAACGCCGAGACCTCTCCAATGTAGGCTAATGGTGAATTAGCTTCAGATGGCTCTGGTGAATCGCTAGACTACGTCGAGTTGATCCGTCAGAACTAGGGAGTTGAAACGGGAAACCGCGAATGCTCTATGTCCAAAATCTCACGCTTCACTGGGAGCGTCGTGACGTTGGCTAAAAATGCTGGTGGTGGTCGAGGCGAATCCGCCGCCCCGCAGGGTGGCGGCGGATTCGTCGACTATGCCGTCGTTTCGCTGCATTGTCTACGGATTTACTTGGAGAAGTCCTACCGCGAAGCGCTCGATCTCTTGAGCGAGATGCCACAAATACTGGCAGAGATCGGCCTTTTCAAGGCCGATCTGCCTGATCACTCGACGCTAGTGAAGGCGTTTGATAGGATCAAGATGGCGGTCTGGCGAGTGCTGCTGCGCCTGTTGGCGCAGCTGCACGAGCCATCTGGCCATGCAGCGATGGATGCGACGTTTTCCTGTTCGCCACCAAACTGGTCGCTGCCCTGGGTGCCGAATCCGAGGCGCTCCGCCACGGAACCGTCTATCTACTGTTCGTGACGCCAGCTGTGCTCTTCGAGATGTTGAACTTGATCGCCAGCCGAACCTACACCGGCGTGGGAGACACCTTCACCGAGATGGTCATCCGGAGTGGTGGGGCGGTGCTCAACGTCGTCCTCAGCGCGGTGTTCATCTTCGGTCTCGGGATGGGTGTCGCTGGGGCTGGCTTAGGGACGACGCTTTCCACTGGTGCAGTAATGATCGTCCTCGGGTGGGGGATGTTTGGCCGTTCCTACGGCGCCCTGGGCATGGAACCGAGCCCGGTCCCAATCTCGCTGTCGACACCGGTCATAGATCCCGCGATTGTTCGTCAGCTACTCGAGGTGTCGGCTCCAGAGATCGGTCGTCGGCTTGCTCAGGGTTTCGTTATTTTCCCGCTTTTGTGGATCGCCGCCTCATTTGGGCCCGTCGTCGTGACCGCCCTGGAGGTCGCAAGGCGGGTTCGTGCAATGATCAACAGCATCAACTGGGGGATGTCACTGGCGTCGAGTTCGCTCGTTGGCCAGCACCTCGGTGCGGATGAGGAATCGGAAGCCGATGCATACGGTGCGGGGATCATCCGGTTGGCGATGGTGGTCTACCTGATCGTCGCGGCCACCGTTATCCTGTTCGCGTCACCGATCGCCGGGCTATTCGTCTCCGGTTCCGAGGAGGTCGCCGTAACCTCGACGTTCGTCATCGTCGCCGCGATCAGCGCCATCGGGCTCGGTCTCGATGGGACGGCCTCGGGTGCACTCGTCGGCGCTGGCGACACCCGCTGGCCATTCGTTGCCTCTCTGATCGGCCGGTACGGCTTCGCGCTTCCCGCCGCTCTATTCGGATTGGTTACGCCGCTCGGTGTTGTCGGTCTCTACCTGGCGCTCGTGCTGGAATCGTTCGTTCCAGGAAGTATCAACTACGGGTTGTTCAAGTCCGGCCGGTGGAAGGTCGTCAGCCGTCGATACCGGCCGAATGGAGACGCCAGTCGGTAACTGCCCTCGAAGCGGAGCGTGCCGGTGTCGATCGGTTTGTCTACATCTCCTCCTCGACGAAACCCCTATTGGTTGATCGAGCCTACATCACCGCCCATCGCCGCGCCGAGCGTGCCATTGCTGCCCT
>PUNE01000070.1 GCA_003551665.1 Halobacteroidaceae bacterium
CCTGGGAGAGCATAGGGTATATGCCTGGATAGATGTTTTGGGGAATGGCAAAATTGATCCGGGTGATTACCTGGTAGAAACCGAAAAAATAAATTTCAGTGAAGAAAAAACATATAGTGTTGACCTTGTTTTAGAGGAATACATATAGTTCCAGATTTTAACCGGGAAATAACCAAAAATCAATCAGGCCCTTTTATGTTTCCCCCTTCTCTTTTTTCCAGGTTGATCCCAAATCGTTTCCCCCTGCAGTTAATTCCAGTAGTTTTGAAGTCCATATCTGATCCCCTTCTCCGGGAAAAAGAAAGTGGGAATTTGATAGAAGCAATCATCGCAGATAGGGGAATACAGCTTAATCATCGCCTTCTATAGCCCCCATCCGTTTTTTAGCAGCTCTTACACCAAGTCGTACAGCAGATTTTAACAGAAATCAGAAAAACCATGGAGTCGATGCTACCGGGAAGGGGTTAAAGAATTATATTAAAATGGAAGTTGTTCCAGAAGCAATTTTTTCTGGGGGTTTTTATGATATAGCGTGTAGCTGCGTTTTTCTGGCTTGAAGTTTGTAGTAGGACCGGAATCATGGTGATGAACTGTTGGGATAGGGGTAGAAGAAAGAAGCAGGGAGCAGGGGAGAGAGAAACCTTCCAACAGCAGCGGTTAAGCCCTAAAAGTACCAGACTGTTATAGTACCCTTGATTGAGGCAAGGGCGTAACTTAGAATAGAAAATATTTCTTGGAATATTCTGGAGGAAAAGTGATTTTGGGTACTGTAGTTGTTTTTTACCAGGTTTTTGGGGTCCCAATATAGAGATGCCAGTAATTAAAAAGAATTTGTCCTCCTTCAAATTATCTGTAATCTTTCTCCAGGCACAAAAAACAAGGTGGAAGGGTTCTGCTTCCCCTGATAATTTATGGTCAGGGTAAAAAGGGCGCCTTTGAATTTCGGAGAAAGGGCTTTACAGGGGGCAGATAGGTCCAAGAGAAGAAAAAAAACCCAGGATACAGAAAGAACTTAATAGAGAAGGGAGTGTTGAAATTTTTGCAAAAAGGGAAAACACGGAACCTTGTTTTGACCTTTCTTCTCAGGATCGGTTCATCAGATTATTGCTGTTAAAGGCGGGCGTTATCTAAAGAACTATCGCTAATTGGGGCTTGGGGGATCTGCTTTCCCGGGCCTGGGGCGATTTGCCCTTTGGTTTCGCCTGTTGTTTATATCTTCAGGGATTTTTTTGTCGATAAGCTTATCCTGTTAAAAAAGAAGATGTAAACCCCAAAATACTCCTTTCTGATCATACATAATGAGAAAGTTTTTGGCGAGGCTTATTCTGAAATTAGTAATTATTAGAAAAAAGTGAATTTTTTCAATAGCGGAAAGGAGGGGGTTCATTTTTAGAAACGGTTTTAACATAAAAAAGTGGCAATAAATTCAGTCCAAACCTTTTTCTATGAAGGAGGTGAGGCAAAATTGTAGAAGACTAAAAGCATGAGTTATTAAAAGCAATAGATCAACCTAATCCTTCCATAATTATGGTGTGTAAAAATTTGGGGGTTCCTGGTAGGAAGGTTTTTTATGTAATGGTTTGGGTTCCCGGTCTCAAAGGGTACAAGAGGAAAACACCAAAACACAAAACCCCGGGAAAGATTTTGGATTCTTAATTTTTTGGACTGTTTGGGGAATATATTACTATTTACGGCCCTTATTTTTTTCCGTTTTGTGAAACCCTAATACCCTGGGAGGTGAGAAAAAAACAAATAAACAACCAGTGTAGCTAACGGCACTGGGCAGGCTGCCGTAGGTTTTTAACCCAAAAAGACAAGTGTTCAAAAGGAGGCGAAATGATGAATAGTTCTTTATTCAAGGGTCTGGGCGTATTAGCATTGCTGGTAGCACTGTCGCTGGCAATGACTGGATGTGACCCGACGACTGACATGGTCAATATTGAGATTACCTCGACTGAAGGTGGCCATGTCCAGGAGAAAGTTGAGGGCGAATGGGAAAAAGAAGAAGTTGAAGGCTCCAGAAGTTTAGAGTCCAGAGCCTATGTACAACTTAAGGCCCAGCCTGACAAATTTTTTGAGTTTGCTGGTTGGGAGGTTGACGGGGCCTCCTATGGTGTGGAAGAGAACCTGGAAAAAGAAGAAATAACGGTAACCAGATTCACAGCTGGAGCAAAAATAAAAGCTAGCTTTGATGATGTTCGTGAAGAATATACGGTAACCTTTGCCGAAGAAAATAAAGAACAGGGAGTTTTAATCCAGATTTTTGCTGATGAGGCTCTAAATGAGCCCGTTGGTGATGAGCTGACTACAGGTGGAGATGGCGAGGTAACTAAAGACCTTTTAGAAGGGGAATACTGGTTTACTGCCATTAAAGATGGATTTGAAGATTTTGTTGAGGGTGAATTTTTATTAGATGGCGCAGATAAAAAAGTTCCCTTTACCATGGTTGAAGAAGTGGTTGAAGAATACAGGGTAACATTTAAAGAAGAAAATGGGCTGGAAGATGTAAGCATCCAGGTATTTTCTGATGAGGGACGGACAGAAGAAGTCGGGGAAGAATTAAAAACTGATAATGAAGGAAAGGCTCCTAAGGACCTGGAGGACGGCAATTACTGGTATACAGCTAGACTGGAAGGCTATGAAGACCATAATGGTTCCTTTGAAGTAGATGGGGGATCAATGATAGTTTCCTTTACGATGAAAGAAATTCCAAAATACGAAGTAACTTTTTCCGACCCGGATAACGGGACCTTAGCCGCCGAAGTTGATGGCGATGCAATTTCCAGTGGAGATGAGATATATGAAGGCAAAGATGTGGAATTCAAAGCTTCTCCGGATGAAGGCTACCGGGTAGATAAGTGGATAGTCAATGGAGAACCGGTAGATGGTGAAAGAGGCCAGACTTATACCTACGAAAACCTGGATAGGGATATTGATGTAGAGGTAGAGCTGACCGAAGTAATAGATCGGTACGAAGTTACCTTTACCCAGCCCGATAACGGAACACTGACTGCCGAGGTTGATGGTACTGCCATTTCCAGCGGTGATGAAGTAGAAGAAGGACGGGATGTTGTATTTACTGTTGATCC
>PUNE01000111.1 GCA_003551665.1 Halobacteroidaceae bacterium
GAAGAAATTGAAAAAGCGGATATCTTTCGGTGTAAAATCTCCGCCATTGAAATCTTCCCATTCTCCATCCCTAAAATGCTTTACAGTTCCTATATACTCATTGTCCCAGTCACTGTAACCCAGAAACAATGTATCTCCATCATGGAAAAGACCAAGATAATCGCGATCAATTGTACTGGGGGCCGGTATGGGGTCTCCCACCAGGGCCCAGGGGCTCTGTTCCGCTGTGACAGTATATTTTTTTGTGGTCTCTCCATCCTGTGCCACAACCTCAATCTCAATATCCTGTTCTCCCACCTCCAAGGGGAGTTCAAAATATTCTTCTGTACCCAGCTCAACTCCATTAACCCAGACCTGTGCCTCGTCATCATTTGCCACAGGAAAAACTTTTACTGATTCTTCTTCATAAACAATGGGAGCCGTATAATATTTTGTTATATGGGGATGGAAAACCCTATCGCCAAATCCCGGAGGGGGATATTCATCATCGCGTACCAGAATACCCGGCTCCAGACTCAAATCCTTTAAAGTGGCATCGGTTTGCAACTGCTCAAATACCGCAGTGATGGCCTTGTCCTCATCCATGAGGAGTTTCCAGATCCCTTCTTCATAGGTAACTTCATCCCCATGTTCTCCCTGCCACTCCTTAAACTCCCATCCTGCTTCCGACAGGGGTTCAAGTTCTACAACCGTATTATGGGGAAAGGTTGTACCACTTTCCACATTAACCGTCCCGCCAACCTCAGGCTGAAGTTCAACTGTCAAAGTATGTTCCTCATCTCGATCGCACCCCCAGAAGAAAAAAAGCAGAGAAAGAAATAAAACCAGGCTGAACCACTTGCGAATCTGCATTGTAACCTCCCCTTCCTAAAAAATGATAAAAAAGCCATCCCTGTTTTCACTGTCCTAGTTTTTCTCCATCCCCCCCGTCATAAAAAAAGAAGTATTTTCCTTCGCCCCATGGTGTTGTTTGCTAAAAAGGAAACTACCTTTTATTATAGCAATTTTGGAAAAACCCGTCAACCCATATCCTGCTTGCTAAACTGCCTTTCTATCAGGCACTTCATCGTTGCCCTGTATAAAATTTGCCCTATTGACATTTTATTTAAGCATGTTTAAAATAAGAGTAGTTTCCAACTGATCAAACTACATGCTCGGGGGAAAGGGGTACAGACCATGACCATTACCATTCATAAATTAGACCACATCAAGGACAATATTCAATTTGATTACAACCTTCTCTTTGAAATGATTCTTCTATTAACTCTCATTTCAACACCCGATGATTATTCTCATCGGGATTGGGCAAAGGGAAAAAGGAATGAAATTCCTGAAGATATGCTCTCAATAATTGATTTCTGGGGAAGTTTTGAACGCTGGGCTTTTCTTTTGGATCTGCTTACAAAGAAAAATTTTTTCCCTATCAAAAGTTCTATTAATTTTTTAAATCACTTTCAAGATCTACCCTGCTCTGACTTCCTTTCTTCCCTCTGGGATAAACCGTATGCCTGGAAAGAAAAAGATGAAGAAAAATACCGAAGATTTGAATCAGCCCATTACAAAGATGTTCTGGCAAATCCAGAACAAGAAATTGATAATTTAAAACGCTTTTTCAGGTGGTTTTATAAAGAACATTACGAAGGAATTATGGAAAAGGTTGAGCTTGCCCTGGTACAGACAATCAATGAAAAACTCATGGAGTTTAACAGACTCCCTCCAGAAAAATTCTATCAACGCCTGGGTAAAAAAATGACATATAATGATGGTGCCCTAACCCTTCATGCCTGGTACAACAAAAATTTGGAGGGAGGAAAAGATGTAACCAAAATTATCTGGATGCCCTCGGTTTTTTCATCCCCCCACAGCCTTTATGATGATACATGTCTGCCCGGTGTAATCTTTATTGCCATACCGGTCAAAAACTCTCCATTCCTCAACAGTCATATTCCAGGAGATGAATTTGAGTATCTTGCTGGGACTTTTCGCGCCCTGGGTGATCCTCAAAGGTTAAAAATACTGGCCCGGCTGGCAGAAAAACCCAGTTGCAATCAAGATCTTGCCCGGGAACTCGGGCTTAATAAATCAACCATTTCCAAGCACATCTCCCGCCTTCGCCATTATTACCTGGTGGAGGGGGAGGAAATTGGTAACAACAGGATCCGTTACCGCCTTGGTTCCAATTTTATGCTAAAAAACCTGTCTCAATTCAATTTCACCGGTGCGGATTGAAATTAAAAATGGGGAAGGAAATACCCCTCCACCTTTCTGATTTTGGTATCATTCATTTACTATCATCTCCTGAGTTTCAACCCTTACTCGATCTCCTAAATTGCATCGAGTACTATGGCATTTGCTGACTTTTCATGACAAATTTGTTTTAAACGTGATTCAAAGTCATCTCCTCACCCTCTTGAGAGTTCCCCTGGTTATCACCTGATGATGATTTTCACCATTTGACAGCGGCATTGCTGGAATACAGAGAGAGATAACGTGCCAACTGGTAGTAATCCTATCAGCTATAATGTCTATATCAGCATTGCTGAAATACACATTATGTGGTGAATTGCTCTTATAAATGGTAAAGTGTTCCGGGACGCTAAAGTAAAAGTGTACCACCCGAGGCCAAAAAAATATGCATTTTTTGTGCAATAGTTGATAAGGTTTTTTTGTTTTTAGCGAGAACCTTTTCCGCGGAATTCTAATTTTGGACTATTTTTTCATTCAAAAAATTAATAGAAAGAGCCCAGGAATTTTAATTCCAGGCCTTAATAATTTGATTAACTCTCTTTCGTTTTTTGGAAACAAGGATCCAGCTTTTTACTTGCTTTTTTCGAACAAAATTCTATCTTACCAAGATCTTTTTTTAAAAAAACTTATTGGCCAAAACTATGCAGCCCCCCTACGGTGAAGATTCAAAATGTAATAAATCGGTAGAATAAAATCCAGACAAAAAGAATTTTTCAAGCTGGTGTTCAATCAATCTCCCCTTGATTACTGATTGCCTTTTCATCCAAATATACTGCAGGTTAAAATCTGTTCTTCGCGAATA
>PUNE01000115.1 GCA_003551665.1 Halobacteroidaceae bacterium
AGTATACTGAAAAACTGGATGATATTTGGGAAAAAAGTGACTTCATATCCCTGCATGTCCCGTTGACAGGAGAGACCAAGTATATAGTAGGAGAAGAAGAGCTTAAAAAGATGAAAAAAACAGCTCTTCTGATCAATACTTCAAGGGGTAAACTGATAGATGAAGAAGCTCTGTACAAGGCTCTTTCTGAGGGAGAAATTCAGGGAGCTGCTTTAGATGTTTTTGAAAAAGAACCACCTCCCAAAAACCATCCGCTTTTTGAAGGCAAGCAAGAGGTTTTTGAGAATGTATTGTATAAATTACCTCCTGAGAAAATTACTGTTACACCTCACATGGCATGGTATTCAAACAATTCTTATCAGCTTCTTAAAAAAACTGTTGCCAGGCAGCTGGCTGAGTTTTTCAAAGGCAACGTACCAGATAGTACCTTAAATCCGGAAGTGTTGGATAAGATATAAAATATTGGGTATTTACATCCAATATTTGAAAAGACACTCTTACTCACTCATAGGAGAGATGATATGCTCACGTCCAAGGAATATAAAGAGAGCCTTAAACAATTGAACACAAAAGTATATGCCTTTGGGGAATTATTAAGCAATTTTTCTGAAGACCCTTTAATAAGGCCCCATGTGGAATCTGCTGCAATGACCTATGAATGTGCTCATGATCCCCGGTTTACAGATCTTGCTACGGTAAATTCACACTTAACAGGCAAGAAAGTGAACAGGTTTACTCACATTCACCACAGTACTGAGGACTTGATCAAAAAAGTTAAGCTGCTTAGAATGCTCGGGCAGCAAACGGGAACATGCTTCCAAAGATGTGTAGGTTTTGATGCCCTGAATGCTGTTTACAGTACTACCTTCGATATGGACGAAAAGTTGGGTACTGAGTATCACAGTAGGTTCAAGAAGTATTTACAGCATATCCAGGATACGGATAAAATGGTTGCCGGTTCTATGACCGATCCCAAAGGGGATCGCAATCTTCCGCCCAGTAAACAGGAAGATCCTGATATGTACGTCCATGTTGTTAAAAAGGATAAAGATGGGATCATAGTTCGCGGGGCTAAAGCTCATCAAACCGGTATAGTTAATTCTCATGAGTTTCTGGTTATGCCTACCATTGCTTTAACGGAAGAAGATAAAGATTATGCCGTTTCCTGCGCCATACCCGTAGATGCTTCCGGAGTTACCCATATCTTGGGACGTCAGACTAATGATTCAAGAAAGTATGATCAGATAGACCAGGGAAATCCCCGTTACGGCATAGTCGGCGGAGAAGCCTTGACCATTTTGGAAGATGTTTTTGTCCCCTGGGAAAGAGTTTTTATGTGTGGGGAGCACGAATTCAGTGGCAGTATGGTGGAAAGATTTGCTTCTTTTCATCGTCAAAATTATGGTGGATGCAAGACCGGGGTTATGGATGTAATGATCGGGGCTACAGCAGCTGCCGTAGAACAGGTCGGGGTGCAAAAGGCTTCCCATGTAAGAGACAAGATTACCGAAATGGTTCATTTATCTGAAACTCTGTATGCCGGGTCTATTGCCTGCTCAGCGGAAGGGGTTAAACTTCCATCAAATGCTTACTACGTCAACACCATGTTGGCTAACATAACCAAACAGAACATAACCCGGCATATTTACGAGGTCTCACGCTTAAGCCATGATCTGGCTGGAGGATTTCTTGCTACGTTACCTTCGGAAAAAGATATGGCCGATGATCAAGTGGGACCAATGATTTCTAAATATTTACAAGGCAGTGGTGGTGCCGGTTCTGAAGCCCGATATCGTATTCTTCGCTTGTTGGAAAATATGACTGGTGGAACGGCTTTGGTAGAAAGTATGCATGGTGCCGGCTCGCCCCAGGCTCAAAGGGTAATGATTTTTCGCCAGGCCAATCTTAAGCATAAAAAAGAACTGGCTTATAAACTTTGTGGGTTGACCATGGAAGGAGAAGTTAATAATGATACGTGATCTTTCTTTTAAAGAAGTTAATGTAGGTGATGCCGCTCAATTAAGTAAAACAATCTCTGAAGCTGATGTCTACGGGTTTGCCGGCATTAGTATGGATTTTAATCCTTTGCATGTGGATAGCGAGTTTGCAAAAACTACACGGTTCGAGCAAAGAGTTGCCCATGGAATGCTTTCGGCCAGCTTAATCTCGGCAGTGATAGGGACATCACTACCTGGAAGAAATACCATTTACTTGGGTCAGACACTTAAATTTACCGCCCCGGTTTTTATTGGCGATACTATTACCGCCAGGGTAGAAATAGTTGAAAAAAAAGATGAGAAAAATATATTGAAGTTAAAAACTGAGGTTGTCAAGCAGGACGACACTGTTGTTGTGGAAGGTGAAGCAGTGGTAATGAAAAAGTAATTTATAAAATAGGGGAGGCGAATTGTTTTGCTGGGCAAAATAAAGCATGTCCAACGGATCATGGATACCGGAATTATAGCCGTTATCAGGGCTGAATCAGCGGAACAGGCTTTGAATGTTACAGAAGCGGTTAAAACAGGCGGCGTGGATATAATTGAGATAACCCTTACTGTTCCCGGCGCGATAGAGGTCATCAAGGAATTAAAAAACAATTATAACGAAGATGAAGTGCTTATTGGCGCAGGGACAGTTTTAGATGCTGAGACGGCCAGGACAGCTATGCTTGCGGGAGCGGAGTACATAGTCGGCCCCAGCCTTAATCCGGATGTGGTTAAAATTTGCAATCGCTACCAGAAAATATGTATGCCAGGCTGCATGTCTGTAACAGAGATCGTTACCGCCCTTGAGTTGGGAGCAGACATAATCAAAGTGTTTCCTGGCAGTGCATTTGGACCTGCAATCATAAAGGCTGTCAAAGGTCCAGTTCCCCAGGCAGAGTTTATTCCCACCGGTGGAGTTAATTTGGACAACGTTCAAGAATGGATTAAAAATGGCTGCCTGGCTGTAGGTGTGGGTGGTGAATTAACCAAGGGAGCAAAATCCGGAGACTACCAGTTGGTTACTAACACCG
>PUNE01000151.1 GCA_003551665.1 Halobacteroidaceae bacterium
AACGCTAAGTTGCGAAGAGATGGGACCCTCTTCGTTCGAAAAGATGGTTCGATAAGACCGATGCATCAAGGAATCTTCATCAGTATTTTCCCGTACGACAAGATATCAGTCGGGGAAATCTCCGGGAGGGTCCAGCCGACCATACTGAGACTGATCATCAAAGCCCAGATGCTTATAGATAAAGCACAGAGAATAAATGCGAGAAGAAAAGGCGGGTGGGAATGTGTTGCAATGCGGGATCCGATTTTCAAAGTCCTTTATAGAATAGATAGGTGTTTAATCAAAACGAGGTGCGTCTGTACATGCTGGAAAAACAGCAAGGAATACGATTATGTGAGCCAGATATGCATCAGGCCCCACCGTTGGAATAATAGGAAAATTAAACTTGATGATCTGCTCGATACAATAGAGATTGAGTTTGAAGGGGGCGTGTATCCAGCTCCCAGGAATTATGATTCGTTTTTAAAATCCATATATGGAGATTATAAGCAGATGCCTCCGGTTGAACAGCGTATTCCAATACATGAGGTTGAAATCCTTTCTCTGGGTGACCATCGTCAGAATAAATAAAAAAAATAGTCCTTGATTGGAGAATCCATTGTTTCCTTTAATATAATATTTTTTAAGCAAAATAATGTTTTCTATGTTATTGGTGTAAATCCAAAGTCGTGCTGACCTGTGAACACTAATGACTGTTTATTTCAGCTGTAGCCGACGAAATAACATATCCGCAAAGCAACGGTGGGTTTTTTCACCCGGTGAAGATATATCGGGTCGAGCTGCTTTGATTGAAACTGCTTGATGAGTGGACTGCGACGACACCCCATAAACAAGTGATTAGATATCAATAGTCGCGAATTGGCATTAGAGGGCTGGCTGATGAATAACATAATAATCGACGGCTACAATATTAAAGATATTCAGAAGGGTTTCTTGGACATCGTGTTGGAAGTGGACAGAGTATGCAAGGAACATTCTATCAACTATGTTTTGACATATGGTACTTTGTTAGGAGCAGTCAGGCATAGTGGTTTCATACCTTGGGATGATGATGTGGACATAGCTATGTTAAGGGAGGATTACGACAGATTCATCAATGCGAGTCGGACGAATATGAATCCTGAGTATTTTTTGCAAACGCCTGAAACTGACAAAAACTATCGTATGAATAGAGTGAGAGTTAGAAAAAATAATACATTGTATGTGCAGGATAGAAAAAAGGACATTGACATTCATCATGGTTTATTCATCACAATATTCCCTTATGACAAAGTTGTCGATACGTTTCTTGTCGGTCAGCTTCAACCCAAGTTGATTGTTCTCAGCAGGGAGCTGAAAAAAATCATAAAGAAAATTTTCAATCCTTACATCGGACGTGAATCGCGTATGGGCAGGGCATTGGAACATTGGATGGCCCTTCACAGACGCTTCGAGTACAAGGTTGCTACCATGTTCAATGGCTCCGACCTAGAATATGCGGCGCCCATATTGTTTAGGCCAGGGACAATCCATAGATCTTGGCGGTTTGAATTGATCAAAGTCGATGATTTTTATGATGCTGATGAATTGGTTTTTGAAGGTCACTCCTTGCCTGCACCGAAATCTTATCATGATATACTGACCAACCTTTATGGGGATTATGAGAAGCTTCCTGATGTAAATGAAAGAAAACCAGGCCATGATATTATACGTGTTGACTTGGGAGACGTTGAAAAACCGGACAATGGGCGGATGGCTGAAACTTCAAAGCGATAGGTGGGGGTTCTTCACTTTATCGTGGTTCAATTTCGCTATCGTTCTGTTATTGAAAATTTTCATGACTGTTCGCACATAATATTTCTTTCTGACTCGCGTTCAGCTGATATAAAGTGGTTTGGTTCAGGAGAAAGTGGCTAGCGCTTCTCATCGGATTCGCCTGTATCTAGATGCTTAATTTCATGACTGGTGATCCGATTATTGGGTTTGGGGAGTTCTGTGTATCTACCGTACATTTTTGTTAGGATTGCATGATAGTCCTTGGGCACTGGAAAAAGGTCCCCTTCAAAATCCATAAAAACAATATCAGAACAAACGTCAGGATGAAAATTCCTTTTCCTCCAACGGTTAGGACCATTGCAGAGCTGTCCAATTCTGGATGTTTTTCTATTTTTATATAGAGTAATCAGTTTGTATTGTGTTTTCAACAGGGGGTGTGAAAATTTTATAATGGATATCTTCCGATTTCGTAGTAAAGAGTCAATAATTGTAATTGCCACAGAAATTGCGCGGAGATGTGTTGATAACAGGTCGTTCATCAAACTGCAATCAGATATCCTATCTAGTGGTATGATATCGATGAATATACCGTGATGCATGCTTCTGTCTGCCACTTTTTCCTCCAAGAAGACGGTTCCATCTTTACGCAGCTTTGCAAACTGGTTACTGTATTCAGGATCGGAAGAGAAGGTCTGTAGGAAAAACCCTTTTCTCAATTCTTGGTCGCAGATACTCATAAACTTTTCAAATTCCTCTCTCGGCAGTGCTACATCTATGTCATCGTCCCATGGTATGTAACCCCTGTGCCGAACCGCGCCCAGCAAAGTCCCTCCGTATAGTATGTAGGGTATTGAGTTCTCTTCGCACAGCCTTCTGAATTCCCCAAGTAATTCTAACTGTATCCGTTTAAGGTCCGGATCAATCAAATCTTCACTGTTCGAACCCATTACTTTCGGACAATGAGCTAGGACGTGATAAATCATTGCGAAGGCGGTGATGAATACAGCAGGAATACGCCAAACATGCAGTTCAAAACCTTCCTACCGAAATCCCCGGATCATGTGGACTACAGCGATCCGGTCTGATTACCGCTTAAATACTGTTTAAATACCGCTTGCATCGGCTATATAAACGCAAGCTATATATGTGTAACCGTGCATATAGGTTACATGGCCAGCATATTCTACGTCAAGCGCAACAACAACGTCTATGCGTACGAAAGCGTATCCAAGAGGGTGCCAGGAAGGAAGAATCCCGT
>PUNE01000073.1 GCA_003551665.1 Halobacteroidaceae bacterium
GCCATTATTTGTAAACCCCCTATTTTTTGATTTTTTGGGGGTGGGGCCCCACCCCCAAAGACTATAAAACAATCATAACACCTACAAGACTTTTCTCCAAACCATGTAGGGGGCTATATAGGTCCGACTTCTTCAACCTGACTCCTGGAATAAAGGTTGCGGAAGTCGAAAAAGAAAGGATCTTTCAAAAGTTTTTTAACCTTAAAAAAATCTAAATCCCTGAACTGATCCCATTCAGTCAATAATACACAGGCACTGGACCTCTCAATAGCTTCATAAGGGCCCTGGAGAAATTCAATTTTTCCTTTATACTTTTCCAGTCTCCAGATTGCTTCTTTTTTTCCACCGGGGCAGAAGGCCTGTATGTAGGCTCCTTTCTCTATAAGCGAAGGTATTATACTCAAAGAAGGCGCCTCCCGCATATCACCAGTTCCTGGCTTAAAGCTTAAACCCAGAACCCCAAGTATTTTGCCTTCCAAATTTCCCATTTTCTCTTCTATAATTTTTACCATATATTTTTTTTGCCTTTCGTTCACTTTAATTACAGCCTCTACGATATCCAGAGGAAAGCCATGATCCCGGCCCATTTGAGCCAGGGCCTGATTATCTTTAGGCAAACAACTACCTCCGTAACCACAACCAGCCTGGAGAAAGTGCGGGGAAATACGCTCGTCCATACCCATGCCCCGTGCTACATCACGCACATCTACGTTCAATTGCGCGCAAAATCGGGCTATTTCGTTAATGAAAGAAATTTTTGTTGCCAGAAAAGCATTTGAAGCATATTTTATCATTTCTGCTGTTTCAATATTTGTAAAAAGAAAAGGAATTTCCCGATTCAGGTGATCCCGGTAAACATCCAACAATTTTTGCAAAACCTTCTCATTTTCACTGCCAATTACAAACCTTGAGGGAGAAAAAAAATCATTAACCGCCTCCCCTTCCCTCATAAATTCTGGGTTGCTGACTACATCAAATGGATGGTTTAGGCCTTGTTTTAACATTTCTTCTCGAATTATGTCTTTTACCAGGTAGCCTGTCCCTACCGGTACAGTTGATTTAATAACAATTATCTTGTAACCGTTAATTTTACGACCGATACTCCTGGCAACATTTAGGATGTTCTTTAAATCGGCCTTCCCGTCTTCCCGAGAAGGAGTGTCCACTAAAATAAAAATATATTCGGAATTTTCAACTGTATACTTATAGTCAGTGGTAAATACCAGCTGCCCCCCCTTCCTTACCCGCTCAAAAATCTCTTTTAATCCGCTTTCATAGATGGGAAGCTTTCCATCATTCAGTTCGGTTATTTTTTCTCTATCAATATCATTAATTATCACGTTGTTCCCGAGATCTGCAAAACAAATCCCCACTACCAGACCAAGGTATCCGCTTCCCACCACTGCAATCTCAGCAACCCCCAAAATAACCACCCCTTCGCTCCTGAAAAAGCCTTAGATATAAAGACCTTTTTTAAGACAGGCCAAAAACAAGAACTACTTATATTAATAGCTACCAATCCATGGTCAATAGAAAAAATCATGGGTTAGGCCTCTCAGGGGTTATTCTATCCATGCCCCTGGATAAAGCAAGAAACTAATAATTTTTCATTTTAACCTCAGTTACCCTTCAATCTGGTATTTCTTAAGAACCCCTTTCCCCTTCTACGGATAGAGGCAAAACTCCGGCTGAATAACTGTCCTTTTTGCCCACACCACAGTTTAGAAAAACTACCCTCCAGAAAAAAAGCTTACTCTTTCAAGGACATTAACTCTTAAGGCTTCCAACTTTTTTCTGGCATCCTCTTTACAGGACCCTTTTACCGAAAAATATACCTTCAACAAAGGTTCAGTGCCTGATGGCCTGATACAAAACCAGCTATCTTCTATCATGCGGAAATAAAGAACATCAGCTACGGGTAAATCTAAGTCAAAATGCTGATTTTTTTCAAAACTAAAACCCTTTCCCATACGATAATCCCTTACCTCGATAACTTTTTGTCGGGCCCAATCATCCCAGGTTTCCCAGGTTTTTCTAAACCCAGACATTATCTTTTCCTTTTTTTTCCCTCCCTCGTTCCCCTCCAGGTTAATCCTCTGCAGTTCTTCCTGATAATAACCAAACTTCTGTTGCAATTCTTCCAGCCTCTGATTTAAAGAACTCCCCTGTCCTTTTAACCAGTCAGCCATTCGGGCAATAAGCAGGGCTGATCCAACTGCATCCTTATCTCGAACCAGGGAGCCCGCCAGATAGCCGCAGCTTTCTTCATATCCCAATAGAAACTTATAATTACCTTTTTCTTCAAATTCATTGATTTTTTCTCCGATAAATTTAAATCCAGTTAGGGTATTAATTGTTGCCCTATTATAATTGCGGGCAACTCTCTCGCCCAGTTCTCCAGTAACAATAGTTTTTACTATTACACCGTTGGGAGGCAGGCTGTTTGCTTTCTGCAATTGATGCAGGTAATAATCTACCAATAATGCCCCTACCTGATTTCCCGATAACAGAACATAATCACCTGGACCCTTTCTGATCATGCAGCCTAACCGGTCCCCATCAAGATCCGTGGCAAGAATTATATCCGCTTCAACTTTTCTGGCCTCTATCAGGGCAATATCATAGGCCTCCCTTTCTTCGGGATTCAGACTTGCCACTACAGCTTTTTCTGGGTTGGGGCTTACCTGCCTGGAAACAGGAAAAACCCCTTCGAAGCCATCCTCTTTTAGGGTTCTTCGCACCAGGTGATTGGCATTCCCATGGAGGGGAGAAAAAACAATTTTTATATCTCTTACCCCTGCCTGTAAACCTTTATATAAACTTCTTAAACCCCCAATGTATTCACTGGAAATTTCTTCTCCAATAAACTCAATCTGGCCGTTTTCCAGGGATTTTTCCATCGTGCTCGTTTCAATATCCTGGAAAAAATCTACTTTTTCAATTTCTTGGGCAATTTCTTCTGCTTGCTCGGGTAGAATTTGGACTCCATCTGCAGAGTAAATCTTATACC
>PUNE01000035.1 GCA_003551665.1 Halobacteroidaceae bacterium
CCAGGGCTTTTCCGGTAAGCCAGGAAATCACAAGAAGGCTCAGGGCCAGGGCCAGGGTGAAGATGGTGATAAAAAAGAAGTCCCGGCCCCCGATTTCCGCCTCCAGCACCGATTTAAAAATAAGGGCGGGGGACAGCAGGTACAGAAACAGCCGGGTCAGGCTGTGAACATCAACTGCAGTGATCCGATTGAAAAGATAGCCCAATCCAATAATTAGAAAAACTGGTCCAATTACTTCAGTTACAGCAGACATATTTGTATTTCCTTTCTCGGTTCTAAGTACTTATTCGCAGGGAGAACTATTTTTTCCTGCCCTGTTTTCGGGATTCCAGACCAATTGCTGATGAGAATTCCCGGTCAGGATAATTCCGGGCAGGAAACTGTCTGGTAAAAGCGAATAGGTACTAAAGAAAAGTGGGGTGGATAAGCTATGCGTTTAATAAAGCCTGTTTGCGACACCTATATGGTGCGGGAAATGACCAAGCCCCTCCTGATTGCCTGTATGGGAATTTCAGTAATGATGGTCAGCGGATTCCTTTTTGAACTGGCTGACCTGATTATCATAAAACAGGTGGAAATATGGCCGGTGTTCAAGTTACTGGTCTACCGCCTGCCTTCCCTGATGGTCCAGACCTTCCCCCTGGCAGTCCTTTTTGCCACCCTCTATTCCCTGGGGGGCCTGGTGAAAAATAATGAGTATACCGCCCTGCGCCTGGGAGGCATGAGCTTTCAGCGGATAATGGTCCCATTTTTGTTGGTGGCATTGATTATGGCTGGGGTAACTTATTTTATTAATGAAAAGATTGCTCCTGCAGCAACCCACCGCTCCCAGAATATTATTCGAGAGGTGGTCCTGCAGGAGGTTCCGCCGGGAGTGGAAGAAAATGTTTTCTTCCGGGGACCGGGAGATCGGTTCTTTTATGTGAGCAGGGTTAACACCCGGGAGGGAACCCTGGAGGATATAATGGTTTATGAGCTGGAGGGGGATGAAAATTTACCCCGCCTGATTACCGCCTCCCGGGGACGTTTTTATGATGATGTCTGGTACCTGGAAGAAGGGCTTTCCATCGATTTTGATCAGGAGGGTTATCCAGCCTTCCAGGTTCGCTTTGACACCTATGAGATCAATGTAGGTCAGCAGATTGAACGGTTTTTTGGCCGGCAGCGGACTCCCCAGGAAATGAGTCGGGCCGAATTGCGGGAAGAAATACAGCTTTTCTCCCGGAGCGGGCTCAATGTTAATTCACTCCTGGTCGATTATCACATCAAGCTGGCTATTCCCCTATCTTCCCTGATTTTTGTCCTGGTGGGGGTTCCCCTGAGCATTAATTTTGGTCGGGGGAAAGGGCTGGCCGTGGTACTGAGCATAGTATTAATTTTTGGCTACTATGTTATTTTGTCCCTGGCCCGTTCCCTGGGCCGCAATGACCTGCTGGCCCCATTTCTGGCTGCCTGGTTGCCCAATGCGTCCTTTTTAGCAGTTGGCCTGATTCTGATATTTAAAGGAGTGGGCAGGCGGCTCTAGGAGGAATAAAACTTGATACGATATGCAGTTCCGGTAGCGATTTTGTTGCTGCTATTGTTAAGCTGTTCGGCCCAGTCCGCTACCCGCTTCAACATCAATGCCGAGCAAATGGATTATTTTCTGGAAGAACAACAGGCTACAGCTAAAGGCAATGTTGTTGCTGAATGGGGGGATAATCGTCTGACCTGTGACGAGGTTTTTGTGGATTTTGCAGAGGGTTATCTCCAGGCAACGGGAAATGTTTACCTGGTCCAGGGTGATGCAGGTTTTCGTAGCGATGAAATCAAGTATTATTTTGAAAAAGAAAAAGTAATTGTTTTTGATGCCCGGGGTACTTTCGTTACTGAAGAAGTGGAGGGTTATGTTTATCTGCACAGTAAAAAAATAGAGGGGGAACGGGACGAACTTTTTTTCGATGAGGCCCGGGTTTCTACCTGTGATCATGATGTTCCCCATTATTACCTGCGTTCGCCCCATGTTGAAGTTTACCCCGGGGACCGTTTGATAGCCCGCCACGTATCTTTCTGGGAATTATCGGGGCGCCTGCCCCTCTTATACTGGCCCTATCTTTATATTTCTCTCAAAGATAGAGAACAGCGTATAACTCCGGATATAGGCTATTCTACCCTGCGCGGATATTTTATTAAGCTTACCTATAACTATTTTTGGGATAATTCTTATGGTAATGTCCTGTTTGATATTTACTCCCGGACCGGTCTGGCCGGGGGGATCCAGCATTTTTACCTGGATCGGGGTGATGATCTGGGCCGCCTTTACTTCTATATTCAGCAGGACCGGGCTGATGCTGGTCTGCCCCTGTGGGAGGCCCAGTGGGAGCATCGCCAGGAAACCCCCTTTGATGGCCGGGTAGGAGCAGAAATAGGGGTGCAGTATTTTTCGGAAGATAAGGTGGATTTTGATACCAGTCTGGGCTGGAGGGGGGAAGGAGGTCCCCTGACCCTGGATGCGGGACTGGACCTGGAAGCGACCTATCTGTTCGGGGAAGAAGAAAATCGGTGGGATGATCTGGAGCCGGTAATAGAGGGAAATCTGGATTTTCGTCCCGACTGGCCAATTGGAATGCGCCTGGGTTTGGAGGGTGAAGTTGAAGGAACCTATCTTTACCTGGACGAGCAATACCGGTGGAGAAAGCTGGAGCCGGAAATAAAGAGCAGACTGGAATTTCGCCCTGACTGGCCTGGTGGACTGCGTTTGAATCTGGGTGTTGACCTGGAAGGGGTTTTTGAATATCTGGATGATGATTATGAGTGGACCGAACTGGAATCCTCTTCAACAGGTCGGATAGATTACCGGTTGTCACCCCGTCACCGCTTTATTATTGACGGGGAATATGATCGGGGAGTTGTAGATGAAGAAGTTGAGGATCGCTGGGCTGGCTCGGCCCTCTATCGTGGGGGGGACTCGGGTCTGGGTTATGAGCTCCTGCTCAAACGGGATGTGCCCCGGCTGGGCAGAACCGG
>PUNE01000097.1 GCA_003551665.1 Halobacteroidaceae bacterium
GCCACCGAAGTCAGTGGGAACGAAACCCCACATAATTTCGGGCGGTGAGATCTCGCCAGCAATTGTCCCGACACCGACACCGACGAGAAAACCGATCGGCATCGCGTACTGCTGGAATAGCTTGATCCACGCAATGTTGCGCCTATGAGCCAACAATGCATGGGACCACACCAATGCGACAACCACCACCATCGTAACGCCAATGCCCAGAGGGAAGTTGGCAATATTCCATGCAGACCCAGAGTCTGGGTGCAGCACGGCATAAAAGCCAGCTATACCCGCTCCCATGAGAATACCAGCTTTCAACGACTGCGGTAGCTTGCGAACTACCGTCTTTGCGAAACCGCTAACTCCCAGAACGAGCATTATGGCTCCCACCCAGAATTGGATCGCTATCAAGGCGTGAATCCGTTCGACCCCTTGTGGAAATCCTGAAATGAATGCGACTGTCAGCGGTATCGATGCGGTGATCCAACCTCCTGGAGCTGAATCTCCGAGAAACGAATGCAACAGCATTAAGAACACATGTGAGATCACGACGGTGTACGCCTGTGCTTCAGTCATCCCTAAGACGTCGATATAGATAGGTACGACCGCGAAGTGCACGAAGGCGCACACAAGCCCCGTGATGACCTCAGGCAAAGGTAAATTGTAATGCACGAACGGGACTCTCAAATGAAAGATTCCCAGTTTGACGTGCGGTTGAATTTGTCCATCAACTCGTGGTTTCATCATCCTCACCTCCATTTAATCTAAAAGCGGTCATTGTGTCATGGCGGATAGTGCCGAATAATCACCGCGTCCGTCCGTTCAGCGCGGATCAGATAAATGCCTCTCGCCATTAAGTTCGTTTCGCACCAAGTTTTCCTTCTTCTTTCCTGATGGCAGCAAGTGCTGCGCCATATTCCTTGTCATAAACTGTACAACCGACCGGCTGCTGGCGGATCAGAAGCTCAATACAGTTATCACACGCGATACACCAGTTCACATCCTCCGCCTGACCTCGAGACAACTTTACTGGCATTTGGCCATCAGCCAAAGACTGGCGGCCAATCGCGACCATGTCGGTCACACCATCACGGATGTTCTTGTTCGCCCAGTACCACAGCGTGTTCTCGTCCTTTTCGCGCGCCTGGAGCTCATTATCACCATTGTTAAGAACTGAGTATGCCGAGCCAATTACCACGGTCTCCGGTTTGAGGGCGTCCCGAACCGCCTTCTGGAAAGTGAAGTGAAGGTACACGTCATCTGGTTTTTTCCGATCCGGTTGCGACAACGCGAGCGTAATCGAAGGGCTTCCAGCGGACACCATGATGTAGTGTGCGCCACGTTCCTCCATACCCTTGACAAGGTCGATTGATTCAGTAAGATCCATGACCGGCGAATCGGGACCAGCCGAACCCTGGCCTCCAGGGAAGCCTTCCCAGATTGATACTTTGGAACCAAGGATAAAGTTCTTATCGTTGATTTCCTTACTGATACGCTCGTAAACTGTATAAGTGAATCGCGTCCGATTCTCCCAGCTGCCACCGTATTTCCATTTACGGTCGTTGTAGGGCCTGAGGAGCTGTGAGTCTAGATACCCGTGACAGTTTTTGAAGTCGATGCCGTCGGCCCCACAGTCGTGAGCAATTTTCGCCGCTAGGACAAACTGATCGATTGTCTTCTCGATGTATTCCTCGTCAATGACCTCCCCTCCGAAGCCGGGAAGCGGTTTGACACACACACGTTTCGAGAAATCCGGGTGGCTCAGCTCACCTGAATGCGTGAGTTGCCAAACGAATAGGGGTTTGTCATCCACTTTTCGCATTTCCGACATGAACCGCGTGAGCGCCTTTTGGTTATGGGGCATTACGGAGAGCTGATTCTTGCGGCTCCGCGACTCGTACTGCACGGTAATTGCTTCGAGATCGATTAAGCCCGCGCCCCCTTCGACAAGGTTCTTGTACCGACGGTAAGTACGATCAGTTGGGTTTCCTTCATCGTCACTGTCACAGCACTCCATTGCATTGATGACAAATCGATTCTGTGCAGTGCGATTGCCGATTTTGATCGGCGCGAATACGGGATCACTGTTGCTCATAGTCAAAACCTCCAGGTTTGGTTGTCTTCGTGAAGATTAATCCCTGGAGTAATCAACTCGCAATGCTGAAAAACTGCAGAGATTTCGCTTAGCTAAACTACCGGTTCCGCTTGGAAAACACTTTGTTTTTTGGGCTACAGGATTCTGAAGAGGGTAGAGTCCACCTGAGTGGTGTAATTCTGAGCGGAAGGTTAAAGCAGGCCACCGCCAGCTTCGGTGTGCTTTGAATGGGAAAAACCGAACAGCTGGAGGAGACGGACGCGAGGGCCGAGTTTGCCGGCCATGCGACGCGCTGGGCGTCGAGCGAGGGCTTTTCAGGGAGAGCAGAAGCCCCCAAAAACGGCCGACAACCGAGCAAGAACGTAGCACGTTTTGTAGCACACCTTGCCGATTACCGCCGGCACACAAAAAAGACCAGGTTTTTAATTCCTGGTCTTGCAACAACTTATAAAACTGAGCGGTACCTGATTTGAACAGGTGACCCCTTACATGTCAAGCCGCTTTGTGAGGTGCCCAGCAATGCACAACCGTAACACCAAAAGCCGATTATTAGCACGCTAAAATGCTAATATATAACACTTTAGCCGCCTTTCTGTCTGAACAACACAGTCCATAGTGTACACGAATCGACAGCGTGAGACAAGCAAAAAGCCCGAGTTGGGCGCACGACATTTTTGTCGCCAATATCGATATGTGCTTTTAGGGCCGGGGTTTTTGTGGTATTCTGTACGTAGTAATGACGTACAGTTTCACACAGGGGGCCGCCATGAATCAAGAACAGACAATCGAGGGGTCGGAATTTACGACAGGGCAGCCCCCGCTTGACAAACGTTACGGAATTCGGTGAAAGGCCGCCCGAGTGAGCGTTCACGGAAGCGCGATTCGAAGATGTGGTTGAGCA
>PUNE01000048.1 GCA_003551665.1 Halobacteroidaceae bacterium
AAATCCCATCACTCACCCCATTTTTTTGCGAAGGTGGTGGAATTGGCAGACACGCTAGACTTAGGATCTAGTGGGCATTGCCCTTGGGGGTTCGAGTCCCCCCCTTCGCACCAGAATTTTTCCCGCAGGACCGAATTGGTTTGCGGGTTTTTTGTTTTCTGGAGGTTTTTACGTGCTTCTTTGATTAATTACTATCCGGGTGGCTTCTGGAAATGAAAGTTTGCTATTGGTCTTCTTCCTTTTTGTTGGGAGAGGGTGGGGGCCTTCGTTAGGAAATAAAATCAATGGCCGCAAAAAACAAAAAAGTTTCCAGCAACAACAAGGTTTTTAGTGGACTTTTAATGAATCATATCAAGCAGGAAAGAAAAGGAGGTTAGACTCGTGGAGCAGGCAGAAAAAAGACTGCAGCTATTGCTAAAAAAGATGCAGGATGGATATGCCCGGCACCGGATTATTTTCGATTCTAACCGCGAACCTGCCAAGTTTATCTTCCAGGAGGTCAACCCGGTATTTGAAAAAATAACCCGCCTAAAAGCAGAAAAAATTATTGGTAAAGATGTAGAAGAAATTTTAATCAAAACGGGAAATTATCCCGGAGCCCTCCTTGAAACCTATCGTCTTGTTGCTAAAGAAAGAGAAACAGTGATAACGGAATTTTTCTCTCACCGCCTGCAGCGGTACTACGAAGTGATTGTTTTCCCAGAGGAAGAGGAGTTTCTATCCATAATTTTGCGGGATATTACGGATAAATACGAAAAAAAAGAGCGAACCAAAGAACTGGGAGGACTTTATAATTTTTCCCTGCTATTAAGGGAAGAAGAAACAATGGAGAAAACCCTGGAAAAACTCCCGGGAATTTTACCTTCTGCCTTTCAATTTCCCCAGCTTGTTTCGGCCAGAGTGCTCCATAATAATAAAAGTTTTTCCACCGAAAACTTTAAAAAATCTCCCTGGAAAATTTCTTCTGGATTCCGGGTGTTTGGAAAAGAAGCCGGGAAAATTGAAGTTTATTATATGTCCCGGCCTGATTTGGACGGAGAACCCTTTTTTAAGGAAGAGAAACTAATGCTGGAAACAATTTCTGAGCACCTGGGCCGGTTTATTGAACAGATTAAGGCCAGGGAAGCTCTGCAGGAAAATGAGGAAAAGCTTTCTAAAACCCTGGATTCAATTGGGGACGGCGTTATTGTTACCGACACAGGAGGGGTAATAACCCGAATGAACCCCCAGGCAGAAAAACTAACGGGTTGGGCTGCCGAGGAGTCACAGGGGAGGCTTTTGGACGAAGTTTTCCGAATTTTTAATTCAAAAACTTCGGAACCGGTTCCCAATCCTGTTTTCCGAGTTCTTGAAACCGGACGGGTTCAGGGTTTGGCCAATGATACCACTATAGTTTCTCGCGACGGAAAAGAGAGGCAGATTGCCGATAGTGCGGCACCGATTAAGGACCTGGATAATAATATAATCGGGGTAATTATGGTGTTTTCCGATATCACTGAAGAATACAGGACCCGTGAAGCCCTTCGGAAAAATCAGGAACAGATGGATGCAATCCTTTCAAACTCTCCGGCAGTAATTTATTCCTACCGGGTAAAGGATAATAGGCCGGTAATCAGTTACGTTAATGATAACGCAGTTAATGTGCTGGGTTTTTCTCCCGAGGAGTTTTTGCAGGATTCTGATCTCTGGTTCCAGCAGGTTCATCCTGAGGATAAAAGAATATTCAGCCAGCCTGTCTGGAAAAAAATGAAGAAAGGAAAACCATATTCTTTTGAATATCGGTTCAAACACAGGGAGGGGAACTACTTCTGGATCCTTGAAACCCAGAATAAAATTGAAGATGAGGATAATCTGGAAATTGTAAGTGTTTGCTGGGATATTACTGAAAGAAAACGTGCCGAGAGGCTAATCCAGGCTCGACTCAATCTCCTTACCTTTGCCCAGAATAATTCCGAGCAAAAAGTCCTGCAAAAAACACTTGATGAAGTTTGCTATATTTTAGATAGTCCCATCGGATTTTTCCACTTTGTCAGTTCCGATGAACAGGAACTCCAGTTAAAAGCCTGGTCCACAAAGACCCTGGGGTCTTTCTGTCAGCTTTCTAATAAAAGCAACATGGCCTATCGGGTTTCGGAAGCAGGTGTCTGGGTTGAATGTTTAAGAGAAAGAAAACCGGTAATCCATAATGATTATTCAACCCTGCCTAATAGAAAGGATTTGCCTTCGGGTCATCCCCAAATAATCAGGGAACTGGTGGTGCCGATTTTCAGGCAGGGAAAAATTGTGGCCATTATGGGAATCGGGAACAAGCCCAGAGATTATTCTGATGAAGATATTCAGGTAGCCTCCTATTTTGCGGATATTGCCTGGAGCCTGGTGGAACAAAAGCAAAACGAGAGAAAAATTCACTACATAAGTTTCCACGATATTCTTACGGACCTTTACAACCGGGCTTTTCTGGAAGAAGAAATGAAACGATTAGATACGCAGCGACAGCTTCCCATCAGCATAATCATGCTTGATTTAAACGGGCTTAAACTGGTTAATGATACCTATGGCCATCAGGTGGGAGATGAGTTATTAAAAGGAGTTGCAGAAATTCTGAAAAATTCCTGCAGGCAGGAGGATATCATTGCCCGCTGGGGAGGAGATGAATTTGTGATACTTCTTCCCAAAACAGGAAGGAAAAGTGCCGGGGAGGTGGGGAAAAGAATCCGTAGAAAATCCCGGGAGAAGAAAGTCCGTGACATCCCCGTTTCTATTGCCCTTGGAGTTGCTGCAAAAGAGAATTTAAATAAAACCCTGGCTGATACCCTAAAAGAAGCAGAAGATTACATGTATAAACAAAAGCTTTCCGAGAGCAGGAGCACAAGGAGCGCGGTTCTGAATGCTCTTTTAAAAACCCTTGCTACCAAGAGTTATGAAACGGAAGAACATACCCGCAGGATGCAAAAAATAGCTCTAAAAATTGGAGAAAAACTGGGGTTACCTGAATCGGAAATGAGCAGGCTAACCCTGTTGATTACCCTGCATGATATTGGAAAAATCAACCTGTCGGAGGAACTCTTAACGAAAAAAGGTTCTCTGACGGAAAAAGAGTGGGCTCAAATGAAAAAACATCCCGAAACAGGTTACCGGATTGCCCGGGCTACAGAGGAATTTTCTCACGTTGCAGAGGACATTCTGGCTCACCATGAACACTGGGATGGTTCCGGCTATCCCCGGGGTTTGAAAGGGGAAAAAATCCCCCTTCTGGCAAGAATCACTTCTATTGCCGATGCCTTTGAAATTATGGCTAATGGGAGACCATATAAAAAAGCTCTATCAAAAAAAGAAATTATTGAAGAATTCCAGAGATGCTCCGGGAAACAATTTGATCCGGAATTAGTGGGAATTTTTCTTTCAAGTATCGAGGAAATGTTCTGGGACGAGAATAATGGAGGGAGCATTTAAAAGTCCATTTTTTTTGCTCCCAACCGTTTAAAACAAACGACAATTAATTAAAAAGTTATCTTTTTTTTGTCCTGCTAATAAAACCAATGTCTGTGCAAGACAGGAAGGGTTGGACAGGCTTATCCTGAAAAATGGGATATAATAAGTTGTATTGAAGAATCCAGGGGGTGTGTTATGCGCCTGGAACAGTTTTTCGATCTGGAAAATTGCCAGTTCTGCGGAAATTGCCTCTCCCAATGTCCCTATATCTCCATGGAACGGAAAACTGCAGAAAAGGAAATAAAAAATCTGGTGGAAAATGGTATAACAGAGCATGTACTCCAGAAATGCAGGAGTTGTTTTGCCTGCAATTTTTTCTGTCCCCGGTCCTGCTCTCCTTATGGCCTCATTTTGTTTCGCTGGCATCAGAGAATTAATGCCAGAGGAGGACTACCAGCGAGAATCAGCTATTTCATGCCCACTGCTTTTCCCAATTTCCGGACTGACCTGATTAATGCACTGGACCCTGAAGAAAAAAATCTGGTAAAAAAGTGGGAGAAAGCAGAACCAGCCGGAGATCTTGTTCTTTTTCCAGGGTGCAATGCGTTAGTTTTACCCCACATTTTAACCGGGAATTTTCTCGAAGGGATAACAATATCGGGCAGCTGGAAACTGTGCTGCGGTGAAATGTATTATCGGATGGGTTATTTCCAGGCTGTTAAGGATACTGCCCGCAGGTTGACGGAATATTTTCACAACAAAAAAATTGGTTGCATGTTGTTCGCTTGTCCCGCCTGTTACAATATGTTTTCCAGTGTTCTTCCCGAGGAGTTCGGAGCAGAGTTTCCCTTTGAAAAAAAATTACTCTCAGAGTATTTTCTGGAAAAGGTAAATGTAAAAAGACCTGTAGAGAAACAGATTTACCTCCACGATTCCTGTCACGGGAGGATTATTGGGAAAAAGGCCACTCAAACCAGCCGAGAGTTATTAAAAAAGCTGGGATTGGAAGTTCTGGAAGCGGTAGATGGAAAAGGAGAAGGCTCTTACTACTGTTGTGGGGCAGCGGCAGGGGCAAACCGCTTCAACCCAATTGATATTTTGATCACTGCTGGAAAAGCAGTGGAAAAGGTACGAAAAACTGGATGCCAGGAAATTGGAGTTTATTGCGGGGGCTGTCAACTTGTTTTTGGGGTCTACGGTTTTATTCGCCCGGCCTCAGTCAAAGCTATCCATCTTTTTGAATATTACCGGGAAGCTCACGGTGAAAAAACCTACCGTCCTGCACCCAAACGGGCAGGGGGCCTGGTCAAAAACGCAATAAAAAAAGTTTTTCCCGGTTATTTTTCCAACAGGCAATTTAAAGTGGATGCTCAGGGGAAAAGGGAATGGAAATGAAATGAAAAAATTGGGCTTGAGGATTATGATGGTTTCCCCTGGTTTTAATTTCACGAAGATGGAACCAAAAGGGGGCAACATCGCTCTTTTTTTTCTTGCAGGAGGGTGTTATAGTTAAAAGGACCAGGGTTTTGGATCTGCTTAAAAAGGTAAAAAACTGGAGTTGTTGAATTAGTTAAGGGGTGAACTGCTTTGGCTGGATATATTTTAATTAATCTGGGTTGTCCCAAGAATGAAGTGGATGGCCAGTACATGGAAACCATTCTTAGGGAAGAAGGTTTTTACCCGGCTCAGGGAGAAGAAAATAGTGACATTGTTATTATAAACACCTGTGGTTTTATTGTTCCTGCCCAGGAAGAATCCATTAATACTATTCTGGATGCAGCCAGGTTAAAAGAAAAAAAGGATTTAAAATTGATCGTGGTGGGGTGTTTAAGCCAGAGATTTGGGGAAGAACTGGCCCGGGATCTCCCCGAGGTTGATGTTTTCCTTGGGGTAGGTATTGAAGATGAATTCAGGCAACTGCTGGAAAAAATAAAGCTTGGAAAACCGACTGAAAGAAGAATTTCTCATTCTCCGCCTTTTTCCAGGGGAGATTATTCCCTGACCCATCGGCAGGTTAAAGGCCCATCTGCCTACCTGAAAATTGCCGAGGGATGTAATAATCTTTGTTCGTACTGTGCCATTCCTTCGATTCGGGGATCTTTCAGCAGTCGAAAATTGGAAGACCTGGAAAGGGAAGCCATTTCTCTCGCTGAACAGGGGGTAGTTGAACTGGTCCTGGTTGCCCAGGATACCACCCGTTATGGTATTGATCTTTACGGGGAAGGGCGCCTGATAGAACTCCTAAAGATTTTAACCAAAATTGAGGGGATTTACTGGATCCGCCTGATGTACCTGCAACCAGGGGGGATAACCGATGAACTCCTTGATTTTATTGCAGGTGAAGAAAAGGTCCTTTCCTACCTGGAAATTCCCCTTCAACATGTCTCTCCCAGAATATTAAAAGCAATGAACCGGGAGGGGGAGGAAGACTGGGTAAGGGAGCTAATCAGGAAAATCCGGGCAAAAATTCCAGGAGTTTTTTTAAGAACCACTCTTATGGTCGGATTTCCGGGTGAAGACAGGGAAGATTACCTGGCCTTAAAAGAATTCATTGAAGAAATAAGATTTGAACGCCTTGGCCTTTTCAAGTTTTCCCGGGAACAGGGTACTCCTGCTGCAAAACTTGGGGGCCAGGTTCCGGAAAGAATTAAAGAGGAAAGATATCAAGAACTGGAAGGAATTCAGAAACAAATTGCCCTGGAGCACAACCAAGAACTGGTTGGGAAGGTTTTTGATGTTCTGGTAGAAGAAATTGCCCGGGATCATGCCCTGGGGAGAACAAAAATGGATGCTCCGGAAATCGATAACCTGGTAATCATAGAGGGAGAGGGAAACTTACAGGTTGGCGGGATTTATCCTGTCCGGATCAACATGGCCCTGGAGTATGAACTGGTGGGGGAGATTTGCAATGAATTTGCCCAATAAATTAACAATGCTTAGGATAATCCTGATCCCAATAATGATGGGTTTTTTGTTGATCCAGTTCCGGGGAGAATATGGGTATTATGCCCAATTTTTTGCCCTGGGGATTTTTATTCTGGCCGCAATAACTGATGGCCTGGATGGATATATTGCCAGACGGCAGGGTGAGATTACCAAGTTTGGGAAATTAATTGATCCCCTTGCTGATAAACTTTTGATATCCGCTGCCCTAATTGCTTTTGTTGATATGGGAAGAATTTCGGCCTGGCCGGTGCTTTTGATTATTGGGCGAGAATTTGCGGTAATGGGTTTGCGGGTCCTTGCTGCCGCGGAAGGGACCATTATTTCCGCAAGCAAACTGGGAAAGGCCAAAACAATCCTGCAGATTACTGCAATTATTTCCGTAATGATCCATCCCCAGATTATTAGTTTTCCTTTCCAGATCCATCAAATTTTAATCTGGCTGGCTGTGGGGATAACAATATATTCGGGTTATGATTATTTCCGAAAAGGGCAAAAGGTTCTCCATGAGGAAACAACAGATTAGAGAAAAATATATTTGAAAGCAACCCAATCATCGGGTTGTTTTTATGTGGAGAGAACCTTTTATTTAACTGGCTTTATAACATTTTTTTGAAGGAATGAAAGGGGAAAACAGGGGAAAGGTTTTTGACCCCTGAAGAAGAAATAAATAATTAGGGAAGGGGAATAACAAAAAGTTTGCACTCAAGGTTCGTGCTTAATTACGGGTTTTTTAAGGGTACCTTTGATGTTTTAAGCCCAGGCAGGTGGTTTAATACTTTTCCTTTTGGACCTAAACTGCCTGAAAGCAATATGATTTTTTGGAGACAGGAATATTTTGAGGAGGGAGACAATGAAGAAATTAGGAATTAACACAAGGCTGGTTCATTCGGGAGAAAAGCCCTGCCCGGTGACCGGTTCACTACGCATGCCTATCTATCAAACATCCACTTTTGTTTTTGAAAATGTTGAACAGGGGGCCCGCAGGTTTTCCGGGGAAGAAGAAGGATATATCTATACCCGGCTGGGCAATCCAACACAGAATGCCCTGGAGGTGAAAATGGCTGACCTGGAGGGAGGAGAAGCAGCAATTGCCACAGCTTCAGGCATGGCTGCAGTTACAAGTGCCACCATGGGATTTTTGCAGCAGGGAGACCATGTGGTTTCCTCAGAAGCGGTATATGGGTGCACCCACTCCCTGTTTAAAGAACTTTTTCCTCGCTGGGGAATAAAAGTAACATTTGTTGATTCATCCAATCCTGAAGAAATTGAAGCCGCAATCAGGCCGGAAACCAAATTACTGTATCTGGAATCCCCGGCTAACCCAACCATGGTAATTGTAGACCTGGAAAAGGCAGTTGAAATTGCCCGCAGGCACAAGTTAAAAACCATCTTTGATAATACTTTTATGACTCCCTATTATCAGAGACCCCTGGAGTGGGGAATTGATATTGTAATTCACAGTGCCACCAAATATATTGGTGGGCACGGGGATGTTGTAGCTGGGATTATTGTAGGGAATGAAGAGGATATAAACCACATTAGGGCAACAACCCTAAAGGATTTCGGGGGAATTATCAGCCCCTTTAATGCCTGGTTGCTTTTGCGGGGTTTGAAAACACTGGGGTTGCGCATGGAGAGGATTAATTCCAACTGCCAGGAGGTTGCTCGCTTTTTGCACGACCACCCCAAGGTAGAAAAAATTTATTATTCTGGTTTAGCTGACCATCCCCAGCATCAGCTTGCTAAAAACCAGATGTCAGGGTTCGGAGGAATGCTCAGTTTTGAACTCAAGGGTGGTTTTTCAGCAGGAAAACAATTAATGGAGGCAGTCCAGCTCTGTTCACTTGCAGTGAGCCTGGGGGATGTTGATACCTTAATCCAGCATCCGGCTTCTATGACTCATTCTGTTCTTGACGAAAAAGACCAGATTGAAGCTGGAATTACCCCCGGACTGGTCAGGCTTTCAGTGGGGATTGAAGATGTTCAGGACATTATTTCTGATCTAGAATGCGGCCTGGACCGCTTAGAATAGGCGTGATTTTTTGAAAGCAGAAATCATTTCCATCGGAACTGAATTATTGCTTGGAGACGTGGTTAATTCCAACGCCTCTTTTCTTGGGCGGGAGCTGGCCAGCATGGGTATTGACCTCTATTTTATAACCTGTGTTGGCGATAACCCGGCAAGGTTGGAGGAGACCCTGCAAAGGGCAGTGTCGCGTTCAGACGTGGTAATTACAACTGGAGGGCTGGGCCCTACCAGCGATGATATTACCAGGGAGGTAATTGCCCGGACTTTTGAGCGTTCTCTGGAAAGAGATGAGCAGGCAGAAGGGATGATCCGGGATTTCTTTGCTCGAAGGGACCGGGAAATGCCCGAGGAGAATTTAAAACAGGCCAGCCTCCCCCAGGGAGCAACTCCCCTTTTCAATGAGACCGGAACTGCTCCGGGTTTTCTGTTGGAAGTTGAGGGGCGAAAAATTTTTGCCCTGCCCGGAGTGCCTCCCGAAATGAAAATGATGTTCCGAAAACGGGTTCGGCCTAAACTGCTGGAAGAACAGGCAGGTAGAGAAATAATCCATTCGCGGGTTCTAAGGATTTTCGGCCTGGGGGAATCCGAAGTAGAAAACAGGCTCCGGGAAATTATCGCTTCCCAGTCCAATCCTACTGTTGCCCCTCTGGCTGGAAGGGGCGAGGTCCAGGTTCGGATTACCTGTAAAGAAGAAAATAAAGAGCTGGCTTTAGAAAAAATAGCCGAAGTGGCCCGGGGAATAATGGCCATACTGGGCAACTTTATTTACGGTGAGGACGAAGATACCCTGGAAGCAGTTATGTCCATTTTGCTGAGCCAGGGGGGCTGGACTCTTGGTGTTGCTGAATCGTGTACAGGTGGACTTGTTGGGAGCAGGATAACAGATGTCCCAGGGGCTTCTGAATTTTTCCGGGGCAGTATTGTGGCCTACAATGATGAACTGAAAAGGGATCTCCTGGGGGTTAGTTCTGAAACCCTGGAAAAGCATGGTGCAGTTAGCGAAGAAACCGCACTGGAAATGGCCCGGGGCGCAAGAAAGATCTGCCAGAGTGATATTGGCGTGGCTTTAACCGGAGTTGCGGGGCCGGGAGGGGGAACTCCCCAGAAGCCAGTTGGAACAGTAAGTTTTGCCCTGGTGGGGCCGGAAAGAGAGTATTCCCTGACCAAACTCCTTGGCTCCAGGCGCAGGGATAACAAATGGAGGGCAGGAAATTATGCCCTGGACCTTGTCAGGCGCTATATTCTGGATATTCTTGATGATTAAGACTCCGCAGTTAAATTAATTAAGCTGGAAAAGTTGTTCCAGAAACTGGTTGTAAGCAGGAGGTATATAGATGGGAATTCGTTCCTTTGTGGCAATTAAGGTTCCTGATCTGATTACTCCCCAACTTGTTGGTTTGCAAAGGGAGCTGCAGAATTCACCAATAAAGGTGCGCTGGGTAGAACCCCAGAACTTCCACCTCACTCTCCATTTTATAGGTGATGTTGATCCCGAGAAGGTTGAGGATATTGTCCGGGAGTTAAAAACGGGTGTAAAGGATTTTTCTCCTTTTTCCCTGAATTTTGCCGGGGTAGGAGGGTTTCCCCGGGAAGGAAAACTCAGAGTCGTCTGGGCGGGTGTGGGCAGGGGGCGGAATGAGCTCCTTAAACTCCAACCCGCAGTGGTAGAAGCCCTGAAAAGGGCAGAGGTCGAAATCGAGGGAGACAATAAATTTCACCCGCACCTCACTCTGGGAAGAGTGAAGGGAAAAACAAATACCAGGCCCTTACGAGTTCTTCTGGAAGAACAGAGGGGTTTTGTATCTTCAGATTTTTCTGTTTCCTCGCTGCAGTTGATAAAAAGTCAGCTTACTCCATCAGGACCCGTTTATTCGGTCCTGGAGGATATAAGTTTTCGCTGTGGGCCTCTTGACAAATAGGAACGGGTGTTCTATAATTAAATCAGAAAAACTGGACGGAGGGAAAAAAATGAGCGAAAAGCAAAAAGCGCTGGATGTGGCCATTAGCCAGATTCACCGACAGCACGGGCAGGGGTCAATAATGAAACTGGGGGAGGCAACTGCCAACCTCAATATTGGGACTATACCCTCCGGGTCAATTTCTCTGGACGTTGCCCTTGGCGTGGGGGGGATCCCACGCGGTCGCATCATTGAACTTTTCGGGCCAGAGTCCTCGGGAAAAACAACACTTGCCCTTCACATTGCTGCGGAAGCACAAAAAGCCGGAGGAATTGCTGCTTTTATTGATGCAGAGCATGCTATGGATCCCAAGTATGCTAAAGCTTTAGGAGTTGACACGGACAATTTACTAATTTCTCAGCCAGATACGGGTGAACAGGCCCTGGAAATTTGTGAAGCCCTTGTCAGAAGCAATGCCGTTGATGTTATTGTTGTGGATTCTGTGGCCGCCCTTGTTCCCAAAGCAGAAATTGAAGGAGAAATGGGGGATTCCCACGTCGGCCTGCAGGCCCGTTTGATGTCTCAGGCAATGCGCAAATTATCCGGTTCAATCAGCAAATCCCACAGTGTTGTTTTATTTATTAACCAGATTCGGGAAAAAGTTGGAGTCATGTTCGGCAATCCCGAAACAACCCCGGGAGGTCGGGCTCTGAAATTTTACTCTTCTATTCGGATGGAAATCAAAAAAGTGCAGCTTCTTAAAGATGGGGATCAGACTGTCGGTAACAGAACCCGGGTTAAGGTGGTAAAAAACAAGGTGGCTCCACCTTTCCGGCAGGCCGAATTCGATATTATGTATGGTACGGGAATTTCCAGTATTGGTTCAATTCTTGATGAAGCTGTTAACTGTGAAATCGTAAGCCGTTCTGGAGCATGGTATTCTTATGGCGATGAACGTCTGGGCCAGGGCAGGGAAAATGCAAAAACCTATCTGGAGGAAAACCCAGAAATGCTAAATAAAATAGAGCTCAAGGTAAAAGAAAAACTTGGTTTCCCCGGGGAAACCCCACCGGAGGAAGAAAAAAAGGAAAAAGAGGAGTAATAAAAGCCCCGCTTCGGCGGGGTTTTCGTTTTTCTTGACACCTTAGAATAAAAGATTTAAAATAGAAAAGAGTGAACCCTTATTACCCCCGTAAAAATTAGCTTTGTTTTAGATAACAACTGAATATGGAAGGAGGTGAACCCAATCCTGCAAAACCCTTTGTTGATTGGATTGTTAGCCCTGTTGTTAGGGTTTATTATAGGCTATGGAGTTCGCAAGCTTCTTGGAGAAATGCGAATCCAGTCGGCTGAAAAAGAAGCCCAGAGTATAAAAGAAGGAGCCAAAAAGGAAGCTGAAACCATAAAAAGGGAAGCCAAACTTGCGGCCAAAGAAGAAGCCCATGCTACCAAGGAGAAGATTGAACAGGAAACCCGGGAACGCCGCAATGAACTGCAGAAACTGGAGCAGCGCCTTTTACAGAAAGAAGAGAACCTGGAGAAAAAATCGGAACAGCTGGAAAGAAGAGAAGAGCAGTTTAAATCGAAGGAACAAAAAATTCAGCAACTCGAACAGGACAACCAGCAGATCCGGGAAAAGCAGCTGCAGAAACTTGAAGAAATTTCAGGATTTTCCAAGGCAGAAGCCCAGCAAGAATTATTCCAGCAGGTTGAAAGGGATGTGGAAAAAGATCTTGCCCGCATGATCAAGGAGAAAGAAACCCAGGCTAAAGAAGAAGCAGAAAAGAAGGCCCGGGAAATTATCTCCCTTGCTATCCAGCGTTACGCTGCGGACCACATTGCCGAGACAACGGTTTCGGTTGTTTCCCTTCCCAATGACGAGATGAAGGGACGAATTATCGGAAGGGAAGGCCGGAATATCCGGACCCTGGAGAACCTGACCGGTATCGACCTGATAATCGATGATACCCCGGAGGCCGTTATCCTTTCCGGATTTGATCCGATAAGGAGAGAAGTTGCCCGGGTAGCCCTGGAAAAATTGATAGCTGATGGAAGAATTCACCCGGGGCGGATAGAAGAAATGGTGGAAAAATCCCGCAGGGAAATTGAAGCCAAAATCCGCGAAGAAGGTGAACAGGCAGCATTTGATACGGGGGTTCACGGGATTCATAAGGAGCTCATTAAACTTCTGGGCCGGCTCAAGTACCGGACCAGTTATGGACAGAATGTATTGAACCATTCCATTGAAGTAGCTCACCTGTGCGGTATAATGGCCGCAGAAATTGGGGCTGATGTAAATATCGCCAAAAGAGCTGGTTTGCTCCATGATATTGGAAAAGCAGTAGACCATGAGGTTGAAGGACCTCACGTGGAAATCGGGGCAGACCTTTGCAAGAGGTACGGTGAAAATAAGGCTGTGACTCATGCTGTCCTGGCTCATCACGAGGACGTTGAGTTTGAGAGCACGGAAGCTATCCTGGTTGCTGCAGCCGATGCTCTTTCTGCAGCGAGGCCGGGAGCAAGAAGAGAAACCCTGGAATCCTATGTTAAAAGACTGGAAAGCCTGGAAAAAATTGCTGACTCCTTCGAAGGAGTCGACAAGGCTTATGCTATCCAGGCTGGTCGGGAAATTCGGATCATCGTTAAACCCGATCGAGTCCGGGATGATGCAGCACCAAAACTGGCTCGAGATGTTGTAAAAACCATCGAAGAAGACCTGGAGTATCCCGGTCAGATCAAGGTAACCATTATCAGAGAAACTCGGGCCGTAGATTACGCAAAATAAACAGGAAAGAAAGCCCCGGGCTTGCCCGGGGTTTTTTTGTTAACCGGAAGATTTTTGTTTTTGGGCAAAAGAAAACGGATTTGCTGCAGGGATATCGATTTTATTATAGTAATTAATTAAGACACATAAATTGTTGGGAGGGGTGGAGTTGAGAAGCCTCTTTATTGGTGATATTGTTGGCAGACCCGGTCGCAGTGTGGTTCAGGAAAATCTGCGCTCTCTTAAAAAAGAATATTCCCTGGACCTTATTGTGGCCAATGGAGAAAATGCAGCCGGAGGGTTTGGAGTAACTGATAAAGTTTACCAGGAACTCAGAGAAATGGGGATTGATGTAATAACAAGTGGTAACCATATCTGGGATAAAAAAGAGGTTTACCAGGTTATTGACCAGGAAGATCGCCTGCTTCGGCCTCTGAATTTTCCACCGAAAGCCCCTGGGCGGGGTTACGGCATATATAATGTGAGCGGCAAGGGAAATATCGGGGTAATTAATCTTTCGGGAAGGGTTTTTATGGCCCCCAGTGATTGTCCTTTCCGGACATTTGATGATACAATTGAAAGGATTCGCAAGGTAACTCCCTATGTAATTGTAGATTTTCATGCAGAAGCAACTTCAGAAAAGAAGGCTTTTCTTCACTATACTGATGGAAGGGTTACTGCCGTTCTGGGAACCCATACTCATGTGCAAACTGCAGATGCGCAAATTACCGCAAAAGGGACTGCCTACATATCTGATGTGGGAATGACAGGTGTCCAAGACTCGGTAATTGGAGTTGAACCGGAGGCAATTATCAATCGCTTTATTACAGGATTGCCCCAGCGATTTGAGGTTGCCAAGGGCACTCCGGAAATCCGGGCAGTCTTCCTGGAAGCCAATGCCCAAGGAAAAGCAACTACCTTTGAAACAATTGAGCTTACATAAAATGGAAAATATCGTTAATTTTTAAATATGGTTTGAAGGATTTATCATTTTAGCATATAATTATATATAAGAGACCTGGTATAATTTATTAATTCTCAGCAAGGAGGTTTGGCAAACAAATGGAAGTATTGAAGGTATCATCCAAATCCAGTCCAAATTCTGTTGCAGGTGCCCTGGCCGGAGTATTGCGTGAGAGGGGTTGTGCAGAACTTCAGGCTATTGGTGCAGGTGCCCTCAACCAGGGTATTAAAGCCGTTGCCATCGCTCGAGGTTTCGTAGCTCCCAGTGGTATTGACCTGATTTGTATTCCCGCGTTTACTGACATTGAAATTGATGGTGAAGAAAGGACAGCAATCAAGCTTATAGTGGAACCTCGCTAATTGGTATGAAGCTGGCCCGTTTGCATTTATTTGCAAACGGGTCCTTTCTTTTTTAAAGGTTAAAAAAGCAGAGGTACAGAAGTATAACCTTTGGTAGAAAGAACCGGGGAAATAAAAGTCACAGCAAAAGACCAAAAAGAGATGGAGGTTGGATAGAAGAATGGAGGGAATGTTTACTGTAGATGGACACTGCGACACAATGCTCAGGGTTATGAATGATCCAGATTACAATTTCTTTTCAGAAAACACGGATGGGCACCTGGACCTGCCCCGTTTGAAAAGGGGAGGAGTTAACCTCCAGGTAATGGCACTATTTGTCGAGAGCAGATTTAAACCCTTCCAGGCTTTGCCGAGGACAGTAGAAATGACCGGGGCCTTCCATCGCCTTGTTGATAGTAGGCCAGAAGAGTTAAAACTGGTCACCTCCCAGAAAGACCTGGAGGTGCTTGGGAAAAACCCGAAAAAAACAGGTCTGCTTATGGGACTGGAGGGCGGTGAAGCCATCTGTAGTCCTGAATCCCTGTATGCTTTTTTCAAACTCGGATTACGCCTGGTTACACTGACCTGGAATCAGCGCAATCAACTGGCTGATGGAGTGGGTGAGACCTGTACTGGCGGTGGGCTGACCATGATGGGGCGTGAGGTGGTTGGGGAAATGAACGAACTCGGGATCGCTGTAGATGTATCCCACCTATCTGAAAAGAGTTTCTGGGATGTGGCGGGGGTTAGTAACAAACCATTAGTTGCGTCTCACTCCAATGCCTATACCCTCTGTGACCACCGTCGCAACCTGAAAGATGACCAGGTTAAGGCCATTGCGGAGAGTGGTGGAATAATTGGGATTAATTTCAGCAATTATTTTTTGAATGGAACCAAAAATGCTCAACTGGAGGATGTTCTTAAACATATAGACTACCTGGTAAAAGGCTGGGGTTTTGACTGCGTTGGGCTTGGTTCCGATTATGACGGCATAGGGTTTACCCCTACCGGTCTTGAAGATATTTCTCATCTTCCAGTGCTGGGCAGGGAATTGATTTCCCGGTACGGAGAAACCAATGCTGCCAAGATAATGGGTGAAAACTGGATAATGGTATTGAAAAGGATATTACCTTCCGGTTGACACCCCTCCCGGCAGTGTTATAATAGGCAGGAGGGGGTAAAAAGTGGCAGTTGATCTCCACGTTCACACCAGCTTTTCCGACGGGCAATATACCCCTGAAGAGGCTGTATGCAGAGCGGAAAACCGAGGGCTGAATGGTTTGGCTATAACCGACCACGACACAGTGGATGGGGTTGAACCCGCCCTGAAGAGGGCAAGGAGGCTTGAACTGGTCCCGGGACTGGAACTCAGTACAGAAACCGAAGACGAAGAAATTCATATCCTGGGGTATTACCTGGATTATAAAAATAAATCTCTTCTGGATGTTCTGAAAACCCTGACCCGTTCCAGGATGAAAAGATTGGAAGAAATGCTGAGGCTGCTTGAGAAACTGGGCTATGGACTGGAGGAAACCGGGTCCCTAAAAAGAAATACCAATCCGGGTCGGATGCATGTTGCCCGAGCCCTGGTCAAAGAGGGTTATGTTTCTGACACGGATCAAGCTTTTGCCTTGCTCCTGGAAAAAGGAAAGCCTGCCCATGTTCCTCGTTATAAAATCAGCCCAGAAGAAGGAATGGAATTGATTTTGGAGGCAGGCGGGTTACCCGTGATTGCTCATCCCATTGATCTCCAGGACATGGGGTGGGTGGATAGGTTGCAAAAAAAGGGTCTGGTTGGACTGGAAACCTACCATCCCCGCCATCCCCGTATTTTCACTGATTACCTTTTACGCCTGACCAGAGAGAAAGGCCTGATTGCAACAGGCGGTTCGGATTGCCATGGGCCTGGTGTTGGGGAAAGGGACCAAATTGGAAGCCTTTATGTTCCGGATAGCTGCCTGGAAAGGCTTCGAAAATTTAAGGAGGAAAGAGTATTATGAAGAAGTTTAGCCTATTTTTGGCTGTTTTATTTTTTTTGTTCTCCGGTCTGGTTACAGCTCAGGCCAGCGAAGTTATTGTGGTGGTTAATGGGGAAGAAGTCTATAGAGATGAATTTGATAAGCGTGTAGAACGGCTCAAGTACCATGTTGCCAGTATTATGCCCGTTGACTTTGATGATCCTGAAGGTCAGGAATGGTTGCAGGTTATTGAATCCCGGGTTATCGAAGAATTAATCTGGGAAACAATATTCATGCAAGAAGTTGAGATTCTTGATTTGGAGGTTTCTTCCGAAGAAATAGAAACTGCCTTTGCTGAGTACCGTAAGGATTTTGAAACCCAGGAGGAATTTGATTTATTCCTGAAAGAGGCAGGCTTTACTGAAGAAGAATATCGGGAATTGATTCATACCAACCTTTTAATTGAAAAATTGCTTGATCTGCAGGTTGAAGAATTTGAATTAACCGATGAAGAGTTGAGAGACCATTACGATAGGAATGTTGACCGGTACAGGCAAGAAGAAAAGGTTGCTGCCCGCCACCTGCTTTATGATGAAGAAGAAAAGGCCCAAGAGGTACTGGAGGAAATTGAAGCTGGGGCAGATTTTGCTGACTACATGGATGATGGCGAAGAACTTGGTTATTTTGGCCGGGGAAGGATGGTACCCGAGTTTGAAGAAGCCGCTTTTGCCATGGAAGTAGGCGAAATTAAAGGCCTGGTTGAAACTAATTTTGGTTTCCACATCATTTACGTCTATGACCGTGAGGAAGAAAAAGTTCCTTCTTTCGAGGACCTGAAGGATCAAATTGAAGAAGAATTATATGATGATCACTATGAAAAACAAATCAATCTTTATTTCCAAAAACTTTACGAAGAAAGCCAGGTAGAATTTGTTGAGAACGGAATTTAAGACTGAATGGTACCTCTGCAACGTTGTTTGAACTGATTCTTCAAGGACAAAAAAAGACGAAAAAACCTAACTTTTTTCGTAGTAACGAGCTTGAACAGGGGAGTTTGGTTAACGGTTTTTGCAAAACCTTTTTGATTGTTAAGCCAAAAATAAGTAATGAGAGTTAAATCAGGCCTGGCCAGAAAATAACCCCCCTTTTGGGGGGGATTTTTGGGCAGGAGAAAAAAGGTCATTGTCGAAAGTATGATTATTAAATGCTGGGAAAAGGAGAGATAGGGATGTGGGATTTTGTAGTTCAAGGTGGACCAATTATGGTGCCCCTGCTGATTATTTCTGTAGTCAGCCTGGCCGTGATTCTGGAACGCTATATCTTTTTCAGGCGTACCCACAATAACAACCATAAGCTTTTTAAGAAGTACTCGCGCTATATTAGACAGAGCCAGTATAAAGAAGCTATCCGGGATCTAAAAAAGGAACGGGGGCCAGTTGCCAGAATAATGGCTTCCGGGCTGACTTACACTGGCGGAGGGAACCTGGATATTGACGAACACCTTAGCCTTACAGGGGACCAGGAAGTTGCGAAAATGGAGAAAAACCTGATGGTTCTTGATGTTATCGCCTCGGTCTCTCCTCTGTTAGGATTGCTGGGAACAGTTCTTGGGATTATTGATAGCTTTGATATTCTTTATCTAACAGGTGGGGTTGCTTCGCCCGCGCAGCTCAGTTCAGGTATAGCCAGGGCGCTGTTGACAACAGCCACCGGGCTCTTTATTGCTATTCCAACCATGATTTTTTATTCGCACTTTATTGGGATTGTCAACAGGAGAGTGCGGGAATTAAACCGCTGGACCAAGGAGGTCCAGACCCTGCTCGAGGATGTGAGGGCAAATGTTTAAAACCAGGCTTCGGCGCCGGCCACGCATTGAAATTATCCCCATGATTGACGTAATTTTCTTCCTGCTGGTATTTTTCATGCTTTTTACGACCTTTAAGACTACCCCCCACGGGCTGGATATTCAGCTTCCCCAGGCAGTAACGGCTACTCAACAGCAGGAAGACCAGATTGTAAGTATATATATAAATCAGCACGGTGAAATTTATTACGACGAATCAAGGGTTTCCATTGGTGAGCTGGGTGGAGCTCTGGCCAGCCGTCAACAGGAACATCCTAATCTGGTTTCGCTTATCCAGGCCGATCAACAGACTCCCTACAATTATGTTGTCCAGGTAATGGATCTTCTGAGAGAACTTGGTCTGTATCGGATCAGCTTTGGAGCGGAACCACCAAGCGGTGATTAAAGTGAATTCTAAAGGAACAGGAAATCTGAAAGGTTTTCTTCTGTTATCGGCAATTCTGCACATTGTTTTTCTGGCTTTTATGCCGGGTACTCTTTTTTATTCCCAACCTTCTGCACCTGAACCGCCCGATCCGCTAGATTTTTTCCTTGTTGATTATATGCCGATGCGGGAAGAGCCTCCGGAAGAACCGGTCCACGAGCCCGAACCTGTACCTGAACCGGAACCAGAACCGGAGCCCGAACCGGAACCTGAGGTGGAAGAAATTGAGGAAGAACTGGAAGAACCCCCTGTAGAAGAAGCTTTAGAAGACGTTGGTCCAGAAGAACTGACAGAGCCTCCCGCAGAAGAAGTTGAAGAAGATCTGGCCCCCGAAGAGATTGAAGAACCAATGGTGGCTGAAGATTTGCTGGAGGATCTGGATACTCCTCCTATGGAAGAGGATATCACCATTGCCCTTGAAACGGCAGAAGAAGATATTATGACTACAGATTTGAGCGAAGAATATGTATATTTGCCAGAGCTTTTGCCTCCGAGCAGCGAGGATATCGAATCTGCCCTTGAGCCCGAGGAACCTGAAGAGGAAGTTATTGAAGAAGAGGAAGAACCAGGACCAGCAGAACCACAGTTGCCCCAGGATCCAGTTAGTGCCGTTCTGGCCAAAACCATACCCCTTTTACCCAAGGATGCTGCCAACGAGGGTGTTGAAGGAACAGTAGAAATAATGATCCTGATTGATCAAAACGGGGTTTTAAAAGAAATTGAGTTTTTGGAGTCCTCTGGGGATGACCGGATTGATGAAAATGCTCGCCTGACCATAGAAAGATTATGGGAGTTCAGTGGTCAGCCAAAGGATTATTATCTGCATTTGGTCATCGACTTTACCCTGCAGGAGGTTACGGTAGAATTTTTGGACATCTTTTTTGCAGAGGAGGGTGATTGATGGCCAAGACCTGGCTCTTATGTTTGCTTGTTTTACTCCTGGCCTTCGGTGTTGCCGTTGCGGGTCCTGAAGAGTATATTGACGGGGAAGGCAATTTACGCCTGGAGAATGAATATATTGCCATTTTTGTTAACCTTGGCCCGGAAAATAAAGGGCGTTTTGCCCTGGATGTTACAGGAGGAAATCCCGAACATGATGGGGATAATAACAAGCCGCTAATTTATGGCCACCCCCGTCCCTGGACATCCTATACCACCGTCCGGATCGATGGTGAAAATTATGTTTTCGGGGGAGAGACTTCCCAGAGGGCAGGTCGCGACGGGAAATATGGTGAGGTTACGCAGGAACCACAGGTGGTGGATGGGGAGAAGATTATTTCCGAAACCCGGATGGGTGGAGTTGCTGTAACCCAGGTTCTTTCCTTTATTGAAAGCACAACAACCGGTTTTCCCGATACCGCAAAGATTAGGTACGATGTCACCAATGAGAGCGATGATGATAAAAGAATTGGCCTGCGGGTCGTTCTGGATACCATGCTGGGCCCCAATGATGGCGCCCCTTTCAGGGTGCGGGAGGAGGAAGTTCTGCAGGATAAGGTTCTCATCAGGGATGAGATCCCGGAGTTCTGGCAGGCTTTTGATTCTCTTGAAGATCCCCTGGTTATGGCCCAGGGAGATTTAAGGGGGCCCGACCTTACTCCTCCTGATGAGGTTTACATGACCAACTGGGGTAGCCTTGCTGATGGAGTCTGGGATTTTAATTTCAGACCCGGCCGCGAGTTTTACCGCGAGGGGGAGTTTGAACTTGATAGCGCTATTGCCCTGTACTGGACTGCAGACTGGCTTGCCCCTGGAGAAACCAGGAGCTATACGACCAGTTACGGTCTTGCAGGAATAGATATTGTCCCTGGACTCCTGTCTATCGGCCTCAGTGCTCCTGGGCGAGTTATTTTTGATGACTTTACCCAGTCTTTCCAGGTTATGGCCTACATGCAAAATAACCTGGATGTAACTGCCCGCGATGTTGAAGTTGCCCTGGATCTTCCCGAGGGCTTTGAAGTTATTGAAGGTTCCCAGCGACATACAAGGGTTGGCGAACTGGAAGCTGGAGGCAGAATGCAGTTTGCCTGGCAGGTTGCTCCTAAGGATGACTTGATTGACCCGGAAATGTTAAATATTCAGGTTCGGGCTGATGCCAGCAATACTGATGAAACCAGGGCCACCCGACAGGTTGAGGTAATGCCCCCTGCAGCGCTGGAATTAAACCTGGAAGGTCCCAGGGAGTTCGGTTTCATTGAACACGCCATGGACCCCAATCCCTTCCCCGTATACGGCAGGGTTGTTAACACCGGGGGGTCTGCTGCTTATGCTGTTCAGGCTGTCCTCGTGCTTCCACCAGGTCTTTCCCTGGTTTCCAGCGATAAAGAACACCTGGAACTCGGTATTCTTGATCCCGGGGAAGAGGTTGAGTTCCGCTGGATGGTCCGCAGTCACGGACGGCCGGGAGATATTCCCATGGCCATGGAAGTCAGTTCCCGCAATACCCGGGATATAAGTGTTGTGGAAAATATTGATGTTCCTGAGTGGCCCCAGGGTATTTACCTTAAGTGGGATGATACCGAAAGGCTGAGGCCAGGAAGAGTTGCAACTGCCCTGGTGAAGATTGGCAATCTGGGCGACGGGGTGGACTTCGAATTTGACCTGGAATACCCCGCTCACCTGTTGAAGCCAATGTATATTTCCAGGGGACAGTTGATGGTTTCCGGAGAGGAAAAGCTGGAATTTACCCGACCTGACTATGATCCCGAATCAGGTGTCATTAGCGGTTTTGCCGGAGATTTGATGGAGAAAGACGATGGCTCGGGTGTTCTGGCAAGAATTCATTTCCTGGTCAGGGATACCGGGGAAGGAATGCTGGAGTTGAAGAACGTGAAAGTTTCCGATATTTACGGGGCTCCCTTTGACCTCGGTATCGGCGACCTGGAATTTAATATTGAATAACCGGAGGGGTTGAAATGAAAGGAAAGGTAGCTTTACTTTTGATCCTGTGCCTTTTGGTCGCTCCCATGTCAATTGCCAGAGGGGCCGAAATTCAGGACTTAGATGAAGATCACTGGGCTTACGACATGGTCGAGGAACTCGTTGAGAAAGGGTTTTTGTCCCTGTTCGATGATGATACCTTCCGCGGTGACCGGCAACTTACCCGCCTGGAAATGGCAGAGGTAATAGCCCGGATCCTGGAGCATGTTGAACAGAGGGAAGTAGCCCTGACCGGTGCCGATCTCAGGAATTTAAGAGAATTAACAATTGAATTCCGGGAGGAACTGGTTGACCTGACTCAAAGCCAGGAAATATTCGCTGATCGGATTGAGGATCTGGAAAAGTTCCGCCAGATCCAGGAAGAAGACCTGGCAATTCTGGTAGAGAGAATTGAAAATGAACTGGCCCAGATTGATGGGATCCGCGGAGAAGTTGAGGGTCTGGAACGGCTGGTGGATTCCCTTATTGACCAGATTATTGTTCTCAGTGAAGAGGATGTCAGGTTCGAAGAATTTGAAATGGAGTTACAGCAACTGGCCACAAAAACCGAAGACCTTGAAGGTAAATTGATTACGCTGGAAACCGATTTCAGTGAGATGGTTCAGGATGTTATGATAGAACAGGACACGGATCTCTACCGGCTCATAAGGGAAATGGAAGATAACAGAGAAGCTATTGAAAGACTGGAAAGACAGAACAGCCGTCTCCGGTTAATGATGGGTGGCCTTGCTGGTACCCTGCTGCTAATCTTCCTCATAAATTAAGGATGTAAGGGGGTGGCTTCGGCCACCCCGTTTTTCACCTGATAGCTAGGGGGAATTGGATGGAAGACACCTTTGTTCTGATTAAACCAGACGGAATACAGAGGAGTATGGTGGGCCGGATTATCCAACGCCTGGAGGAAAAAGGGTTGCAACTCCGGGCAATGAAGATGGTTTGGTTGGATAAGGAAATAGTTGAGGAGCTTTATCCCCACCTGAAGGAAAGAGAGTTTTTTCCTCGGTTGGCCAATTTTATGATTTCTTCCCCAGTTCTTGCAATGGTCTGGCGGGGAGAAGGAGCCGTGGCTGCAACAAGAAAGTTGCTTGGCTCTACAGACCCGCAAAAGGCGGAAAATGGAACCATTCGCGGGGACCTTGCTCTTGCAGTGGGAGCCAACCTTGTTCACTGTTCTGATTCTGAGGAAAACGCTGCCCGGGAAATTGAGCTTTTCTTCTCTCCCGAAGAAATGTGGGATTATGAAAAGAGCACCGAAATCTGGTTAAGGGAGGAGCCCTGGCAATGAAAATAGTCAGGCCCTATCGCTGGCCTCTGGTAATTTTATTGCTGTTTGCTTTTTTGGGCAATCAGCTTATTCTTCCGGCGGTTGCCCAGGCCTCCTCGGGTATTGAAGAAAAAGATGTTTTTATTGGCCTGGGTGTTGCCGTCCTGGTCTATATCCTGTTCCAGATTGGCAGGGATATTCGGGCTGATTCTCCCAGGGTGGATAAAGAAACTCCCCGGGAGGACAGAGAACCCCCTGCAGAGGAAAGGGTTTCTGACCCAGAAACAGACCTTGAACTTCTGGCTCATCTTATTCATTCCGAAGCAAGAGGCGAGCCCTACATAGGGCAGGTTGCGGTGGGTGCAGTTGTTTTGAATAGGGTTAATAACCCCCGGTTTCCCAATACAGTTGAGGAAGTAATCATGGCTCCGGGGCAGTTTTCTGTAGTTGCCAAAGGGACTTTTTACCTTCCCCCGGGGGAAACTGCTTACGATGCTGCCCGGGATGCTCTGGCGGGAGTGGACCCTACGGGAGGAGCCCTTTATTTCTACAATCCCCGTACAGCCCGAAATCTTTCCTGGTTTTTGACTCTGCAAAAGACCATTACCATCGGCAATCACGTTTTTGCCATTGATTGAGTGTAAGAAACCGAGCTAAATTTAAAAAGAAAGTGGAAAATAGGAGGGCAGTTTTTGCTGCTTTTCCCAGGGAAGAAGGAGGGGTTTAATTTGCAAGCGGTTCTCTTTGATCTGGATGGAACCCTTCTAAACCTTGATATTGACGAGTTTTTCCCCCGGTACTTAAAAAAGCTCAGCCAGAAGCTGAGCCACCTCATGGAACCCGAGAAATTCATTGATCATCTCATGGTGGCCACCCGGGCCATGCTGGAAAACACCGATCCCGGGAAAACCAATCAGGATGTTTTTATGGAAACTTTTTTTGCTCCGGGAGAGTTAAAAGTTGAAGAGTTTTTCCCTCAATTTGAAAAATTTTATGCCAGGGATTTTCCCCTTTTGAACAACGGGTATGGTCCAGTTCCTGGAGCCCACGAGGCGTTAAAAGTTTCCCGGGAGCGTGGTTTGAAAATTGTTCTTGCTACCAATCCCCTTTTCCCGAAGGAGGCAGTCCTGGAAAGGATGCGCTGGGCAAATATCCAAGACCAGCCCTTTGATTTGATATCCAGTTATGAACATATGCATTTCTGCAAACCCAACCCCCAGTATTTTGAAGAAGTGCTTTCCCGACTTAACCTTGTTCCTGAAGAAACCCTGATGGTCGGAAATGATCCTCTTGAGGATATGATAGCTGGAAAGCTGGGAATAAAAACATTTCTTGCCGAAGATTACCTTGTAGAAAGGCAGGAAAGCATTCCCCCTGATTTCCGGGGACAATTACGCGAAGTGGTTCCGATAATAAAAGAGTTATAAAAACCGGCCCGTTGAGGCCGGTTTTTTGAACTGAAAGGAGGGAAAGGAATGCGACTCTGGAGTTTGCATCCCCGCTACCTGGATCGACTGGCCCTTGTGGGGGTATGGAGGGAAGGCCTTCTGGCCCAAAAGGTTTTGCTGGGAGAAACACAAGGATACAAAAACCACCCTCAACTGGAAAGATTCCTTGAATGCGAGGATTCAAAAGGTGCCATTGCTTTTTACCTTCGAGGAATCTGGGAAGAAGCAAGGAGGCGGGGGTATGCTTTTGATGCCACAAAAATTGGACCTGCTGCAAACCATATTTACCTGGAAATTACCCGGGGGCAGCTAGAATTTGAGCGACTCTGGCTGCAGAAAAAACTCAGAAAAAGAGATACAGGAGCTTTAAAAAACCTTCCTGGCCATGGGGAAATTGAACCCCATCCACTTTTCCGGGTTATCCCGGGGGAAATAGCCGGTTGGGAAAAGGGTTCTTTGGCCTGATAAAACAATTTAATAAAAAAATAAAGAATTTTAATAAAAAAATAAAAAAAATTAAAAAAAGTATTGACATTTAGATTTGGGGGAGTTATAATTAATATAGAACTTAAACAATTCAACTTTAAAATTAAAAAAAGCAAGGAGGTGCTAAAATGTTCGACTACGGAATGGCTTATACCGCAACCAAGATCTACGAATTGAACAATGAGAAACACAAAAAGAAGTATCGCCGCTAAGGAAGACTAATGAAGGGTTATGGTTAAACAGAGAATAAAAAGTGAGGAGGTTCTAAAATGTTCGACTACGGAATGGCTTACGCCGCAACCAGGATCTACGAATTGAACAACGAGAAACACAAAAAGAAGTATCGCCGCTAAGGAAAATAAATCAAGGGTTATGGTTAAACAGAGAATGAAAAGTGAGGAGGTGCTAAAATGTTTGACTACGGAATGGCTTATACCGCAACCAAGATCTACGAATTCAACAACCGGAAGGCCAACAGCAAGCGTCCCCGCCGGTAGTAGAACCACAGGAAAGGAGTGATAAAAATGGTTAAAAGAGATTATTACCTGGAAAGCAAAGGAGGTCTGAGGAGGGGTTCTGGTCAACCTGTTCTGGAAAGGCGTTACTAAACCCCACCGCATCCCAAAATGAAAAGTAATAGAATAGAACATAACTGAAAGGCCCTGATCACCGAACAGTGAAGGGCCTTAATTATTTTCGTTTTGGCTTTCTTCTTTTGAGGTTGCTGCAGCAGGATAAATGGTTAGTTCTACTGCGGGCCATTTTTCTTTGATTTCTTTTTTTACAAGGCAAATTTCCTCCTGGATTTTTTTTAAGTTTTGGTTTTGGGGGAACTCAATTCCGGCTTCAACAAAAATTTTGTTTCCCGCTGAGCGGGCTTTTATATTTTTTGTTTTTCCCAGCCTGTTCAGTTCCTCCATGATTTTTACTTTAAATCTCTCTCCTGGGGACCTGTCCAGAAGCTGGAAAATGCTTTTCCAGGCAATTTTAAACCCGGAGAAAAAGAGAAAAAGGGCTATTATAAGGGAGCCCACTGGATCAACATAAACCGACCATTCCCAGCCCAGGCTGATTAAAATCAGAGTGGTTAAAACTACAAGATCAATTAAAGCTTTTGCCCGGTAAAGGCCTCCCTGGGCAGTAAAAATCGGTGTTGTTTCCGCCCTGTTTAAACCCCGGAATCGGAACCAGAACCACCCATTTACAAGGACCCCTCCTCCTGCTACAACAAAACCGGGAAGGAGCCACCCTGGAATTTCCGGGGAGATAAAGCTCTGAACCGCGGAAAAAGAAATGAGGGTTGCAGAACCCCCCATGATGATGCCCACAATCAGGCTGACCATGTCTTCCATTTTTTCTGCTCCAAAATGGAATTTTTCATCTGGTCCCTGCATTACCCTGCGATAGGCAAGCCAGGCCAGGAAAAGACCCAGTAACTCTGTGTTTCGGCGTAGAAAATCAGCCAGCAAAACAGTGGTCTGGCCGAAATAAAGGGCTACTCCCGTTCCCAGTGGGGCCCAGAGACTGATTAACCATGCGGCACGTAGGGTTTTTTCCTTTTTGCGGTGGAGTTCCTTCATAATTAAAACAACCCTTCAATGAGTTTTAACAGGAAGTAAACGGGGGTGGCAATAAGGGAAACAGAGAGGGGAACCGTGAGAGTATCAATTCCTTTCCGGGAAGAGGCTTCGACTATAGAAGAGGTAATCCCCGCAACTATGGCAAGGATAATCTGTCCAGGTATAGGAAGGGGGCCCAGGAAAAACAGGGTTACAAAGACTCCTGTTGCTGCAGCAAGAGCTCCCGCAGTTGTTCCTTCCCGGGTTTTTTTCCCATCGAAAACTTTTTGTTCCAGTTTGTACCGGCCGATGCTTTTTCCCACAAGGGCTGAAGTTGCATCCCCAAAACCCCAGGCAACAACACCAATAGCAGCTAAAAACCTGTATTCTTCACCCATAATTCCCCAGAAAAGGGCTAACAAAACAAAGATTACAATTGCTATGAACCCGATCTGGGAAGGAATTTCTGATTTATCAGAGTAACGTTTGACTTTGATGACAGGGGGGGCTTTGAACTTTTCCAGGATGGTAACCAGAAGGACGGCAACCCCCAGGATTAAAAGAATGGAAAGGACTGCTGAATACCAGGTGGAAAAAAAGCTAATTATTATAATTATGGATAAACTGGCAAGCACATGGTAGGCTTTTCGGGTAGGCTCTCTTTTGGCTTCAGGAAGCAGAGAAGAAAGCAGGGCAATAGGGATGGCAAAGGCAAGATAATACCCCACCAGAAAAGCCAGTGCTATCAGATCTTGTTGGAGATCCATTTAATTGTCAGCTCCCTTTTCTTTAATTATTGGTAATCTTCGGCATATTAAAGTTTTATCCTTCTGGGGGAATTTTGTTTTCCCGGGTAAGGGAAAAAGGATTTTGGAACCAAGATATTTAAAGTTAGAAAAGCGACAATTTATTTTTCTTAAGAAAAGAGGAAGAAAATGACAAAGGTTCCGGATAATTTGAAAAGGTTTTTTGACAGTGAAGGTCGTTTGAAAACCTGGCCCGGGAAAAGGGCAAAGAAAAACCAGGTTCTGGAATGGTTTGCAGGTCTTTTTCAGCCAGGGAGGGAATATACTGAAAAGGAGATTAATGCAATCCTAAAGGAAAATCATACCTTTGGTGACACGCTTCTCCTCAGGCGGGAGTTGTTTGAGCTGGGTCATCTTAACCGCAAAAAGGATGGTTCTTCTTACTGGCGGGAAAAGGTGGAGGGACAAAATGGTTGAAAACGGGGATGAAAAGAAAAGCCTGGAGAGAGGGGTAAATTTTTATTTCTGGGGGGAGCAGTGTTTATGGAAGCCCTGGATGGGAGAACAGGCCAGAATGGTGGCCAGGGAACTGGAAGTTCCTTTGCAAGAAATTGACCTGGATCCAAAACCTCAGCTGGCCGAGGAGAAAAGAATCTTTTTCCCGGGAACTGTTGAGATTATGGGCTTCAAAATTCCCTATCCCGGGACAGCAGAACAGATGCTTTTAGCTTTTGAACGAAAGGGGCCTCTCCCGGGGAATTTAAGGGTTCGGAAACTTCCTGCAGGGGCTCCCGAGAGAATAGAAAAGCTGGGAGAAAACCTGCAACAAACGGCTCGTTTTTGTGCAGCGGGAGAAAACTCTGAAGCCCGGCAGAAAAAGAAAGATTGGCTGGAGAAAAGAATACCCCCCGGTTTAAAAGCCCCGGGATATGTGGCCTTTAATGGCCAAAAACCGGTTGGTGTAGTTGAGTTTGTTCAGGGGAAGAAATGTCCATATCCTCTTCCGAAAAAAGGGGAAGATGACCTGTTTATTACCTGTATCTATGGATCTTCTGAAGTTGGGATTGATTACCGGGGGTACCTGATTGAATTTCTAGCTCAACAGGCCCGGGCTTTTGGCTATGGTTCTTTGAGCGTAGTTGCCGGGGAGAAAACCCCCCATCCCAATGGGCCTGTCCAATTATTCCAGGAAAAAGGTTTTGGCTCCATGCTTTTCCTGGAGAGAATTCTTTTGAAAAAAACCTGGGAAAATATTTTCTTTATGCAAAGGAAACTATGAAAAAGGAGATGATTTCCTTGCTAAAATTCATTTTAAATAAGGATACAGAATTGCGTTTTTTTGAGCTCCACCATGCCGGAGAACTTTTTGCCCTGACGGAGGAAAATAGAGGATACCTGAGGGAATGGTTGCCCTGGGTTGATAAAAATACGGAGGTTAAAGATAGCAGAAAATTCATTGAAGCAACACGCAGACAATTTGGGGAAAATAATGGGCTCCACCTAGGAATTTGGCATCAGGGGGAGATTGCGGGAGTAGTTGGCCAGCATGGCATTGACTGGAACAATCGCTCCACCAGCATTGGGTACTGGCTGGGAGAAAAATACTCGGGGAAAGGCCTGATAACAATGGCCTGTAGGGTATTGCTCGATTTTATTTTTGGTGAATTAAAAATGCATAGGGTAGAGATCAGGTGTGCTGTGGAGAATAAAAGAAGCAGGGCAATCCCTGAAAGGCTCGGGTTTAAAGAAGAAGGGCGGATAAGGGAGGCAGAGCACCTCAAAAATTATTATACTGACCACATTGTTTATGGATTGCTGGCCAGGGACTGGAATAATAGGAAAAAAGGGAAAGGAGGGGCTGGGATTGGATAGAGAGATTTTTGATAACTGGGCAGAGGATTTCGATGCATCTGTGGAAAAAGAGGAAACCTTTCCCTTTGCGGGGTATCGAAAGGTTCAGGATATGGTTAAATGGATGGTTAGCATTGAAGAGGGAACAAAGATCCTGGACCTGGGAGTTGGCACGGGACTGGGGGTTGCGGAACTATACGAGCAGGGGGCAGAAGTTACAGGATTGGACTTTTCTCCGGGGATGCTGGAAAAAGCAAAGGCAAAAATGCCCCGGGCCAGGTTGATTAACCATGATTTTTCCAAAAGTTTTCCTCCCTCTGAACTTGCAGGAGAAAAGTTTGATTACATAATAATTTCCTATGCTCTGCACCACCTCCCCGACTGGAAAAAAGTAGATTTTCTAGGGAATTTGAAAGGGTTTTTAAACCCCGGGGGGCGGATAATTGTAGCCGATATAGCTTTTTCAGATCGTAAAACCATGCAAAAAGCCAGGAAAATTTCCGGGGAAAGATGGGATCAAAATGAATACTACCCCATAATTGATGATCTAGCTTTCAGCCTGGAACAGCAGGGGTTTTCCCTTACCTTTTTCCAGGTTTCCTTTTGTGCCGGAATACTGCAGTTAAGACAATAAAAAACCTCCCCCAGGGGGAGGAACCATTAGATTTCAACTACACAATTGTTTTGCAGGGCTCGATTACAGGCAAGAGCAATTTTTAGAGATTTTATGGCAGCTTTAATTGATAGATCGGGACAGGAATTGTTGCTCTTTAGCGCCCGGCAGACTTTTTCAAGGACAACCTGGTTTTCGTTTTCTCCAGTTGGATTAATTTCTTCAATTTTCCCATTTTCATGGTAAATTGTTGTTTGTTCCTTTGGTTCTTCCCCGAATTCACCAGAGTAGGTGATGGTTCCCTTAGAACACACAATATTATACCCTGTACTGAAGGGATAGCCGTGGGGAACCATGGAAGAACAGTCAACAGTGGCCATCTGGTCAAAGTAATTCAGTGTTGCCACAACGTGAGCATTTTTGCTATTCCCGATTCCTCTTGCCGTTACCTGGCTGGGCATGCCCAGTAATTCAACCAGAAAATCAAAGCTATGGAGAGCAAAATTCAAAAATATTTCTTCGATGCCCACATTTTCCCAGAAGGAGGGAGTCCTGTTGTAGGTTGTAACCGAGCGAGGTGTTCCCAGTTTTCCTGATCTGATCAGGTCCAGGGCCATTTTGTGGGGAGGAGAATATTTGTAAAAGAGGTTGACAAATAATTTCTGCTTATATTTCCGGGCAAAGTGTTCCATTTTTTGGGCTTCCTGCAGGGAATAGGTCAGGGGGGTTTCACAAATTACATTCTTCCCATGGGCCAGGGCCTTGATCACATATTCCAGGTGAATACTTGTTGGAAGGCAGACATCGATTAAATCTATTTCCGGATCTTCAATTAACTCGTTGGGATCAGTTGTTACATCAACGCCAAATTTTTTCCGTACTTCATCCAGTTTTTCCTGCTTTCGGCCAAAAATTCTTTTTACATTTATGCCCTCAATTTTTTGGTACAACTCGGCATGCACCAGGCCGAAACCTGTCCCCAGGATACCAACTTTGATGGTCCCCACCTCCAGAAAATTCGTTCAAACTATTTATTCTTTCGCCTCCCGGGGAAAAAATCCTTCCCCTTCAAACAGTTATGGATAGGGTGGGGGTTAAGTGATATCATAAGGAGGAGTTGGTTTTTATGGATAGAATTCAAGCGGAGAGGCTTTACCTTTTTCCCTTAAAGCCTCCTCACTTGCCAATGCGGTTATCCAGCCCCCATCAACTGGAAAAACTTCTAAATCTAAAATTTGCTGAGAGGAAATTACCCCCGCCCTTAAAGGAAGCCTACAGGCAAAAAATTGACCTGATCAGGGATAATCCTGAGGATTTTCCCCTATTAACCTACTGGCAGTTTGTACTGGCCCGAGAAGATTTGGTTATCGGAGAAGCAGGCTTTAAAAACCTCCCTGATTACAGGGGAGAGGTTGAAATAGGGTTTGGCCTGGCAAAAGGGTACCGGGGTCATGGTTATGCTCGAGAAGGGGTTGCTGCCCTGGCTAATTGGGCTTTTGGAAGAGGTGATATCCGGGCAATTTTGGCTACCACAGCCGGGGAGAATATTCCTTCGCAAAAAGTTTTACGGGCTGTGGGGTGGGAGCAAACAGGAGAAGATGAAGGGAATTTTTTCTGGCGGTTAGAATCCCCGAAAAAATAATAGCAAATAAGGAGATAGAAATGGATAGAATAGCCTGGCTTAAAAAAAGGCGAAAAATTGCAGTTCAGAGGTACAACGAGCTTTTTGCTCCCAACTACGAGGAAAACTGGGGTGTTATCAGCAAGACCCACAGTGTAATGTTTAATAAATTTTTGGAGAACCTCCCTGGCGGCCCTATTCTGGATGCCGCATGTGGAAGTGGGATGTACTGGCCATTACTTTTCCGGGAAGGCAGGGAGATTGTAGGTCTGGACAGGTCTGTTGCAATGCTGGAAATTGCGAGGGAGAAATTTCCCGAAATTAAAACCTATCAAAGGGACCTGGAAAATATAGATTTTTGTAAAAGTTTCTCCGGGGTGGTCTGCATTGATGCCTTAGAAAATTTACCTCCCGAGGAATGGCCAGGTATTTTATCCCGCTTTTTCCGAGCCCTGATTCCGGGAGGTGCTCTTTACTTTACAGTAGAGCTACTGGGACAAAAAGAAATAGAGCGAGCATACCAGGAGGGTATTGAACAGGGTTACCCACTGGTCCGGGGAGAGGTGATATCTGATGGTGGTTATCATTTTTACCCCTCCAGGGAGCAACTGCAAAAATGGCTAAAAGAAAAGAGCTGGAAACTGGAAAATCAGATTGAAGGGGATGGGTATCTCCACCTGATTGTCAGCAGGGGAAAGGAGGACTGAAAAATGTCAGCTGGAGCAACGGGAGCAACTGCAGCTTATGTAGCAATAATGGAAGCCAAGAAAGCAATAGGTCCCATTATTCACATTGAAAATGAGGATTTTTTAAAACTGGTGAATAGGGGAGAGGAACCCCTGGTAGTTTTTAACCACGGGGGGGTTTTCAGGAAAGTATATTCCTACCTTTTTAGTATGAAGGGTTTTGTTTTCGTAACCAGGAGCCAGAAAAAATTACCTTTGCCAGGAAAAGCCCAGGTTATTAAGGCCCAAAAACTGGATCTGCCTAACCTTTAAGGTCGGGATTTTGCCCGGCCTTAATTTTTTGACGGGCTTTCGTTAATTCCCCCAATTTCTGTTCCAGTTCCCTGTATTCCATGGAATCCGGGCTGTGCTGGCCAAGCTCTCCCAGAATCCCGGCAATCCTGGTTTCGATAACCATCAGGTCACCTTCTTTAGGGGGAGCGTCTTTTTTTATGGGGAGTGGTTTTTTCCTGACCACTCCTTCCTCGAAAACGAGCTGGGTTGAGCAGAGTGAATTAACGAGATATCGATCATGGCACACAAGGACCAGGGTTCCCTGGAAGTTTTGTAAGGCTTCTTCAAGACCAACTCTTAAGTTGAGGTCCAGGTGGGTTGTTGGTTCGTCAAGGATTAGGAGGTCGGGTTCCTTTAACAGGAGGTGGCAAATATCAAAACGGCTTCTTTCTCCGTAACTCAGGTTGCAAAGAGGTCTTGTCAGTAATTTGGCTGGAAAACCAAGACGGGCAAGAATGGTCATAACCCATTCCCGTTTTTCCCTGGAAAAGGGCGCCAGAACATTTTTTCCAGTTTGTCGGGGAGCAGGGATTTTTTCCTCCTGTGGGAGATAGCCGATAGTGACAGATGGGCTGAGCCATAAATCTCCCTGGTGGAGCTCCTTTTCACCGGTAATTGCCCTGAGGAGAGAAGTTTTACCGCAACCGTTTGGTCCTCGCAGGGTGGTTTTTTCTCCACGGAGCAAATAGAAAGAACTTTCGGAGAAAAGAATTCTCTGGCCGAAAGCCAGGCTGCCATTAGTCATTTCCAGAATCCTACGTCCTCTTTTTTCCGGTTCCCTCAGGTCAACGTTGAGACGGGGTTTTTTGGGGGGAGGTGGGGTAGCACTCCTGGTCTTTTTTTCCAGTTGTTTGATTTTTGATTGGGCCTGGCGTTCTTTTTTTGCTGCCCGGGCCCGAAAATATTCCTTTCCCCCTTTTTTATTTCCCAATTCTCTGGCTTTCTGACGGGATTTTTGATGACCGCTCTGGGCCCAGTTTTTGGTCCTGGTAATTTCTTGTTTCAATTTTTTCCGTTCCCGGTTTTCTTCCTCGTAAATCCGCCTCTGGGTTTTTTCCCGGTGGCTTTTTTCATTCCGGTAAAAACTATAGTTTCCAGGAAAAAGAGTTAAACTCCCATCTTTCAATTCCAATGTGGTCTGGGTTACTTTATCCAGGAAGTACCGGTCGTGAGCAATAACGAGAAGAGCTCCTGGGAAACCGGTAAGGTGGTCAATTAGCCATTCTATTCCTTTTTCATCCAGGTGGTTGGTAGGTTCATCAAGAATTAATAAGTCTGGATTTCTGTTCCAGATCCGGGCCAGGGCCAGCTTGGTTTTTTCTCCACCGCTGGCATTTTCCAGGCGTTCTTGCTCCCAGTGGTGGACTTTTTTCAACCCCATTTGTTTGCTTGAAGCCAGAAACCCCGGATGCAGTTCTTCATCAGAAATCAATTTTTCCCGGCCCTGGGTCAGGTAACCGATTGAGGGGTTTTTACCGTGAAAAAGCACCCTTCCCTTGTCCGGAGTTTTTTCTCCGGCGATAATTTCGGCCAGGGTTGTTTTTCCTGATCCATTATCTCCAATTAAGGCAACCCTGTCTTCTGTGGCTATATCAAAACTGATACCCTTCAGGACAGGATTATGGTTATAGGATTTTTCTATTTGTTGACAGCTCAAAAGAAGCATGTGATCACCTCCGAAATAAAAAATGCAGGGGAACCGAGAGTTCCCCTGCAGAAAAATACCTGATGCAGGGCAAAAATTATAATATTCCCGACCCGAAAAAGTACACGCCCTAATAACAAAAAGAAAGCGTGTCCTATTAACTTTTTTCTTAACGGGTCAGGGTTCTGAACATTTTTTCTTTTGGGTCCTCCTTAAGTTTTTCTAAAAACATAATACCATTGGTTCCTTTCTCTGTCAAAAAACCGGGAGCTAGGAAATTTTCAAGGGACCCTTTCCCCTGAGCCCCGGTTTTTGGGAAGAGTTTTTCCGAAAACAAGTTCAGGAGAAGGGGAAGATGAAGGGAAGGCGAAATAGTTAAGATATTGATGGGCAGGGAAATTTCTTCTTTTTTTCATTGCAAGCCCATAAGGAATTTGCTAGTAAGAGTGACGGTTTTAATAGTTATTATCAACTGATATATTAACCCGGGAAGGAAAGGGGACGGCGTTAATGGTAAAAATTTTTGTTTTATTTCTCTGTATTCTTTTGGGGGTCAGTGTTGCGGGGGCGAGTCCGGTTTTGGAGGGGAACTTTTTTCCTCATGCAGCGGACCAGGCAATCAGGTTTCGGCTGACCGATTGTCAAGGGGGAGCAGAAGTTACCCTGAGGTTGAAATTAGAGCTGGAAGAAGAAAAATGGGAATCCTGGGCAACCTTTGCCGCCTGCAGGAGTGGATTTGTAGTTCCAGAAATTTATTCTCCCCTGCAGGGCTCCTATGAAGAAGCAGACCCCATGGGCCTTTTCTGGTCAATGGCTCCAGTCAATGGAATTTCCCAATCCGGAGAGTGCTTTTTCCTGGATGGACTGCAACCTTTAAATTATAAATTGATTATTGAAGCCAACGGTAAGGTGCTTCAGACAAGAAACTTCCAGCGTTATTTCCTTGCTCCAGGCGTAGAAAAAAAATCTCTAAAGGGGGAAGACCTGGCAGGAACCTTTTTCCTACCAGAAGGTGAGCAGCAGGTCCCGGGAGTTCTTGTCCTGGGAGGTTTTGGAGGAGAATTTCATAAGCAAAGGGCTGCTCTTCTTGCAAACAGGGGTTATGCCACCCTTGCCCTGGATTATTTTGGCAAAGAAAATCTCCCCCAGGAACTTGCAGATATTCCCCTGGAATATTTCCAAAATGCGGTTACCTGGCTGGAACAGCAAAAAAGGGTTAATGGAGAGGCAATTATCATTCTCGGGCATTCAAGGGGGGCAGAAGCAGGCCTCTTACTGGCTGCACATGATAGCCGGGTTGGCGGGGTGGTTGGGGTTTCTCCCAGCAGCATGGTCTGGCAGGGAGAGGGAGGGGGAAATGGTACTTCTACCTGGACTCTTAATGGGCTTCCGTTGCCCCACCTGCCTTTTTCTCCCGGACCAAATGGGGACGGGGAAAGTTTGGACGGAATGCTGGAAGGTATTGAGAACCGGAACGAAATAGAGGAGATCACAATTCCCGTAGAAAAAATCAGGGGCCCTGTCCTGCTGGTTTCTGGTGGAGAGGATCGGTTCTGGCCGTCCTCCCAGATGGCAGAAATGATGGTAAAAAGGCTGGAGGATTTCTCTTTTCCTTATCAGGTTAACCACCTTAACTTTCCGGATGCAGGGCATTTATTTCGTATCCCCTATCTGCCCCGATCGAAAGCAGAGGGAAGGGGTTGTTGGTCGTGGGGAGGGTCACCCGGAATAAATTCCCGTGCCGAGGCAGAATCCTGGCAGGAAATTCTTGCCTTTTTGGCGAATTTCAAGTAAAGGGGTGGAAGTTTTGCCCAAAATTTATACCCTTGGTCATTCCAATCACCCTTTTCCTGTTTTTAATGAGCTTTTGCGAAAACACGAATTAAAACGGGTTGTGGATATCCGGAGTATTCCCTTCAGCAGGACAAATCCCCAGTTCCGGAAAAAGGAACTCGAAACAGCACTCCACAAATATGGTTTTATTTATAATTTTCTTGGCCGGGAACTAGGAGGGAAAATAGATGGCCCCAACTTTTTTGATTCCCAGGGCCAAATTGACTATAAACTGGTGCGGGATTCCAGTTTTTTCCAGAGGGGAATTGGCATTCTGTCCAAATGGATTTCTCAGGGAGAAATTCCAGTTCTGGTCTGTGCGGAAAAGGATCCCCTTAAATGTCACCGGTTCTTCCTGGTGGCCCCGGCTTTACTGGAGAAGGGATGGGAGATAAGGCACATCCTTGATACAGGAGAGGCTATTACCCACCAAAGAGCCGAAGAAAATTTCCTTAAAGACATCCCGCCATCACTTTTTTCTTCTCCCCGGGAAACTCTGGATAGAGCCTATCGATGGGGAGGGCACGATTTATTATAGGGAGGTTACGGCATGCGAGGAAGTTTTAAGAGTGAATATTCCAACCAGATACACCAACTCCTGGTAACTGTTTCCCGCCATTTTTACATCAAGGAAGACGGAAGAATAGCCTACCAGGAAACTCCTTTAAGTGCCCATTTAAAAAATGTGGGAGATGCCAGCAAAGAACCCCTTGTTTATTATATCCTCCGCGACCATTTCAGTGGGAATTTTTTCCAGGGGATTTGTTCCGGGAGGAAATTGATTCCCCTTATTGACTTTCTTTATGCGGCCTGGGAGCCCAAAGATGATAAAGCTTCCCTTGCTGGATTTCCGGAAATTCTTTCTGTTCCCAAAAATATTTCCACTCCAGAACTGCTTTCGGGGCTGAAGGAACTGGGAATAAAGCCGGTGCATCCACCAAGCGGTTTTGCTTCTGGGATAGCGATGATCAGGTCCCTGGAAGAAAATATTGGTTTTAATCTTTCGCGACTTGCCATTCCCGATTTGCCGGGCCTGTTAAGTGTGCAGGACAGGATAAATAATTACATGCTGGGAGGATCGTTCCGGAAAAGTAAAAAACAGGTATGGGAGGAGGGGCTTACTCAGGACCATCCCAGGATGTCTTGGGATTTCGTTTCTTTCCGGGAAATTTTTCCCGATCCTGACCGGGAGGAATTTATTCTTCCCTGGAAAGGGGAAGAAGAGACTCCCCGGGTAGAAGTAAGGGGCAGGAGGGCTCTTCCGCCAATGGAAGGGGATGTTCCCACGCCCCAGCAGCTAGAAGAAGCCCAACAAATTGTAGAGGAGGGGAAAAAGAAGTTTTTCTCTTCAGCCAGATCTGCCCGGGCTTTTGATGCCCTGCAGATTACTCCCTTCTGCAGTGATGCCTACCTGTACCTGGCAAATTTAAGCAAAAAAACCGATGAAAAAATTACTCTTTTCCAGAGAGCTTTGGAATCTACCAAGGTAATCTGGGGAGAAGAGTTTTTTGAGGAAATAGATCGTAATTTCTGGCATGACACGGTATCCCGGGATTACATGCGTGCTCTCTTTGGCCTGGGTCAGTGCTATTATGAGCAGGAAAAAATAGGCAAGGCGGCTGCAATTTTTGAGTACCTGATAAAACTCGATCCTGAAGACAATCTGGGATCCCGCTATTTCCTTGTCAATTCGCTTTTGTATGAAGGCAACCCCAGGGATGCTCAGTTGTTTATGAGAAAATTTGATGATGATACCAGTTGTATGCTTTATGCCAGGGTTTTGCTCTGGCTTCAACTGGAGGATAAAGTTCAGGCACGTATCTCTCTGGAAGAAGCCCTGGAAGCCAATATGAGGGTTCCCTACAGATTACTGCGCATGCACCGGGTTTTTTTCCAGGAAACCGGTTATTATTATTATCCAGAAGGGAGTTCTGAAGAGGCTGAGCTTTGTGCGAGTATCTCTCTCCCTGCCTGGAAGAAAACACCTGGGGCCAAGGACTGGCTTTTCCGCCAGGTTAAAAAGAGGAATCTCCAGCACATATATTAAAAAACCCCGCCTTTGGGACGGGGTTTTATTTTGGCCAGGTTAAAAGGGAAGGATTTTTTCCCAGAATGGTTTTTTCAGTCTGAATTCCTGCAGGGCTTCCCGGGCAGCCTGATATCCAAGCTGGATGGTTTCGGGAGTTTTTTTCAGGTCCCAGGATCCAATTTCCTTTAATTCAGGAGTAACCCAGTAGTCTGCATTGCTGGCGTGTTTTCTCTCCCGGTCGCGGGTCATCAGGTAGGTGGATTTGTAAAACATCTCAAAAATATTTCGGGGTTCTTTCAAAAGGGGAGAGTGCTGGGTCAGGTCCACTGCCACAATGGGCTTGATGTTTAGTTCCCTGAGGCGTGGCACGGGAACATTTTGGAGCACTCCACCATCAACCAGGGTCTGCCCGTTTCTTTTTACCGGGGAAAAAACTCCGGGGATTGCACAGGAGGCTGTAACCGCGGAAATAAGGTCTCCTTCATTCAGATAAACCAGGCAGTTTTCAATTATGTCAACTGCTACAACCTCCAGGTGAATTTTCAGGTCGGAAAAGGAGATCTGGCCCAGGTCTCTTTCCATTATCCGCCCGATAAAGGCTGTGTTTACAAGGCCTCGCCGGGGAAGGGATGTTCTGCGAATATTCCGGAGGAAATCGCTTCGGTTCAATCCGAGAGCAATTTCTTCCATTTCTTCGGGTGTTATTCCTGCAGCGTAATAAGCACCGATAACAGCTCCAGCACTTGTTCCCGTAATGGCCTGGACGGGAATATTTTTCTCTTCTAAATATTTAAGTACACCAATGTGGGCAAAACCCCTAAGGGCCCCACCGCTCAGGGCCAGTCCGATACCCATTGGTATTCCTCCCTGATAAAAAATAAGAATTAAATAAGTCAGCAACCGGAACGGGAAATAAAGGTTTTCCTCCTGCAGCCAGTAGGGTTTTAATTAAAGGCTGGTTATGGCAGCTTTAGAAAACCAGTAAGAACAGAAAGGGGAAGAAAAATTTTTTTCCTATGTTTTTAGCCTTGTTTTTTGGAGAATCTTTTTTGTGTTCTGTTCTGGCCGTAAGATCCAGGACTTTGAACTCTTTTTTCTCAGCCTCCTTGGAATTATAAAACATCCACCTGTCCTGATTATAATTTACCCAGAACACCTGGTCAAGCAAGAATGTTCTGGGAGAAGGGGAAAACCAGAAAATTGGGTGCAATTATTTTCCAGCTCTGTTGGGACTTCTAAAATAGTTGCTGGCAAAATTTGGGCTGGCAGGATATGATAAAAATCCCACTGTTTGGTGAAACTGTTCCAGATTTGCCTTATTGTCAGGAAAAGGATAAAGGTTTTTTACAGGGTTTGCTTTTGGGAAAAAGGTTTTATTTAGAGGAAGAGAATACGAAGCCGGTTTGTAAGGGCAATAAACGCTGGTTCATAGAGTTAATGGTTGAGACAGGTTTGATTTCAGAAAAGGTCCTGTTCCCGGCTTTTTATTATTGGAACATGAAAGAAGGAATTACTTCAGAAATCTGGAAATCAAGGAATAAAACTTCTGGTCAAAAATCCCCTTGAATAAAGAATTTTATATATGATATTGAGCACGATTTTTCTTGCCAAAACCATGGAAATAGTGTAATCTTATATTAATCGGGCTGTGGCATGTACAGCTTTATTTTTTTATGGTATGAGGTGTGAAGATGCATATAATTATTATTGGAGCAGGCAAGGTTGGATACAGCCTGGCCGAGAAACTGAGCAGAGAAAAACATGATATATTTTTAATTGACCATAACGAGAGGCGCCTGGAAACAATTCAGGAGAATCTTGATATTTCTACTATTCTAGGTCCCGGGGGAAATTTATATACCCTTCAAGAGGCAGGAGTTGAAAAGGCCGATTTGCTTTTAGCAGTAACCAATGCTGAAGAGGTCAATATCCTGGCCTGCCTCCTGGCCCGCCAGATGGGTGTTAACAGGACTGTTGCCCGGGTGTCCAACCCCGAATATGTTGAGAATGGGCCTTTTGAAATTTCCTCCTTCGGGATCGACCTGATGATCAACCCGGAAATGGTTACTGCGGAATCAATATTGAAACTGATCAGGGTCCCTGAAGCCCTGAATGTTGAATATTTTGCCAACCGCAGGGTTCAGCTTTTGGAATTAAGTGTTGATGAGAATTCTCCTATTGTAGGTAAAACCCTTTTTGACCTGGATTTTGATCACTCTTATTTGATTGTTGCCGTTATGCGCAATGGCAAAATCGTTATTCCCCATGGGAAAGATCGAATAGAGCCGGGGGATCTGATCTTTGTTATGGCCAAAACTGAGGATATGGTTGCCGTTGAGGAGTTTCTGGGCAAAAGACGGAAAAAAGCCAAAGAAATTACCATCCTTGGTGGAGGCAAGCTTGGTTTTCAACTGGCCAAACTGCTGGAAAAAAAAGACTTTAATTTAAAATTAATTGAGAAGCAGGTTAGCAGATGCCAGTGGCTTTCTGAAAGGCTTGATAAAACCCAGATTATTAACGGTGATGGAACCGATCTTAATCTTCTTGAAAGCGAAGATATAGCCAGTTCGGATATCTTCGCGGCCATGACAGGTGATGATAAGGCCAATATTCTGGTGTCGCTCCTGGCAAAACACCTGGGAGTTCCCCGAACCATCTCCCAGTTGCGGCGTTCAGACTATGTTCCTTTAGTGGAAAAATTGGGAATTGACGTTGCAGTGAGCCCCCGGATGTTAACTGCTGGTGCAATAATGAAATTCATCAGGAGGGGCAAGATTCTCTCTGTTACTTTCCTGGAAGGCGACAGGGCAGAAATGCTGGAGTTGATTGCTCCTTCCAAAGGCAGGATAATCAATAAGCCTCTCCGGGAGTTGAAGCTCCCCCGGGGAATGATTATTGGTGCCATTTGCAGGGACGATGAGGTTATAGTTCCTGGTGGAAAAGACCATATTGGGCCGGGGGATTTGATAATTGTTTTTGCCCTACCCCAGGCTATAGCTCAGGTTGAGAAAATATTTGATGGTCGGTGATGGAGTATGCGCTACGGAACCCTTCTAAATATCCTGGGCAGATTGATTTTTTTCGTTGGCCTGTCTCTCTTATTACCACTGGGATGGGCTGTTTACTATGGAGAAGAGACCGGGCCATTTATTTGGCCCCTGTTGCTTTGTCTTGTCCTGGGAGGTTCTCTGTTTAATTGGGTAAAAGAAAATGGTGAAATAAGGCCGCGTGAGGGTTTTGCTGTTGTAGGGTTGGGGTGGCTTTTTACAGTTTTAATTGGGGTCCTGCCCTACCTTATATCCGGGACTTTTGTAACTTTCAGCGATGCTTTTTTTGAGACCATGTCCGGCTTTTCCACTACGGGAGCAAGTGTTTTAGAGGATATAGAAGGTACCAGGCGCAGCATCCTTTTCTGGCGGAGTTTGACCCACTGGCTTGGTGGCATGGGTATTATGGTGCTCTTTATTTCTATCCTGGGAACTGTAGGTCCGGGAGGATTGCAGGTTTTTAGGGCTGAAGTTCCCGGGACCTACAGCCTGGAAAAATTCAAGCCTCGAATAAAAGAAATGGCTTCAATTCTATGGACTACATATATTGTAATTTCTGCTGCCCAGACCGTAGCCTTGCTTTTTGCGGGACTTGACTTTTTTGATGCAACGGTTCATACCTTTGGCACCATGGCAACGGGAGGTTTTAGTTCTTATTCAGACAGTATAGGAGCTTTTGATGATACTGTAAGGTGGATAATTATTTTTTTCATGTTTCTTGCGGGAATAAACTTCAGTCTCTATTACATCGCTTTCAGGCAAAAAAGCCTGCGGGGATTCTGGAGAAGCGCAGAATTTCGTCTTTATCTTGGCATTCTGGCTTTTTTTACAGTAGCTCTTTCTTTAATCCTCTGGGGTGAGGGGGAGAGTATAACTGATACAGTTTTTCAGGTTGTATCGATTACAACTACCACGGGATACGTAACAGCGGATTTTGACGCCTGGCCTTTTGCTGCCAGCGGTATAATGCTATTTTTAATGTTTGTTGGAGGTTGTGCAGGCTCAACGGGAGGCTCAATGAAAGTTGGACGGCACCTTATCCTTTCCCGTCACGCCATGGTTGAAATGCAGAGGATGGTCAGGCCCAGGCGAGTTTTGAGCATGAGGATTGAAGGAATGGTCATCCCGGAGAGGGTTATTACAAATGTTTTGACCTTTGCTTTTATTTATTTTTTCCTGACTGCCGCAAGTACCCTGGTTATCCTCACTTCTGGGGCAGATCTTGTTACAAGTTTTTCAGCAGTTGTTGCCTGTATTGGCAATATAGGGCCTGGATTGGG
>PUNE01000042.1 GCA_003551665.1 Halobacteroidaceae bacterium
AGAACGGCCACGAATAACGCCCACACCAAGAGACGTACTACACCCCATTCCCTGCGTATACACATTACTGCATACTCCTCCGGTGAGTTGGAATTGCGGTTTAGCGCTTAGGAGTACTGAGAGCCACGCAAAGCTAGGGCAACCACTTTTAGGCAGCTTTCCGCATACATAGGATCGCACACATTAAAACTAAAAGCAACATAAATATGGTTAAGTTTTTGAACGCCAATAAGCTTGAAAAATGTGACTTCCGCGGAAGTCCGTTTATCAGACGAACTATCTCATCGTGCATGTTGGTCAACACTATTGCCCTTCCGATAGCGTGAAATTCAATTTAAGTTTTGCAATAGATGAAGTTATATAATACAATAACGCAATTAACATAATTCGCTAAAGGAGTTTTATTTATGCTTGTTGCGTTGAGGAAAGTCGCCCTACTTGCTGGTGCTCTTGTATTGCTTGCTCAGGTGAATGTCTACGCGCAAGATACAGGTGAAGAAACGAGGGCGAGAACTGAGTCTGGAAGTATTGCACTGCTGGTACCACTGCCAATCTCCGACGGGGTAATGCTGGGCGTAGACATGCTCTTTCACGTTACCGACCAATTCGCACTGAGGCCGGGCATATCGGTGTTGTATGACAGCATTACGGACGAAAGCGATGACGCTGGCGACGAAACGTTTTCCGAGCTTGCGTATGAGCTGCGTTTCTCCGGTGTGCACTATTTCATCGAGACTAATCGTATGTATGGTTATGCTGGTGTTGGGTTATCACTCGGTTATGTCGAGCAGTACGTTGAGAGCGAGATACTGGACGACGATGAAGGTGAGAGTTACACGCGTTTCGGAGTGACCCCACTTTTGGGCGGGCAGGTTATGCTTCATCCACAATTCGGTGTGTTCGCCGAGACAGGGGTAGATTTCAGTTTCGGAGGTACGGGAAGCCCATTCGATGAACTCACTAGGACCACCATAGGTACGTATACGACGCGTCTCGGCGTTGCCATATATTTCAATTGACCGAATCAAGAACGAGGTGGGGGAAAGAAAGAATGGCTAAGACTATTAGACGATCGGTGGTGATCGGCGTTGCAAGCTTGACTATCCTAATTCTTTTGGGAGCCTGTGATTCGCTGTTCGGCTCCGATGATGACGATAACGGCGGAAACAGCTCCTGAGATTACTATCGTTCAGTTCTATGACTCTGGAGGCAACGCAACATATACCTTCCAAATCGGAGATCAGGCAGACTTGCTAGTTTACGCAAACGACCCTGATCAGGATATGGAAACACTCAGCATCCAGCAAACTCATGTCGCAAGCGGTAACAGCGATAGTGCCATGTTTGAGTTGCCCGAGCAAACCGAGGTCGAGATGGTCTATCACGTGGGACCCATGGATATCATAGGTCCAGCCGGTGAATGGAAACTCGAATTCACGATTACTGACGCCGAGGGCAATACGAGCAGTACCAAGAGCTATAACCTTACGGCCACCGATTGAACACACTGAGGTGTCGCCCGGATCACCTGACTTCGTTTTATTCGGCTTTGAATGACACTTCGCCACTTCAACGTGGTCATGACGACGCTTTGGCTGAGATGGTGCATCGATTGTTCAAAAGCATCCCGTTATCGGTCATCGGGCTGTGGCAGTAGCTTGATTGAAGTGCTAGTATTGGGAGCGGCCCTATTGCCGCAGTTTCGATGACCAAATCAACCATTTCAGAAATCGCATGTTACTAAGCCGTTGCTGCTGAAGTAGTGCAGATAATCTCTTAGATTCCCCGAGCATTGAAATCACGAACAAGAACAACCGTGGTTTTCCGAATGCCCGCTCCCTTACTATCGGTGATCTTAGTAACCCAGAAACGTACATTTTTTTGAGTTAAGCGAAGCGATATGAAACCAGCCCCGGTGTATTGTATACACCGGACGAAAACGGACACTGATTCCGGCGGGAAGCGGACAGTGATTCCGCACCCCCAAGCCGGGAATTTCGCTTGACAGAACACATTAGGAATGTGCTCGTACCAAACCGCCTACCACGTGCTTGCGGTTGCCGGAGTCACCGAAGGCGAGCGAGTACTGGTAAGCGGCGCGAGCGGAGGGAACCTCAGCCGCGTCATGTGGACGAGAATCTATCTCTATCAAGTACAGATCTTCGGCGTGTCGCACGGTACACGCAGAGGCCGAGCAGCTCATCGCCTGGATCCGGGAAGGTCGGCTGAAACCGGTGCTTCACGGTACCTTCCGGCTTTCGCGGCTGCACGAAGCTGAACGCTACTTCGTCGACCGTAGCAGAAACTACCTCGGCAAGATCGCCGTCGTGCCTGACTCTCAATGGGACGAACACGGAGCGCGGAGTGCGGTGAAGCACGAAGAACACTAACCCGAACAGCCCTGTAAGGGGCAGCGAGGTTCGCAAATAGAGGTGACCAAGCTTGCGCTCATTTGATAGTGCCGAGTAGCGATCCCGAAGCCGCGGCGCTGCTTGAGTCGGGCATCGTTGAAAAGCGCGAGGGCACGCAACAGCTAACGTTGGAAGCGCCGGTCGAGCAGAACTAATCGACGGCTGACGCGGCAGTTGTACTTGGGTTTTCGCGTCAAACGCCCCGCCGCTGCTATACTGCGACTGCGGAGCGCTGCTATACTGCGATTGCGTAATGAAAGAAAGTCAGGCAACTCGGTACAAGAAAGCGATAGATGCTGCACCGTTCGGCTACGCCTATCATCGGGTTTTGCTAAACGAGAGCAAAGCGCCGTACGACTACGAGTTTCTTGAGGTGAACCCTGCCTTCGAGGAACTCACCGGTCTCCGGGCCGATAACGTTGTCGGACGAACCGTCAAGCAGGTATTGCCCGGCATGGGCTTCGGAGACGAGTTCGACTGGATCGCGACATACGGCGAGGTTGCAAACGGCGGCGGCTCGGTGGAGTTCG
>PUNE01000082.1 GCA_003551665.1 Halobacteroidaceae bacterium
AGGTAATGGACATGGTATTATCATCATGAATCTCTAAAAGACCGTTTTCCAGGCTGGGCATCCGGCGGATCATGCGGGGATGATAATATCCGTCTACACTGGTTCCGGTATAGCCGTCGCCAATAATGTTGTTCAGGGTCCAGACCAGCCCGGCAGAGGTAAAGAGGGTGTTGAAACCGGGGGCGTCAGCAGTTACCGCAGTAACAATTCGCCCTCCCTGCTGGGGTGGATAGAGGGCCATGTAAATGCCGTGGGCTGCTTCTTCCCGGGTAATGGATTCATCGGGTTCCACGGTATGGCCGTAGCGGTAGGTCATCAACTGGCGGTCGCTCTGGAAGGCCAGGGAAAAAGCACCCACTGCCTCTTCACTCACCAGTTCTTCATCCAGGGCCAGAGTCCGGATTTCATCAAATTCAGCGGCCTGTTCCTGGAGATCCAGGACCTCGACCAGCTGGAGAATAAAGTCCGTTCTAGAAACTGTGCCTTCTCCGGTGATTAAATCTTCCTGGCCGGGAAAGGCATTGGCCACCAGCTCCCGGAATTCATTGTAGGTGAGGGGTTCTTCGTCTACCGGGGTCAGATAACCTTCAGCCGCGATATAGTCGACGGCTTCCTGGGATAAGAGGGTGGCATGAACGGGGCCAGCCAGCAGCAAAAGCGATAGAATCAAAAAAAAGCTGAAAACAGTTTTTTTCATTTTAACTTCCTCTCTTTCTTAAAATATATGGGCGGTGCAACCCGGTTGAAAGGGGGCTGAAAAGACTCCTCACCTCCTTATTAAAATATTAAAATTTTATTTGAGTATTTGATTTCTATATTTTTCCGGTTTTACCTGCCTTCTGTTAAAGATATTTTAAGATTATTAAAAGGATTTTTTAATGTTTTTTGCTAAAAACGGTTGGCAAACTCACTGCAATATGTTAAATTAATATCGAGACAATTTCCGGTGCCCTGATTTTTTCCAACCGTTAAGAGTCTCACTTTTTGACTGCAGGATCACCTGGTTGAGTTCAGAAACTCCCGCCTGGGAGTTATTGATTTGAAGCTAAGACTATTTTTCCTGAAAAAACTTCCATTATTTATATTAATTTTGGAAAGGGATAGAACTGCATTAATGGTTAAATTATGGGACCTGAGGTCACAATAAGGTGGCTGGGGTGGAGTTAATCAGGAACAAACAACAAACTGGATGCAGGACAATAAAAGTTTTTCCCTAAACTACTGATTAAGAAAGCAAAAATCGGAGCTGCCGGGCGAATTTAATATGAAGATTGTTCAACGGTAGAACCTGGTGGCAGGAAGTACTCTCCGAATTACCTTTAGATAAGTGGATTATTCCCATAGCCTCGAGAAATATCGAAAAGTGTCTGCAGTTTACTCCCGGTTCTCCTTTCCCTTATCATTTTCTGGCTGCGATTTTTTTGCCTGAAGAGATAGATGAAGAGAGGGGCAAGAAGATCTAACAAAAAAACTTCAGGGGCCTTTTGAGGATCAATTTGAACTTTTTGTTTTTGGGATTGGATATTGCGAGAATGAAATTAAAAAGGGTTCAGGTTTTCCTTCTTTAACCTCCCGGAAAAGGTAATTCCCAGAGTGAATCTATTATTCCAGGTGATGATCTGCTAAAAAAAGATAAAAAAACTGAAAAATGGGCAAGTTATAACACAAAAATAAAAAAATCTTGAAGGAATTGTTTCTGTTGGAGCGAATATATTAGGAGCAGTCGGGAAAAGCGGTTTCGAATTATTAAAAACTTATTAAGGGCCCGCTCTTTTTTCCTTCATAAAAACGGGTTTCCGGGATGCTTACATAAAACCTGGATCGAAAACCTGTCATTTTTGCAAAAGCGGTCCTGATTGTGTTGTTTTGATGGGGACAGCAGGAACTGGGAGAAAATACCTGCCGGTATTGCCCCGAGCAACTGAATTACTAAAAAATAATCTTCCCGGAACAGAAAGTCCTGATTTAAACAAAAATTCTTTGCTTTTATCCGCTTTTCTTGAAGGGATTTTTCTGCAGGTATAGAAAAGCTAATAAGTAGAAGTGGCTAAACTCTTGATTTTTTTGCTGGTCTGTTTCTGATCTGCTGGGTGGGCCGTTGTTTTGGGACAGTCTCGGTAAGGATTTGCAATAGTGGTTAAGAAATGGCGGACTGTCCCAGGGTTTAAAACCAGAAAAATTCTGATCAAGGAGGTGGTTGAAAAGGAGGAATAATTGAGCTGGAAAAGGCTATGCAGATCAACCAGGAAAAGAACTTGCTCGATGCAGCAGACAAGATGGCTGGAATAGCTTTAAAGAAGATGCTCGCTGAACAACAGGATTCTTTTCTTACTCCAAGAGCATCGTCCCAAGTATTAACTGAAATATCCTCGGGTTGAGATTTAGTCTTGGCGGGAAGGGGTGATTGAAACCAAGGAGAAATCGCTCTCAAACCCAGGACAGCCTGAGCTTTTCAGTTGTTTTCCGGCCTCAGGATAGAGGCTGGTTGAACCCTGGGGGAGCTAAAAAAAATAACGGAGCAAGGATTGCAGCAGAGGGAAACATTTATGTATAGCAGTTGTTTCCTCTTAAGAGAAAAAAACAAGTAAGAAAAAGGAGGCGAAAGGAATAACATGAGAAGTTCTCTATTTAAAGGGCTGGGCGTAATAGCATTGCTGATAGCGTTGACGCTGGCAATGACAGGTTGTGACCCGACGCCCGAGATGGTCGATATCACGATTACATCGACCGAAGGTGGGCATGTAGAAGAGAAAGTTGATGACGAATGGGTGAAAGAGGATGTGGAGACCGAGCGTTCGGTGGAAGTTGAAGCATCCATCCA
>PUNE01000016.1 GCA_003551665.1 Halobacteroidaceae bacterium
GCTGAAGGTAATAAAGATAAGGATCAAGAAATTGAAAAAATTCTCCAGGATCTCCTGGAAAATATAAGGGTCTGGGAGGCGAATGGGAAAGAAGCTCTCCAGGAATGGCAGCCAGACGAAGCAATGGGTTGAGCAAAAAACAGGAGGTCTTTTCTTAAAACCAATAATTTTGGATCAAAAGGGAAAGCAAAAAGATGCTGTAGATAAAACTCTTCAATCATTGATTAAAGGAAGCCCTGAATTATGAAATTGCTGCTTAAGGCCTTTCCTGTTTCTTAAAAAAGGTCGAGTGGTTATTTTATGCTGGCCGGGAATTGTTTCTGATTTAATACATAAAGATTACCATTGCCCATTCGAATTCATTTTTTTCCTGGGAATAGGGGCAAAAACTGGGTTTAGCTATAATAAAGGTTATAACTGGTAAGGAATTAAGGGATACGGGGCTAAGATTTGATATCGGTAATTGCCCGGTGATTTTCCATTGACGGGGGGAAGGCTCCGGCTGATTTTTCTTGATCATAAACAGAGCTTTAAAATTGGGGGTCTCAAAGAATAAATAAAAGTAAATGGGAATAATTTGAGTCTATTTTCTCCAGGGGCCTTTTTTTTAGGGCAGAGGAATGGAACCGGTGTTTTTGTCTATTAAAGAAAAACAGTATAATCAAATTAATAAGTGTTGTTCAGTGGTTGGGGGATAATAAGGGTTATTTCTGGAGGGGGAAGGAGGAGTAGCAGTGGACTGGAGAAAAATTGTTAAGTTAAATCCCCAGCGGGGATATTTATTTACCTGTACCGAGGCCCTTAAAGTGGCCCTGCTCCTTTTTATTCTGGGGGTGTTCCTGGCTAAACCCGGCAATATTATTGTTTTTAATTTCCCGGGGGTTGAAGAGGCTTTTCGACTGGGCCTTACTCCCCTGTTTACCATGCTGGGAGGGATTTTGCTGGGGCCCTTGTGGGGAGCTGGACTGGGCTGGTTTGTTGACTTAATCGCCGTTTATCTCTGGCATGGGATAGAAGAATACATGATTTCTTTTGGCCTGATTACTGCCGCCCGGGGTTTTCTGGCCGGCTACATCTTTTATTTCCTGTTTCCCCGCTTCAGCTTTAAAGCAATTGTAGCTTCCATCGCAATTCCTGCCCTTTTAATTTCTGTCCTGGCCAATCCTATGATACTGTACTTTTCTTTTGGAGCCCCATTATTGAGAAATATCTGGTTGCGCTTGACCCTGCAGGTTGTTGCTGCTCCCCTTTTTGTTGGGATCTCTTTTTTTGTGGTGCGGGGTATTCGGGAGTCTCGGGAATTAAAAAAGGTGAACCGGACCCTGGAAGATCTCCTGAAAAAAGATGAACTGACCGGAGTGGCTACCCGGCGTCACTTTATGGAATTTCTGGATAAGATGTACTCCCTGGCCCGGCGGCAGTCCCGTCCTCTGACCCTGATTATGGCTGACCTGGACGGGTTCAAGCGGATTAATGATACCTACGGCCACAATGTTGGAGACGAGGTCCTGGCCCGGGTAGGAGCGATTTTTTCTGCAGAAATCCGCAATGAGGATATGGTCGGCAGGCTGGGGGGAGAAGAATTTGCTGTGCTTCTGCCTGGGACCTGCCCCGAGGAAGCGATGGTAGTGGCCGCGCGGATAAGGGAAAAGATATCCAATCTGCAGGTGGAGCCAATGCAGGAGCCAATTACTGTTACCCTGGGAGTGGCTCCCCTGGAGGAGGGAGCCAGTGTCAGTGACTTTCTTTATGCTGCCGATCAGGCTCTCTATAAGGGGAAAAGAGAAGGTAAGAACAGGGTGGAGAAGTTATGATTGGAAAGCATGTTTTGTCTGGATTTTGTTTTTTCCAGGCTGAACGGGGATCAAAGAATCCCCTCCATATAAATGGCCCATAAGGGCCGAATAACAAAAAATTTAAGGAGGAGTTTCTGTTGAAGCAAAAGGAAGGCAATACCGTTAACCCCCGGGTACTTTTTTTCTTACTGCTCCTGGGGTTGATGCTGGGGCTTTCGGGATGTCTGGATGAAATTGAGGATATTCTCCCTACCACCTACACTCTGACCGTTGAAGTGGATGGACTGGGAACTGTAGATCATCCCCCGGGAAGCCATGACAAAGATGAAGACAGTATGGTTTCCCTGGTTGCCGAACCCGATCCCGGCTGGGAATTTGTGGATTGGATTGGCGATGTGAACAGTCCGAAGCAGAAGGAAACCACAGTCCTGATGGATGGAGACAAAACGGTAAAAGCCGTGTTTGCCGAGGAAGATCCTGATGAGGTGGAATATACACTGACCATTGAGGTTGAGGGAGAGGGGCAGGTAATTCCAGCCCTGGAGAACATTCTTACCCGGAAAACACGACGGTAAACCTGGAAGCCTATCCGGATGAAGGCTGGGAATTTCTTGGCTGGATCGGTGATGTTGCTGACAGCAATCAACCCGCAACCACTATTACTATGGATAACGATAAAACGGTAACTGCTTAATCTGAAGAAGAGGAAGAAGAATATTTTGCCGGAGGTAATGGAACCCTGGAGGATTTCTACCTGATTGAAATTCCCCAGCACCTGGTTAATGTCCCCAATTTCCGGGACAAACATTTCCGGCAGATTGCTGATGTTGATTTAGAAGGATTCGAAAACTGGCGAGCGACCGGGCAAGGTGTTGTGACTTAGTGGGGGGAAATCCCACCTGGCTAAGGCTTAAGCTGAGCCACCAGTAGCGAGTCATGGATGGGGCGAAGCAATTCGCCGCATTAAGCGTTGACAGCAAGGCAGCAGGCCTGAAAGTGATTGAGCCCCGAAATTCCA
>PUNE01000135.1 GCA_003551665.1 Halobacteroidaceae bacterium
GATCATTCCATTAAGTGTTTTTTGTGGTGCCACGTCCAGCAAAATCAAGTCCTTATTTTGCTGACTTTGGTTATTGACAGGTTTTTTGGATGTGTTATAATGATTAAAGAGCCGAGATGGTGGAACTGGCAGACACGCAGCGTTGAGGGCGCTGTGGGCATTCGCCTGTGCGGGTTCGAATCCCGCTCTCGGCACCATATGAAAAACCCCCGTTAAAAGCGGGGGTTTTTGCTTTCTTTCTTTTTTAAAAAATAAGGTAGAACAGAAGAATTACCCCTCCCAGAACACCAAAAATAATCAGCATCGGGACAAGGATTATCTCATAAGCAGCAATAGTCATGGCCACAAAATCTTTCCAACCGGGCTTTATTTCTTCCTCCTCGGGTTCCCAGTCTCTTTCTCTATTAGGTTGGTAATGCATTTTCCGCCCCCCTCTCAATGGACCAGTAAAAATTCATCCCAACTGGGCGGGACCCACTAATATAAAACCTTTTTTCCTTTTAAAACAGTCCTCTATAGAAAATCCAATCTTTATATTTATAATAACAGCAGTAGGATTGCTGGTCAACCTATTTTAACCCTTTTCAAGCTGAAATTGAGAAAAGTAATTTCCTGCATTCATAATACCAGCAAAACCGGACACTAATAATAAAAAATTTGAAGGTACATAAAAAAGGAGGGGCCTGGCCCCTCCTTTTTTCTTTTAAAGGACTTCTCTTTCCGGAGCACCTTCTTCCAGGTGGCAGGCGGCAAAGTGCTTGTCGCCCCAGTCAACAAATTCAGGTTCTTCTGTCTTGCAGATGTCCATTACGTAAGGACACCTGGTGTGGAAGCGGCAACCGGATGGAGGATTAACCGGACTGGGCACATCACCCTTGAGGATGATTTTCTCCCTTTTAATTGCCGGGTCAGGAATGGGAATAGCTGATAAAAGAGCCTGGGTGTAGGGATGAATTGGTCTTTCAAAAAGGGCTTTTTTATCAGCCAGCTCAACAATCTTACCCAGGTACATAACCGCAATCCGATCACTGATGTGCTTGACAACACTCAAGTCGTGGGCAATGAAGAGGTAGGTAAGATCGAATTCTTTCTGCAGGTCTTCCATCAGGTTAATAACCTGAGCCTGGATAGAAACGTCCAGCGCTGATACAGGCTCATCACAAATAATAAGCTTGGGATCAACAGCAAGAGCCCGGGCAACACCAATACGCTGGCGCTGTCCACCACTAAACTCGTGAGGGTAGCGGCGCATGTGGTGTGCAGTAAGACCTACTGTTTCCAGCAACTCTTTAACCTTTTTCTCCTTGGCTTTACCCCTGGCCAGACCGTGAATTTCCAGGGCTTCACCAATTATATTTCCAACTGTCATACGGGGGTTCAGTGAGCTGTAGGGGTCCTGGAAAATGATCTGCATTTCCCTGCGGAGACTCCGCATTTCTTCCCTACCAAGTTCCAGGATATTTCTTCCTTCAAAAAGTATCTCCCCTTCTGTGGCTTCTTCCAGGCGGAGAACAACCTTTCCAGTGGTTGTTTTTCCGCAACCGGATTCTCCCACCATCCCAAGGGTTTCACCTTTATTTACATAGAAGGAAATTCCGTCAACGGCTTTAACATTGCCAACAACCCGGCCGAAAACTCCACCCTTGATGGGAAAGTACTTTTTCAAATTATTAACTTCTAACAGGACTTCTTCAGTAGCCACCAGAATTCACCTCCAATTAAACCTTTTTATCCGCTTCGGCAACTTTGTCATAGTGCCAGCAGCGAACTTGATGTCCTGAATCGATGTCTTCCAGTTCTGGTTCTTCCTCAGCGCATTTTTCCGAAGCGAAACGACAACGCGGGTGGAATTTACAACCATCTGGCAGGAAAAGCGGGTTGGGCACAACACCTTCAATTACCAGAAGACGTTCCCGTTCCTCGTCAAGACGCGGAATTGACTGTAATAGACCCCATGTGTAGGGGTGGCGGGGTTCATGGAAGATAGTTGATACATCACTATATTCCACTACCTTACCCGCATACATTACAACAACTCGGTCCGCAGTCTCAGCTACTACTCCCAGGTCGTGGGTGATGAGCATTATAGCTGCATCAAAATCACGCTGCAGAGAACCCATCAGGTCAAGAATCTGAGCCTGAATGGTTACGTCCAGTGCTGTGGTCGGTTCGTCAGCAATCAAGAGTTTGGGGTTACAGGAAAGGGCCATAGCGATCATAACCCGCTGGCGCATACCCCCGGAAAGCTGGTGAGGATATTCGTGGACCCTCTTCTCGGGAAGGGGGATCCCAACCTTGCGGAGCATTTCTACCGACTTTTCCATGGCCTTATCCTTGGAAAGTTTCTGGTGGAGAATAATTGCCTCGGAAATCTGGTTACCCACCGTGTACACCGGGTTCAGTGAAGTCATGGGCTCCTGGAAGATCATGGAGATATCGTTCCCCCGAATCTTCCGCATGGCCGACTCACTTTTCTTCAGGATTTCATCTCCCTCAAATGTCAGGTTATCAGCAGTAATTTTTCCGGGAGGTTCCTGAACCAGGCGCATGATTGATAGAGATGTTACGCTTTTTCCGCAGCCGGATTCTCCAACTACACCTAATACCTCTCCTTTGTAGATCTCAAAGGATACACCGTCAACAGCTTTTACAACGCCGTCCTCAGTGTGAAAGTAGGTCTTTAGGTTTTTGACCTCTAAGAGTAGTTCTTTGGATTTCTTCTCGTTCTGCCCATCTTTTGCCACTACTATTTAGGCCTCCTTTCTTTTATCCATCAGTCTTGGGATCA
>PUNE01000027.1 GCA_003551665.1 Halobacteroidaceae bacterium
TAAAGGATGCTGCCGTTGAAATTCAGACATCTTCATCACTCACCTGGGCCAGATAGGCAATTTGCCTTCTTAAGGCATGGGCATTTTGGGCGTCCAATGCGGGAATGCGATGGGTGGTTCCCGCAGTATAAATTCGCAGAGTAGCCAGGCCAAAATGCCTTAAAATGGGGCCGTGTTCGGTATCAACATGTTGAACTCGAATCATAGGAATCAGGGATTTTTTAATTATCAGGATTCCATGTTGAATATCAATTTCTTCCTCATTCAATTCATAACGCCAGAATCTCAGCCTCAGTTTGGGGATGATTAGTGCCTCCAACAGGGTTAAAATAATAGCAAAACCAAGCAAAAACCAGATCCACCATTCAGCCCAACCCAACCATAGACGATTGATTATGGAAAAGCCAGTAATCAAAACCAGCAAAAAAGCTCCGATAAATATTCCTCGCCAGAACCAGGCATAAAATGCCCGGGGATCTAAACTTTCCTGCGGTTGTTCAAGCAATAGAGTTCTTCCCCCTTTTCAGTCCTTTTAAAGAAGAGTTAGGGACTATTCCGTCATTTCCTGCAATAAAATTAATGGGGGTAAAAAAGGAAAAAGGAGGTTGTAAACGAATTAATAATTAAGCAATGGAAATACCCGGGGGTTCTGATCAAAAAGTGCCCCGTATATTTTTTTTAATTCAGCGGAAAGGAAAGGATGAGAATTGATGTTTGGAAGAATTGGTGTACCCGAGTTACTATTGATTGCGGCGGTGATTTTGCTTATTTTTGGGCCCAAGAGGCTGCCCGAAATAGGCAAGTCTATTGGAAAGGGTTTGCGGGAATTCCGCAGTGCTTCCAAGGATTTTCAACGGACCCTGGACGAAGAGCCGGATGAAAAAGAAGAAGAAAAAAAAGAAGACAAAAAGGGCCATGAAGGACCGCAACCTTCCGAGGATTCCGAGGAAGAACAGCAGGATGATTGAAAATGGTGGATGGGAGTGAAAAAGGTTTTTCCGGTATAATTTTATCCGGGGGCATCAGTCGCAGGATGGGGCAGTGTAAGTGGAACCTTCCCCTGGGCAACCGTCCCCTATTAAGCTGGACGGTTGCAGCCCTGCAAAAGATAGCCCGGGAGATAATAGTGGTGAAAAGACCGGAACAGGATATTTTTGTAGAAGGGGTCAGGCAGGTAGATGATAATTTGGACTATCCTCCTTCCGCCCTTCGCGGGATTCTGGCGGGTCTGGAGGCCAGTAAAACGGAATGGTCTTTTTTTTGTGGTTGTGATATGCCCTTTATTCAGCCAGGCCTGATTAAATTCCTCTGGAAAATGACTCCGGGCTGGAAAGGTTTAATGCCCCTTTTAGAGGATGGGCCCCATCCCCTGCACAGTTTTTATCACCGGGATTTAATTGAACCAATTCGCGCTAATCTGGAACAGGGGACCCTTAGACTGATGGGTATAGCCCGCCAGCAGGATGTAAAAAAAGTTGCACCTGAAGATCTGGAGGGTTTTAACTGGGATCCCACTTCTTTTTTTAATATTAATACTCCTGAAGATCTGTACCGGGCGGAGCAAATGCTTGCTGCCAGGAGGGATAAAAGTGGATGAAATGGTGAAAATGTCCCTCATAGAACACCTCCAGGAACTCCGCTACCGTCTTTTGTTGGTGCTGGCCTTCGTTTTTGGCTTAAGCCTGCTCTGTTTTATTGTTGCTGACTGGTTGCGCCACCTTATCCTGCAGCCCGCGGGAGATATTTCCCTGATTTACCTGACTCCCCCGGAAGCATTTCTGGGTAATCTGCGCCTTGCTTTCAGTACGGGTCTTTTATTGTCTTTGCCCGCAATTTTATATCAGATTCTGGCTTTTATTCTCCCCGGTTTTTATCATGAAGAAAAGAAGGTTCTGATTCCTTCTTTCCTGGCCATCGCTTTCCTTTCTTTCCTGGGGCTGATATTCAGTTATTACGTGGTTTTCCCCCTGGCAATTAATTTTTTCCTTGGTTTTGCAGGGGAATGGTTGCTTCCGATGTTTTCTTTTCGAGATTACCTCTCTTTTTTTATCCGTTTTCACCTGGCCTTTAGCCTGGTTTTTCAACTGCCCCTGATTATGTTAATTGTTGGTTTGCTGGGGGTTGTCAGTTATCAGACCCTGGCCCGAATCAGGAAGTTTGCCCTTCTGGGAATAATAATTGTTGCCGCGATTATTACCCCCCCAGATTTTTTTTCCCAGGTGCTCATGATTGTCCCCCTGTATCTCCTGTATGAACTGGGTCTTATTCTGGTGGGCTGGCTGGAAAAAAGGAGAAAAAAATAAAACCCCGACGGTGGAGGGGAGGCGCATCAATGAAGATAGTGTTTTTGATTGTCACGCTCTTCTTCCTGACCTTTTTTTCCGGACCTGCCCAGGCAGAAGGGTATTGGTATCAGGAGGAAGACCTGGAGATTTACTTTCGTTACTGGCCAGCGGTCTGTCAACCCCGGGGCAGTCTCCTTTTAATTCACGGCCTGGGTGGTTCAACTTTTAGCTGGCACGTTATTGCCCCGCCCCTGGCCCGGGCGGGTTATGAGGTTTATGCAATAGATTTACCCGGTTTTGGCCTCAGTCCCGCAGCAGATACCCTGGATCTTTCGCGGGGGGGTTATGCTGCGATGGCAGCAGATTTCTGGCAGGCTGTTGAGCCCCCGGCCCCTCATTTCTTAGTGGGCCATTCCATGGGAGGAGGGATAGTAACCCAGATGGTGGGAGAGGAATACCTGGAACCAGAGGGCTTAATTCTTCTCGCTCCGGCATTGCAAA
>PUNE01000087.1 GCA_003551665.1 Halobacteroidaceae bacterium
ACCCATCATATTCTTCAGTTTATCTTTATGGATTTTTCTTTCGGGATGCTCGTCTAAATACTGCCTCACTCCAGACCAACGTAAATCAGAGTCAATCTTGCTGGGTGGGATAAGTCCTTTTTTACCCCCAACTTGTTGGAAGAATTGGTCTTTGTCCACCATACCTTTTTTATCTGCTAACCTGTCTATCTCTGCTTCTATTGCTCGATACAAAGGAGGAGCATACTGCTCATGTACATTCCTAGATTGTGATATACCGTCGTCTTGCATCTTCTGAAATTCACGATAAGTTTTATCAAATTTATGTTTTTTCTTAAACAGTTTACTCCAATTACCCCTGGCAAAATCTTTTATTTGACTTACTAACTCTTCAGGAAGGTGTGGAAATACTTGACCTTTAAAGTCGGGGAGCTCTTCTCCTCCTTCTAAAATAAGCTTCCTCAGGTTAGCTGCTTCTTCCCCTAAAGCATTCCTAGCTATAGTTCCAGTATCGTCTGTAAGTGCATAGTCTGCCATTAATTCTACAGCCATTTCCATAGTATCAGTCAACACAGGCCCTCTAAGTTCTAAAGTCTCGTCCCCTTCACTCATTATTAACATCAACTCTTTCATAGCTTTTGTGAAACTTTTAGGGGACGCATTTCTCCAAGTCTCTAACCAAATGTGTGCAAATTCATGAAGTATTGTCCTAGCCATAGGCTTTTCAGTGTTGAGCAACAATTTCATATTAGCAGATAACATATTAGGTTCTAATTCCACAGCTACCTTGCCTAATGCTTGGATGTCTTTTATACCTGTTTCTGTAATTATGCCTGCCCCTTCGAAGTTGGTTTTAAGTAAATGTTTATTAGCCTCATCTACTATATCTAAAACTAAATCAAATCTTACGTTCCCTTTCTCAGCGGCAGAGGTAAGTTTTTCTAATATCTCTGATATAATCTTCTTATCTTCTTTTCTAACTCCCGCATCCCTCAGAGTTTTTACTATAGAAGTCTTTAACTCTGTAACTTCTTCTTTGGTCATAGGCTTAACCTCGGGAGTAGGCTTCTCAGGTTCGGGTTTAGGTTTTTTCGGTTTAGGTTTGGGCTTAGGAACTTCAAGCTTAGCAATTTCCCCTTCTACGTATTCTTGTATATTACCTAAGGTTTCAATTATAGGGTTAGGGTCTTCTCCTAATCTAGGTATTTCTTCTATTATCTCTTGTATATCTCGAGGGTTGCCTTCCAAATCCTCTGACGGATTACCTGCTTGATAGTTATCTACAGCGATTTCTACTTGTTCAATTATTTCGTCAAAACCTATTCTCGGGTCCAAACTAAGATTCTCTGTATGTATATTATAATCTATACCTAAAACTGATAACGCTTCTGACATCTCATCTACTTCCTCAGGAGTACTCACTTGGTCAGCAGGAATATCCATAATTGTGGGCAGTTCTTCAGGTGGTTCTACCGGGACTCGAGGAATATCTACCTCGGGTTCTTCCACAAACACTTCTCTAGCGGGTTCTATCTCCCCTCTTTGAAGAGCCTCCAACTGGTCCCAATTTCTGGAGGGAACCTCTTCCTCAGGGGCTCTGTTAAGCACAGATTCCCAAGCATCTAAGTGTTCCCTCCAATGGAGATCAGCAAGCTCCGGGTCTTCGTGTGCTCTAACAGCCCTGAATTCTTCAAAAGACATCTCCCATCCTTCTTTTTCTCTAACCTCTTCGAGGTTTATAGTTACCTCTTCGGGGAAATCAGGACGAACAATTAGTTCCTTCTCTCCTCTCTCTATCCTCGCAGCTAACGTCTCAGACTCCTCGGTTACAGGTGCTTGCCACGATTGAATTTCCGCGTCTCCTGTAAACCTGTACCCCGCTTCTTGCAAAGCATCTCTAACCTCTTTAGTCGGGCGTCCTTTCCGGAAAGTAATATCAATAACCTCTTCTCCCACACTCACATCTCTTTCTAATTGTGCTAGAGGTCTTTCCCGTCTTTCTATAGGAGTGGGAGCAGTAGGAGGAATAGGTTCTTCTCTTCTTGCTCGAATTTCTTCTGGTTCTGGGCGCCTGGTTCTATCCACTTTGTACAGTTTCTTATCCGTAGTAGGAACCGTTTGTATTTCTCTAGTGTCATCCCATTGTACATCTATTCGAGGTCTACCTTTTTCGTCCGGAGCTTTAGTTCCAACCACAGTCCCTTGTCTCGCCTTAAGAGTTCCTTTCTTAGCGCTACCACTCATTTTTTCTACTCTATCACCTTCAGAGTAAGTAGCAGATTTAGCAGGTTGCATTGCTCTGTGGATTAAACTAACATCATCAGAATGTACTCCTCTTCGTAAAGCTTCTAGTTCCATATACTCTGGTTCGCTTAAAGATTTTCCTTCTTTATACAAGTCTGCTCTTCTGGCTCTGGCTTCTTTAAACTCTTTCTCTACTCTATCTAATTCAATCCTCTGTTCTTCAGTTAAAGCGTCTACATCTTCTACGGGAGTTAATTCATAGAACCTCTCAGATAATCGGGCTATTTCTTCGTTCACAGACTGTAATTCTGCTAGTTGTTCTTCTGTGAGCCCTTCCCCTACTTTGCTTTCCAGAGTTTCTATTCTATCCCAAGCTTGGGGGAGAAGTTCGGCTCTTTGTTTTGCTTGGTCGGGGTCAACCCCTTCTTCTATCTCTCGGGCTAATTTTCTAGTTCCTTTCTTATCTTCTGCAGACCACACTCTTCCGGTCTCATCCGGCTCAAACCCTTTTCCTTTAAGTTTATCAGCCATCTCCTTGGAAGGAGCTTCT
>PUNE01000145.1 GCA_003551665.1 Halobacteroidaceae bacterium
CCGACGGAGTACGGTCTCGTGTTAAAGAAAATAGATCTCCCCTCGGTCGAAGAGTTCCAGAAACGCGTTGAACACCGTGAGAAGAACGTTGATCTCTCAATGGACGAGGTCAGCCGACTGGTACACAACGCACGAGGCGCTGATGAATGAGAGCTGTTCTTGATACAAACGTTCTCATCTCCTCCGTCATTTCGACTGGCACTCCTCACAAGGTAGTTGTCGCGGGATTCAACGGGGAGTACCAGATTGTCGTGTCTGTCGCCACATTGATGGAGTTTCGGGAAACGCTCCTCAAATACCCAGATCGGTTCCAGATGGAGAAAGAAGACATCCAGAAGGAAGTGGAGACCGTCCGGTACTTTGCAGAGTTTGTGGAACCAAACGAAGAAATCACAGCAGTTGTGGATGACCCCGATGACGATAAATTCTTGGAGGCGGCTATTGCGGGGAACGTGGACTATCTCGTTTCCGGCGACAAACATTTGTTGACCCTCGACTCGTTCCGAGAAATCGAGATTGTCACCCCACGAGCGTTTTACCCAAGACAGGCGCAATGCCCCTTCCTCAAGGAACGAGCGAAGCGAGTAAGTAGGGAGGGGATACGCGCCGTAAGCTCCCTTGACCAACTACCGACACCGACCGGTCCGCAGGCCTGCGTAATCGGTAGACTTATGTTACAACATAGTATATACAAAGTTAATGGATCGGCACGAAATTGAGGGCTACGAAGTCATCGACAGAGACGTTCGCCCGGTCGGAAACGGCGCGCACGTTCTCGTCCCGAAACGGTGGATTGGAGCGGACGTGAAAGTCGTCCGTGTTTCTGAACCAGACATCGATTCAGGCGAGTAGGCCGGCTTCATGCGCTACAACTACAGGTATCGACTCAACCCAACCGGCGAACTCCACGAGCGATTAGCGTGGACCGTTGATACCTGCCGCCAGGTCTACAACCACTTCCTTCACCGACTCAACCGAGTCGACGGTACGTCCGCCTACTCCGAGCAGAAGCTACTGCCGAACCTCAAACGCGAGTGGGGCGACCTGAAGGACGTTCACTCGAAGGTCCTCCAGAAGGCCGTCCAACGGTTGTACGACAACCTCTCGACGCTGAAGGGGCGGAAGGACAACGGCTACCGCGTCGGCGAACTCAAGTGGAAAGGCCCGCAGGAATATCGCTCGATCACGTACAGTCAAACCGGCTTCGAACTCAACAACACGAGTGGCCGTACTGTACTTTCCCTTTCCAAAATCGGCGATATTCCGATGGTCTACCACCGCGACGTTCCCAACGGGGCCACGATCAAAGAGGTCGTCGTAAAGCAGGAACCCACGGGCGAGTGGTTCGCCGTCCTCAGTATCGAAACCGAGAACGACGCACCACCGAAGCCCGAACATCACGAGCGGTGCGTTGGGATCGACGTGGGGATCCTGAAGTACACCCACGACAGCGATGGAACTGCCGTCGAACGTCCCGACCTTTCCGAGGAACGCGAGCGGTTGGAACGCGAACAACACAAACTCTCACGGAAGGACCACGGATCGGCGAACTACCGCAAACAACAGCGCGTCGTCGCCCGGCGTCACGCCGACCTAAAGCGAAAGCGCCGCGACTTCCTGCACAAACTCTCGGCGTACTACGCTCGGGAATACGACCTCGTCGCGGTCGAAGACCTCGACGCGAAGGGGTTGATGGAACTGCCATCGAACAGTCACAACCGAGCAGGCGCGGCATGGGGGACGTTCCTGCGAATGCTCGAATACAAGTGCGAACGCGATGGAACGCACTTCGTCGCCGTCGATCCACGCGGGACGACGAAAGAGTGTTCAGCGTGCGGCGTTTCGACCGAGAAACCGTTGTGGGTTCGAGAACACTCGTGTCCGTCCTGCGGGTTTAAGGCCGACAGAGATCTCAACGCGGCGTACAACATTCTTTCACGCGGACTCGATCACGTAGGGGTGGTTCACTCCGATTCAATGCCTGCGGAGACTGCGCTCCCTGTGGGGACCGATTCGGTTCCTGCAAAGCGTGTCTTAGAAACAGGAAGCCCCGTCCTCAGCGAGGCCGTCAGGCCGAGCAGGGCGGGGTAGTTCACGCACTTCTTTCGGAGGATACCTGAAGACCACGACGAGCCTCGAGGAACACTCTCGTTACCTGGCCTCGAGAGAGCCCAGACAGTTCACCCGAATGAACCACACGCTGGAACAAGGTGACAGGATGGGGACTAGCTAGTGGCTCGCCCGAGCGTGGTACTTACCGACCAGTTCGACGAGGAGGATCGTGACGCGTGGCGACCGAAGCCTCCAGACGAGCCTCACCCCAGCGTCAGTGAGGGCACAGAGTGACGGCTACCGTTCGATGAGAAACCAATCCATACGAATAAACCATCGTCGACAGCAGGTTCCAGACAACCGCTGAGGCGGGTCTCGAAGTGCGTGTCTCTGATCGCAGCTGTCGGCGCGTTCTCCAGCGAGACACCCAAGGGATGAATACGCTCGGTCACGAGACCGGCTCTTTCGGCTGCAAGCCATCGTCGTGTACGCGCTCAAACGCCTTCGCGTTTTCCCGCGCGAAGTCTTTCATTTCCTCGATGTAGGCATAATAATACGAAAGGGCCTCGTAGAAGGACGCCAACGAGATATCGTACTGGTCAGCGACATACGCCGGTGTCTGCCCACCACTGACACCTTTCCCGGCGATGTGTCGGACGCCAATCCGGGTTCCCTCGATCCGAGGTTCCCCGCCAAGGATGTCTTCATCGGCGACGA
>PUNE01000007.1 GCA_003551665.1 Halobacteroidaceae bacterium
ATAAGGGTAATTTGCACCAAAAATTGAAAGCTCCATACTATCACTTCTCCTCCAGGTAAAAAATTCCCAGGATAGTAGCCGCCACTAATAGCCCAATCCCAAGGTTAACCAGGTTCCCAATCCCTATACTAAAAAGGCTTTCCGGAGCTTGTGTTGCGGGGAAGTTTTTTCCAATTAAAAACTTACTTGCCTCAGTAATTCCACCAATAGAGACCAGGAAAATTGTGATATTAATGGGAAGCCGGCCCAGGTTACCCCCATAAACGAGCAAGTACAAAATAAAACCAAGACCCATAATCATTCCTCCGGCAAATCCCCCGCCAGGAGAAAGATGGCCGTGGAAAATAATATATATCCCGTAAAGAAGCAAAAAAACTATTACCAGGCGAAATGTTTTGCGGATAATAAAATCATCCATATTTTATCATTCTCCTTTAAGCCCTTTCCATTATAACTCTTTGTGAAAAATTTTTCAATATGATCTAAAAAAAGTCCTGCCCAATAAATTAAGGCAGGATTACAATTTTTCCTTTAAATCGGAAATAACCTAAAAAATTATTCTTTTTTTTCTAAAATTTTAATACGGGCCTCCAGCTTCTTCAACCGGTCCCGAAGTTGCTCGATATTCCTGATTCCCCCCTGCAGGCGGAAAGCCTTGCGGGCAGGAATGGCAGGTATTCCAAAATACATTCCCGGTTCAAGAAGATCCTTGCTTACACCGCTTTTTGCCCCGACCATAATATCATCGCCAAGTTCTACATGATCGGTAATTCCAACCTGTCCTCCAAGTTTCACTCTATCACCAAGTTTAGAACTTCCGGCGATCCCTGATTGACTGACAACAAGGCAGTCTTTTCCAAGGCTGACATTATGGCTTATTATTACCTTGCTGTCAATTTTGCTCCCCTGCCCAATTTTTGTGGGGCCCAGAGCTCCCCTATCAATTACAGTGTTGGCTCCAATCTCCACATCATCCTCAATAATAACCCTGCCCAGTTGAGGCATCCTTATGTTTCCCTCTTCTCCTTGGACAAATCCAAATCCCTCACTGCCCAGAACTGCCCCACTCTGAATAAAAACTCGCCTTCCAATGATTGTATCTGCAAGGATTCTTGCCCCGGGATAAATTCTTGTTTTTTCTCCAATTTTGCAGTTTTTTCCAATAAAAACCTGGGCTCCAATTTTAACATTGTCTTCAATAATTACCCCTTTTCCCACCACAACCTGGGGGTGAATTACAACTCCCGAACCTATCTGGACATCGTCTGCCAGAATAGCCGAAGGATGAACCCCTTCTCCCTCTAGCCGGTCAGGAGCAAAAAGTCCTGCAACCCTGGCAAAAGCAAGCCGGGGATTTTTCGCCCTTAGAGCGGGTTTACCAACTCCCGGGCCTTCAAGGGGGAGAATAACTGCGGAAGCACGAGATTTTTCGGCAAGAAGACGGGCTTTTTCGTTTTCAACAAAAACAAGGTGTCCGGGTCCTCCATTTTCCAGCCCCGCAACACCGCTGATTATTTGTTCCCCATCTCCTTCAAGGTCAGCCTCAAGAAATTTGGCCAGATCTGATAGGGTTCGGGTCATTCTTTCCACCTCACTCCAGTTTTTCCATAACCTCCTGGGTAATGTCTTTTCCCCCGAGGTGAATCCCCTGCCGGGCAATAACCAGGCTCAGGCCCAGCTCCTCTGCAACTTCTTCCAGGGCTTTAGTAATTTCTTCGTTAAGCTGGGCTTCTAATTCTTCCCTTGCTTCCCAGTAGAGGTCATATGCCTCCTGCTGATATTCATGAATTTCCTCTTCGTCAAGTTCCTGGGCTCTTGCTTCAAATTCCTCTTCTATTTCCAGGCCCCTTTCATCCAGTTTTTCCTGGTAATATCGAGCCCTAGGGCTTTCTTCCATAATCCTTTGCATATCCACAGCACCAACCCCACTTCCTGTTCCTGGAAAGGAATTTTGGAGGTTGCCCAGTTCTTCTTCCAGGGCAGAAATTCTGCTGTGGTAGTAAATTGCGGTCCCAGCAAAAATAAAAACAAGCACAATTAAACCCAGTATTACCGGGCGGTGCCATTGACTTCTTTGTCTTCTTATTAGGCTTACGTCTTTAAACATCATTGTAATTTCTCAACCACCTGTTCTGTAATATCCCGCCCACCAAAACTTACTGCTTTCTGGTAAAAAATAATATCCAATTTTTCCTCTTCGGCAACTTCTTTCACAGCCTGGTCTATTTCATTGTTCAGCCTGTCTTCAAGTTCTTCTTTAATTGACTGGTATTCCTGATAAGCCTGTTCCTGGAGCGAAAGGCGTTCTTCGGTGCTGATATCATCAGAATCAATCTGGTAGCGTTCTTCTATTTCTTTTCCTGTTTCATCCAGTTTCTCCTGGAAATAAATTGCCCTTGGTGCTTCCTCTAAAACTCGATCCAGATCAACCACGCCCAGGCCAACTTCCCGCTCGCAGCCGGCCAGGGAAAAAAACATTAATGTTAACAATAATAGACCGCTTAAAAACCTGGGGAACAATGGGCCACCCTCCTATACCTATTTCATCATTTCTTTTATTCTTTTAGTTAAATCAATACCTTCTTCATTATCTTGTGCTTCAACAAACTCAATTCTTATACCTTTTTCAGCAGAGAGAAGTTCAGCTATTTCCAAAAGATCATTATCAATTCTACTGATGATAATATTTTTCTCCTGCTCGGCGGCTGTCATCCGCTGGATAAGATTTTCCAGTTGCTTTTCAATGTTGTCCCGTAAGTTGCTG
>PUNE01000156.1 GCA_003551665.1 Halobacteroidaceae bacterium
CTGAAGTTCAATCCAGCAATCAAGTGCAAGTTCCGCACTACTACTACCTTGCCATAAAATCCATACCAAGGGTACTATTAAAATCAATACTGCTATCAATTGTAGTACTAGTAGCAGTACTACAAGCCCGTTGCGTAGAGCCTCTGTTAGGTCAGCCTTGGATTTGAACGGAGGAAAGGCTTCTGGTACCAACGCGCATGGCTACAGGGCAAGGGCGTGGCGCCGCTAGCCTGATTTGAATTTTAAGGAATCATTTGACGGAGAAGGTTCGCTCTGCTAGAATTTGTATATAATCTCCCTCACTTAAAAAGAAATGCGGAGGGTTTTTACACCCATGCCATCCATCCCGGAAGAGAAGTATCGGGCCCTGCGTGCCGTCTTTCATAAAAAGGAAGGAGTCGCCCGCACGCAGGAGATCGCGTCAGAGGTCCACCCCCGCTACCTTTACCGGCTGGTGGAGGAGGGGGTGGTTGAAAAAGTAAAACGCGGCCTGTACTGCTGGCGGGAGGAGGGGTACAGTCTGGACCAGGAGATGCTGATCGTAGCCCGGAGCCTCCCCGGCGGTGTCCTCTGTTTGCGTTCGGCCCTTTCCCACTACGAACTCACCACGGTTAGCCCCTGGGAGTACCAGGTGGCGCTGCATCGGGATGCTCACACCCCGGTGCTTCCGGATTACCCGCCCATCCGGATGTTTTACTTTTCGCAAACCCAGTTTGAGACTGGACAAACCACGCTGGAGCTGGAAGGGGGCACCGTCCGGATCTACGACCTAGAAAAAACGATCTGCGACTGCGTGCGGTACCGAAAGACCATCGGACAGGATGTGGTCAAGGAGGCCCTGGGGGGCTATGTGCGGCGAAACGAGCGGGATCTTGACAAGCTCCTCCGCTACGCTGAGCGCACGCGAATTTCCGGTCGAATCCGGCGGTACCTGGAGGTGCTGGTATAACTGGGCGCTATCAAGCGGATCGCCTAGCACGGTGATTTAAAAAAACGGTGGTCTCGTGCCGAGAGCAGAGCGTAAGCTCAAGGAGCGAATACGGTGCCGGGTGGTGAGAGGATGGAGCAGCTCGATTTCGACGATGCGATGGAGCTTTCCGGTATGTCGCTTGCGGAAATTGCGAAGGATCTCGAGCAGCGGACGCAGGTCGGACCCGCGTTGCTCGCAAGGCTCGAAGAGGACCCCCGCCGCGGGACCACCGAGCTGGCAGAGCGCTACCGCCAGCGACAGGAAGAGCGGCAGCAGGCAAGAGAGCGGCTGCAGGAGCTAAAGGCGTACGAAAAGACGCTGCATGAGAAAGGCTATGTGCATATCGCCGGGGTGGACGAGGTGGGTCGCGGGGCGCTGGCGGGACCAGTGATGGCAGCGGCCGTGATTCTGCCTCAGGAGAGTGCGATCATGGGGGTCGATGATTCCAAAGCTGTTCCTGCGTATCGCCGCGAGGAGCTCCATGACCGCATCCTCTCGGAGGCTGTCGCCTGGGGGCTCGGAGCGGTGAGTGCGGCCGGCATTGACAGGATGGGTATCGCTGCGGCCACCGGGGTCGCCATGGCTCGGGCGCTTTCGGCTTTGGAACTGCGTCCGGAGTATGTGCTCATCGACGGTGGGATCCGCATCCCAGGCCTGGTACCTCCCTTTGAGAACATACCCCAGGGGGACACCAGGCACTACGCGGTCGCTGCGGCCTCGATTGTGGCCAAAGTCGAGCGGGACCAGCGTATGGTCGAACTCGCACGCGACTATCCGCCGTACGGTTTCGAAACCCACAAGGGGTACGGCACTACCAAACACCTCAAAGCGGTTGAAACCTACGGCTATTCAGCCGCACACCGCCGGTCCTTCCGCTTTCACGATAAGGATCAACTGACGTTGGAGATCTAAACAGCGGCAGGAAAAGGTCTGCCTGCTATCAGAATCTATGCTGAGAGTACTATTGTTTGGGAGTATAGCCTTGATACTGCTATCATTCTAAGTACTAGTAGTAGTACTAAAAGCGCATTCCGTAGTATTTCAGCTAGGATACTGCTTGGGCTTGGAAAGGAGGAGGACCTATGATACCAACGCGTATTGCCATTACCAACGGGAAGGGAGGCGTGGGGAAGACAACCTGTGCGGTCAATATCGGCTACAGCCTGGCCTATTTGGGATATAAGACGCTGCTTGTCGATACCGACTCCCAGGGGCACGTGGCCTTCTGCTTAGGTCTGGAAGCGGAGCGGCCAACGCTCACCGAGGTCTTGCTGGAGATGGCTGAGGCCGAAGAGGCGATCCAGGGGTCCGGCCGAGAGAATCTGGATATTCTTCCCTCCAGCCCGAAGATCAACGATCTTAAGTATATGCTGGCCAACGATCCCGGCGGGAGGAAGCGGCTCCAGAGGACCTTAGAGTCCCTGCAAGGGTATGAATACTGTGTGTTTGACTGCTCCCCTTCGCTGGATATTATCACCCAAAATGTATTGGTATGTGCCAACAAACTCCTGATCCCCGTGGAGACGAAGGACCTCTCCATTGAAGGGATCGCTCGGATCGGAAATGTTGTGGATGAACTGAGAACCCCTATTGAACTCATTGGCGTCATTCCCAACAAATTCGACCCGCGGCGGAACCTGGATAAGGATATTTTAGAGGAACTGGGAGGTATCTTTGGCGAGCGGGTCGCACCGGTGGTGCGGGAGACGAGCAAGATCGGGGAGTCGCCCGGCGAGGGCAAGACGATTTTTGAATACGACCAGA
>PUNE01000089.1 GCA_003551665.1 Halobacteroidaceae bacterium
CGTTTATGGTTTACGGGTAAGAACGGGAAACCATGCTGACACTTTATCCGTTAGAGGAAACGGCAGGGTAGGCGTCCGCACGGCAAGCCCGTCAACACATTTTCACGTCGCCGGCAATGCCCGGGTGGACGGTGTTTTGACTGTAAACGGGGACATACTTAAATGCACAAATCAATGGGAGATAGTAAGTACTGCCAGGGCATCTAGAACGGCAACTTCTTATGGCATTGCCTGGTCTGGCTCTATCAACGTAAAAAGTGGGCGAACTTATATCGTCCATGCGACAGCTATATGCACAAACGTGCCTGGGAATACCACGATGGGAGGCATGGGCGTCCGAATAAGAAATACCACTTCAAACACTGTCCTGACCGGGAGCGAAGTATTTATAGGCACTCAATCAGGCGATCCTAATTGGAGCTCTATGGGCATAACCGGGCGTTATACTGCAAGCAGCACCAGAAGCGAAGCTTTTAGGGTTGAATTTAGGAGTTTAAACACCAATAACACAGCTTATATAGGGGGAACTGCTTCAGGTGTTGTTGGGAATAGAATGATGGTTATTTACGAATTTAACTAAAACCAGGAGGACCGGCTAAATGGACACCAGCATATTATTTACAAAGCTAATGGAGGCCAGCCATTTTATAGACGAGGCCCTGACTGATATTGAGGAATTAAACAGGAACCGGGAAAGGTTCACCGATAAAGCAATAAGCGATATGGAAACAGACATACTTAAAAAGGTTCAGTTTTGCATATCAGAACATGATGTTTTATCGGCAGAAATAGACCCAAACGAATATAGTAAGAAATATACAGCAGACCAGGAGAAAAGGTGGCAAGAATTATACAGCAAGGGATGGGCAACAAAAGAACATCTTGAGAGGTTGGCCAATATAAACATTTTAACAGCGCAGGATTATACCGAAATTACTGGCGAGGAAATTCCACGCGACCATATTATTGTTTAGGGGGTAGGCGCATGTGCAAAATGTCAATGTAGATAATATTATTAATCATTTGGGAAATAAGGTTAAGGAACTATCAATAGAAAATGCAGTTTTAAAGGCGCAATTAGACGAATTACAGCAAAACAACCAGCATACTGACAATATATCAAGTGAGGAATAAACAGTGATGGGTGATTAAATGAGATACCCGGCAGGCAGGACCCCGGCAGGTAGAGCGGGCGATATATTGATAGAGGCAGGGGTGACAATCGAATATCCTGCCATAGTTGAATCGGGAATATTGAACTTTACAGGCGCAAGGTTTTTTAACGGAGAATATAGCTTTAATGGCGAGATACAATTTGACGGGATTTTGCCCGGTGCCCCCACTTTAATTAAGGCGGGGATAGCGGGCCAGGTTGATACTTACCCCGCAACGCTTAAAGCCGGGATTGCCGAAGAAGGCATGTTCCCGGCTTTTATTCGGTCAAATGTATTGAACAGCATTGCCATATTTTCTGCTTTAGTTGAAGCGAATTTGCTGAACGTGTCCTATGATGCGCCGGCAAGGATTAAGGCAAATCTGCTCAATATTGCCAGGCAACACCCGGTATTGTTAAGCGGTGGAATTATAACTATTAAGTTATATCCTGCCGAAGTCGAGGCGTTATTAAGGCAATTTGAGATTCAACGCTTAATAAGTGGCGGGGCCTGGGAGACAGTCAAACTTATTCAAACCATGGCACAAAGGACCTGGACCGACGAATTTGACTTTTCAATCGGGACAAAATACAGCTACCGAATGCGAGAATTGCCACAGGAAGAAGGGGCGCATATAACCCTGACTGCAACGCAGGACTTTTTGAGCGTTCGGCTTGATTGGGTGGTCGATGAATAATGTCCTGGAGCAATATAGCAAGCATAATATTTGTGGAGCCGCCAAAGCCGGTGGTCAGAATTGGCGACAGGCACGAAGGGACATGCCACGGGAATCTTGTTTACGGGTTTTTTATCCAGGGCAGCGAGGACGTATTTGTTAATAACCTGAATTGTGTGAGAGTTACCGACGAGGCGACCTTGAATTGTCCGGATTGCGGTGGGCCGGCCATTGCAGACGAGGGGAACCCTAAGCGCTTTGTTAATCACCTGCACATACACAGGGTAGGCGATAGGGTAGTATATCCTGCCGGCGAAGGAATATCAGTAACCGGGAGCCCTGACACTTTCGCGTAAGGAGTGGCGATATAATGCTAAAAACTTTTGGACTTGACTTATATAACGATGTCCATTTTGACGGGGAAAATAACCTGGTCATTATTGAATCGGTTGACGAAGCAGAACAGTCATTATTGCACCATCTTAAAACCAGGCAGGGCGAGTGGTTTTTGAATACAGAACACGGCCTGAATTACAGTGTATTTTTAGGAGAGAAGTTTGACCGCGTTCAAGAGGCTACCCGGGCAGCTTTTTTGGAGTGTTTATACCAGGAGCCCCGGGTTGAGGAAGTTATCAGCATAGCCTTAGACTTTGACAGCACAGAAAGGGCCATGAGGGTAGATTTTGCCGTACGCATGGACGGCCGAATCATCAACACCGGTTTGGAGGTAACAATATGAGCGATTATGGCCTGACAAAAGCAGGCTTCAAACGAAAGCGATATAGCGAGATTTGGGCCCAGATGCAAGCACGCGCCAAGGCGTTATTCGGCGAAAATGTCAACCTTACCGAATCATCACCGTTAGGACTGTTTGCAAGGTTGAACGCCTGGGAACTGGCC
>PUNE01000144.1 GCA_003551665.1 Halobacteroidaceae bacterium
ACCCTTTCACGGCCCCAATCATGGCCAGTCCTATACCAGTATTGCCGGAGGTAGGCTCAATTATTGTTTTACCCTTATAGAGGGTCCCTTCTTCTTCAGCCTGCTCAATCATTTTTATTGCTACCCGGTCTTTGATACTTCCCGTTGGATTAAACCCTTCCAGCTTTGCATAAAGTGATATATGCGGTTTAGGGTTTAACTTATTAATCCTGACAAGCGGAGTATGGCCAATGGCATCAAGAATGTTATCATACACGTGTGTTGATCCTCCCGGTCAATGTTTGCAATCATAATTTACTCTAAAAAGGAACACCTGACAATCTATAATAACATAAAAAGCAACTAAGATGAGCAAGATCACCACCATTTCCAATTTATACCATTAAAATGCAAAGGATTGTGGCAGGCTGTTACAAATACAGTTAGTAGTCCTCCGGTATACCAGGTTGAGCGGCCTGTGCTAATAACAACTTTTTAGCGATGCCCCTTAACAGCTTATTCTGTCAAAAATTATGTCGAAAATATTTGACACTTTTACCCGCCATTGCTATAATCTTATCGCACTGCTCATGTTGCAGCTTCACCAAAAATATAATTGAAAACAAGTGGGGTTAAAATGGACAATAACGAACAGGTGCTTACTATTGCTTTTGAAAGCGGACGGCTCAGCTACAGCAGCCTGGAAGTAGACCTGTATAATACCGGCCTTAACCAGATCTTAAGCGCCGTGGCTGCTCGCGGGCATTTGCTTTACCACTTCAGCATGGAAGGCCTTTTTCTCCATGAAGACAGGCCCCACGCTATGGCATCGGTCCTGGAACTGCCCGAAAACTGGTACAGCGACCCCCTGGAATGCTACCGTTTGCTCAAAAAAATTGATGAACGCCCTGTAGACTTAAGTACTATAGACCTGTGCTTTTTTCGGGCAGACGATGTCAGAAATTTAAGCACACCAAACCTGGATCTGATTAGAACCATAGAAGAGCACGGAATCCTTCTCGAAAGCGTGGATGCCACCCTCTCCACTAATGACAAATATGAAACCCTGGTTCGCTGCCCCGATCTGCCTCAGCCCTTAACTTGCGCCGCTGAAACCCTTGACGAAGCCATGGAAGCTATTAACAAATTGCCGCGTGAAAACGGCTTCTTTGTATTGAAAGACCGTTACGGCTACGGCTGCGGCCACGGTGTGCACCGGATCGGCTTTGACGACCCGGAACTAACTGAAGTTATCAATATGTATCTTAACCTCTACAACGATGTTATCCTGCAGGAATTTTGCCCCGAGATAGAAAATGGCGACATCGTAGTGACTTTCTTTGACGGGGAGCTAATCGGCAGCATGCTCAGGGAAGCAGCGGCGGGCGAATGGAAAACCAATTTCAGCCTGGGAGCAAACCAGCTTCCCCATACCCTCAGTCCCGAGCATGAAGAAATCGCCCGGGCAGCGCAAAGAGCCTTCCCGGAAACCCGGTTGCTGTCTGTCGACATGCTTCATTCCGGTAAAATACTAGAAGTCAACGCTTTTCCCGGAGGGCAGGGCCTGCTTGAACTGTACGGGATCTCTCTTAGCAACATGGTCCTCGATCGCCTGGAACGTGAGTTGCTCGGCAAACCAAAAACCCCCTCAGCAATGGTAAAAACTATTACCACCCAGCCGGACTACCAGTGGGACGATATTTATGACCACTACAAAGGGCACGCAGAAGAAGTTGAGGTTATTGATGTCTTCAGCGAGGAAAAATATGTTCTTTCAACCGGGGACTTAATCGAATTCCGGCCCCAAAACCCGGACTTTATTCTCTCAATACCCCATTCCGGCGTCCTTATACCGGCAAAATACCAGGACCATTTTAAGCTTGATGCAAAGACCCTCTTAGAAATCGATCTTTTTAGCGATATCCTTTTTGAAGCCCTCGGAGGGCTGCAGGTTATCTCCAGGCTGGCCCCGTTTTTTGTGGACATGAATCGCAGGAGAAACGGTGCGGAATCAAAAAAGCTGCCCGGGCACCTGGAGAACCCCCCAACCGAATATTACACCATCAAAGACGAGCTAATCCTGCAAAAGGGTTATACCCCTTCCCAGGAAAAGAGCATCCTTGAGTATTACGATCTCTATCATGACATCCTGGCCTTGCTCATAGAAAAACAAAAGACAGAGCGAGGCTACGCCCTGCTTATTGATGCCCATTCGATGACCTCGGTGGGGCTTGGCCGGGTGCACGACAAGGGAGAGGAACGGGACAACATCGTGGTAGGCACCCTGGATGACACCTCGGCCCACCCGGAAATAATTCAAGCTTTTGTAAATACCCTGAAGCAGGGGATCAAACCCTTAGACCTGGAGCTAACTTTGGCCAAGAACGAACCCTATTCGGGGGGATTCATCACCCGGATGCACAGCGATCCCAAAAATGATGTCCACGCTATCCAGATCGAAATAACCATGGATACCTACATGTATGAAGCAATAGATACCGATAAAGACAAGCGCTACGCCTTAAAGCAATCCCGGCTGCGGATAGCCCAGGAATTCCTGCGGAAAGCAACTCTGGCCGCTTCCGATACGGCAAGGCGGATCTACTCAAGTTAATACTGGGGTATAATGACCATTATATTTGCTCAGAGATTTTTGACTAAATTCTTTCCAGAATGGACAGTCAACAATTTAATATTAAACCTTACCGCGGCCCGACAATAATTTTAATTGCTGTTCTTTCTTCA
>PUNE01000063.1 GCA_003551665.1 Halobacteroidaceae bacterium
TAGAACTTTCTATGGTTATAGGACTTTTGTGATTTCTTTTCATCTGGATATATTATAAGCTCTTGTTACCCTTATAAACTACAAGTTATTTCTGAGTGGACCCTTAGTATCATAATGATTGATGTCAACGGTCTGAAATTGGTAAATGATACTTACGGTCACCTCGTGGGTGATCAAATGCTGCGGGAGGCTACTGCAATTGTCCGGGAATGTTGCCGGAAAGAAGATATAATTGGACGCTGGGGAGGAGATGAATTTGTTATTCTGCTGCCCCGGACTGATATCCAGGCCGCCCAGGGCCTGGGCCAGAGAATAATGAATGCCTGCAAAGATGTCCGGGTTAAAGATGTGCCGCTATCTTTATCTCTGGGAGTTGCCTGCAGGGGAAAAGAAGAAAAAGAGCTGGGGGAAGTGCTGGTGGAGGCCGAGGACAACATGTACCGCCATAAATTAACCGAGAGCCGAAGTGCCAGGAGTGTAACTCTGCAGGCTTTGCTCAGGACCCTTGCGGCCAAGAGTTTCGAAACGGAGGCCCATACCCTGCGAATGCAGAAAATAGCTGAAAAAATTGGGATAAAACTGGCTCTGCCCGTCAGCGAATTAAAGCGACTGGAACTTTTGATTACCCTCCACGATATCGGGAAAATAAATATTTCGGAAGAAATCCTGACCAAAAAAGAACCCCTGACCTCCCAGGAATGGAAGGTAATTAAAAAGCACCCGGAAACAGGGTTTCGAGTTGTCCGGGCTATGCCTGAATTTGCCCACGTGGCGGAGGATATCCTGGCCCACCACGAAAGATGGGATGGGACGGGTTATCCCCGGGGATTAAAGGGAAAAGATATTCCTCTGCTGGCCCGAATTACTGCAGTTGCCGACGCTTACGAGGTTATGAGCAATGGCAGACCCTATAAAGAACCCCTGCAAAAAAAGGATATAGTGGAAGAGTTTAAAAGATGTGCCGGGACCCAGTTTGATCCGGAACTGATCCAGGTTCTGGATGATTCCTGGGAGGAACTGGATTGAGGGGGGCAGAATTTAAATGGAAAGATTTGGGGCAAAAAGTTGCCTCTGCTGAAAAAAATCTACCTTACAAATAGCTATTCTCGATTAAGGCCTGGGCCTGGAATAAGGGAAAGTTTAGGTTAAAATATGTTTTCATTTTTGGGGCTGAAGCTTGTGATGGGGAGTGATTATTTGAATGTAATAACCGATGAAAAGTACCGACTGCTGGTGGAAAACCTGCCAGAACCTTTTGTATACTGTCAGGTTTTAACCAAGAGCAGCGGGGAGCCCGGGGATTATGTTTTAGTGGAGGCTAACAATTCTTTTGCCGAAATGATCGGCCTACCCCGCGAAGAAATTTTGGGCAGGAAGTTTTCCGAGATATTTGCAAAAAGCAAATCGGACTTGAACGACTGGATTTTATCCTGTTCAGAGGCAGCTCTTAATGGAGGGAGCCTGAGCTTTGAAAAGTTCTTGACGGTTCCAGGCTGCTGGTATAATATCTCCACTTACAGCGATGAGCCGGGTTTTTTTGCCGTTTTGTTTCGGGAGTTGACCGTATCAGAAAAAGAAAATAAAGAACTGGAGGTCCTGCTGCAATCCCTACAGCAGAACCTGCAGCAACCTGGGGGAGATTTAGATTATCAAAAAATAACTGATGCCCTGCAGCAACTCTCCGGGGCCAGGTTTACTGCGATTAATACCTATGAAAAAGGGGGCACCAAAACAGTTACCCGGGCCATTTCCGGAATTTCTAAAAGCATTAGAAAAGCTTCGGAAATTATGGGTTTTGAATTGATTGATCAGGAATGGGATATTATTCCCGAAAGGATGCAGTCCATCAAAGATGGGCGGCTTTTAAGTTTTAAAAATCTTTATGAAGCGGGTTCGGGAGCGATTTCCAAAAAGGTTGCTTTCCTGCTGGAGAAGATGATAGGTCTGGGTGAGGTTTTTGTGGCAGAAATCGCCCGGCAGGGTCAATCAATTGGAGACTTTATTATTTTCATGCCCCGGGGGAAAACCCTTGAAAATCCAGAAATTATTGAAGTCTATGCCAGCCAGGTAGGAGTTATGCTCCTTCGTAAGAAGGCTGAGAAGAACCTTGAGGCCAAAGAAAGCCAACAGGCAATGCTCCTGGATAATATAGAAACCCAGATCTGGTTTTTAAGAGATGAAAAAACTTATGGCCTGGTTAATAAGGCTCATGCGGATTTTTTTGGAGTAAATAAAGAAGAACTGGAAAACAGGAATCTTTATGAGCTAATGACCACCCGGGAAGAAGCTGAGGCCTGTATAGCCGGTAATCGAAAAGTATTTCAGACAAAACAAAAAATTAACTGCGAAGAGCTGGTCATAAATGGCAGTGGCGAACCAAGGCTTCTTTCAATTGTCAAGGTCCCCAAACTGGATGGCAATAACAATGTGGAATATGTTATCTGTTCTGCAGAAGATATTACGGCCAAAAGGGAAGCAGAGCAGAAATTAAAAACAGAGAAAGAGAAGTATGAGAGCTTGATTAAAGAAGCCCCTATTGGCATATTGACCTGCAACTGTGCCGGGGAAATAGAGGATATTAATGAACAGATGCTCCATTATCTGGGTTCGCCCGGGGAGGAAAGGACCCGAAAAATCAACCTCCTGGAAAATGAAATAACTCAGGAAACCGGGATTTCAGCTGGTCTCCAGGAATGCCTGCAGACGGGGAAAACCATGGATA
>PUNE01000030.1 GCA_003551665.1 Halobacteroidaceae bacterium
GGGGTGGGTTATAAATTTAACGTTCCCTCAACTGATAGAGAAAAAATCTAGTTGACGGTCCTTTTTTCGGGAGGGGATCGAATTGGAATTCCTTGCCGATTATTTTTTGATTTTTTACATGTTAACTATTTCCGGGACAGCAATTTGCGGGCTCGGACTTTTTGCCATGGGGAAACACCTCGAAGTAAAGGGGCTGTTTGCTCTTGGTTTTTTTTCGGCCTTTTTTATGACTCCAGTCTGGATGCTGGATATTCCCAATGGGTCCAAGGTATACCTAACAACACTCCTTTTAGCAATTCTGCTGCATTCAACAAAAAAGTTTTCCTGGTTTGTTTCTACGGGAGCTGCACTTTCGGGTCTGGCTTTAATGACAATTCTGGAATTTTCGCTGACCTTTTTCCTGCAATTTAATCCTTCCTGGTTAATTCGTGTTTTACAGGCTTCTCCATCAGCCCTGGTTGGGTTGAGCCTGGGGATATTGGGGCAGAACTGGTTAAGGATTAATCAACGGGGTAATTGGTTTGAGGGTTTTGCCAATAACGATGACGTGGAAACAGAAAGGTCCTTCCAAATTGTCCCCCTGGGTCAACTTTTTAATGCTTTTATACTGGTGGCGGTTATATCCTCAATTGTTTCCTGGCCCATTGCAGCAAGATGGCTGCCCTTAATTTTAACGGGTTGTATTTTATGGAGTTTTTATTTTACCGGGAAATATTATAAAAAAATGAACCCAATTATTTGGCCTTTGAACCTTATTGACCTGGTGATTATGGTTCCAACAATTTTCCTGATCCTCCAGGAAACGGGGGGAGCGGAAAGTTACTGGAAGGTATTATTGCTGGTGCTGGTTATAACGAATTCCTTAAAAAATCATCGCCTGTTTGGGATCAGTGCTGTATTTTTTTCCGGGGTAAGCCTGCTTTATTTTGGAAACCAACAAATGATTTCCGGGAGTGGGTGGTTCTGGGAACTTGATTTGACCTGTTTTTTAATTCTAGCATTGATTTTTTGGTTAATTAGATTTTTCATTGCCTCGGAAAGAAACTTGAAAGAAAAGGCTGAGGTCATAAAAAGAAATCTCCTTTCCAGTATTTCACATGACCTTAGGACTCCCATGACCCTGGTTCAGGGTTATACAGAGGTTTTGTTGTACCGGGATAGCTGGGGTGAAGAGGAGAGATCGCCTTACCTGCAGTTGATCCTGGAAAAAACTAGGGAACTGAAAAGATTTGCCAGGGACCTTTTAGAACTGGTCAAACTGGAAATGGGAGATATTTCTCTGAACCCAGAGAAATTATCCGCCCGGGATTTTATGGAAAATGTCAGGAAAGCCTATGAACTTAAAGCCAGAAAACAGGGGTTGAAGCTGGAGGTTGAAATTCCAGATGATTTCAAATTTAGTGCCGATCCCTACTTTTTAGGGCGAGTTATAGCCAATCTTCTTTTTAATGCTTTTACCCATACTCCCTCAGGAGGAAAAGTAATTCTGGGTGCCTATCTCCGGGAAAGGAGTAATGAGATAATTTTTTGTGTTAAGGATACTGGACGGGGAATAAGAGAGGATGAATTGTCCCGAATTTTTTTGCGGTTTTACAGGGGCTCCGGGGAAACCGGGAAAAAGGGAAAGGGACTGGGTTTGCCTATTGCTCGGGAGATTGTGGGACTTCACGGGGGGAGAATCTGGGTTGAGAGCAAAAAGAACGAAGGAACAACTTTCTTTTTTACCCTTCCCGTAGCGCAAAAAGGGTTAAAACCGGCGGATCTGTTAAGGAAAAAAGGAAAAGCACTGTTAAAACCAATTCCCCTTGCCCAATTTTTTTCTGCTTTTTTTGTGGGAGCTGCTTTTTTTGCTTCTGGATTGTATTTAGGGTCCATAGGTGGAAGTCAATCATTAAATCCAATTTACCTGGGAGTTTTTGTTTTAGGCGGGACTTTCCCACTGCTTCTTAATAAGAAATTTGGATGGTTATCCCAGTTAAGAGCCAGACATATTTGGGATTTGCCTGTCCTTTTTCCCCTTATTCACCTTGTCCTGGCCAATACCGGGTATTCGGCAAGTCCCTGGAAGCTACTCTTCATTCCCCTCATTATAACCAACAGTTTAAAACCCCAAAAATATTTTGGCCTAATAAGTGTAATTCTTGCAGCAGGAAGTCTTTTAGTCATCGGATTTTTGGGCTTTTCTCAGGGTATGGACTGGGTAATTGAACAGGATCTTGTTTACATGACAATTATGGTCCTGGTTTTTATAGTTACCAGTCACCTTAAAAAGGCTGAGGAAACCCAAAAGGTTGAACTTGCTTATCCGGGTCGGGGTTTTCTAACAAAACTTGCTGGTTATCTTCAGGACCCCCTGGAGGAGATAATAACAATTATTGAAGGGGTGATGGAAGAGACGAAAAGGGATCCCAAAACTATCCGTAGTTCCTTCCGCAATCTTCAGGCCCGAGTTCTCAGGCTGAAAAAATTAATCGAAGATATATTTGAATTGATCCAGCTGGAAGAAAATAGGGCGATTGTTAATTTTTCTCGTGTTTCTCTGGAAGAAATAATAGAAGATTCTGGGGAAAAAGAAGAAAACGCAAACTTCCCCGGAGTGGAGTTTTCGTTTTTCCATGAAATTCAGCCCTGCGATCTTGATGTGTTTCCCTCCCTTGTTATTGATAGGGAGCGATTTACCCGGGCCCTGGCCAGCTTAATTTCAATTTTTAAAGGTGTCGCATTCCCGGAAAAAAAGGAAATTGTTCAGTGTTCTGTAATTAAAAGGGGAGAGGAAATAATTTTTTGCCTGAAAAGCCCGGATGGGTCTCAGTCCCACGATGAATTTGAACCCTTTTCCAGGATGGAGTGGATGATTGCAGATCGAATAATTAAACTGCACGGGGGGAAATTTCAGATTAATAGAACCAGGGAGGGTGGTTTTTCTCTGAACCTGCACCTCCCCATCTGAGAAGATGAGAATTTATATTTATGAAAGTGACCATTAACCGCAGGGCTAATCGGCCTGCGGTTTTGTTTTGGCAAGATTTTTTGGGGTCTTTATAAAACCTTTACATTAACTTTATAAAGCCTTAAAGGATTTGTGCTATCTTAAAAAGAGAAGATGTTTTTGACTTAGGACTCTTGGGCAGACTTTTTCTTGGAGAAAAGGTTTTTTCATTGAGAACAAGCACCATTTTTACCCAGATCCTATTCCAAGAGGGGCTGGGAGTCTTTGCTTGAAAAAAATTTTACAGGAGGCGAAAAAATGTGAAAAAGAACCCAGGTGTTACTCCTTGTTGTTGGACTTGTTAGTGCTTTTTCGGGGTGTGATTTTCTTGATGGTTTGATTGAGGATGAGGTAGAGAAATGGGAATGGGAACCCATCCTTTATAAAGCAGGCCAGACATTTGTATATGAAATGGAATCCGACGATGGTGATGGGGAGGTTATGGTTGGAGAAACAGAAATCACCATTACCGATATCGGAAATAATGAAGTGGAAATAGCTGTAAGCGGTGAATTTAATGGAGAAAGTTTTAATATTTCTGGCACAGCTGATCAGGATGAAATTCCAGGTGAATTGTTTAACCTCGTTTATTCTCATGCAAATGATTATGACGATGCATTTCAAGTTTTGTCCCTGCTCACCTGGCAACCTGCTTTATTTGAAGGCTTTTTTCTGGAGGAGGACGATGAGTTTTTCATCGGGTTTAACGAAACCAGAGGATATTATGATAATGGGACCCTCCTGGGAACCATAACCACAAATATTCCGGGAACAGACACCTATGTTGGAATGGAAGGATTTATAGTAGATGTTATTTTTAAAGATGCAGATGGTGAGGAAACCGATAATTGGAATTTTTGTATTTCTTTTGGAGATCCAATTTTCTTAATGGGTAGTGCGGAAATGATTGAGGATGATAATAAAACGGTACTGCTTGAATTAGTCAGCTATTCTGATTAAACTTTTCAAAATAGGAAAAAGGGGGTGGGCTATTGTCCGACTCTAAAAAAAGAATTAATGCCTGGGAAAAAAGAAAGTTATTCTGGATTTTCATTTTACTCCTTTTGGCTTTAACAATGGGAAAGGGGGAAATTCAGGCCAGGTGGTTGGATCTTCACTTTTATAATATTCCAGAAATGGGATTGAGCGTTGAGGAAGTTGACCATATAAAAGCCACTCTTGGTGAGGTTCTTGATGTATTTCGCATGGCTCCTCCTTTAAATCCCCCTCAGGGTTTTGACATATTGCCCCGGGTCCTTATTAGTTCCCGGGAGATCTTTCCGGATGGTGGGAGAGGAGTAGTTTTATCCAGAATTACCATGTCCATGTGGTTTCCCCAATACCAGCCAAGGCTTCCTGCCACTGCCAGGGTGTCAGTCTGGATGAATGATCCAGAAAGCTTCCTGGGAGATCCGCTTCTTGCTGACCCGATGGGGAGTATTTATCTTCTACCACCTGTGGTTGGTCAGAGCCGGGGAGGCGATATGTTTTCCAGGGGGGCACACCCCCCGGGATACGAAGAAGCCTATCCTTCTTACAGCATGTTTCCTCTGTGGGGTTTTGATGTTGAACCATTCCTTCGTTCGGTTGTCCGCCCTTCATTCGGCTTGGGGATAAATGAAGGAGTGGCAACTGTTTTGACCAGAGACGGGAACCCGTTCTGGGTTCCTGTAAGTCAGGAAAGGTGGATTCGCGCCCTCCAGGATTATGCTCGAATGGAAATTAAAGATGTCCAGCTCGGTTTCGAGGCTTTAGAAGAGACTGAGTTGACCGAATTTCAGATAAAGCAAACCAGGGATTATATGGCCAGGCTCCAGAAAGCCTTCAGTGAAGAGGAAATTATCAGGAACCACGAAGAAATGCTTTCAGATTCAATAAAAATGTATGAATATTATAAAACGATAAACGTTGAAGTTGCCCAGGATTTTTATGAAACCATGATTGAAGATGCAGACCGGCGCCTGGAAGAAAACCTGGAAATAGCTGTTGACCTGCGCCAGGAGTTTGCCCAATTAGAAGAGCAGATTCTTTATGCCCTGATGAGCAGGCAGGAAGTTATGAGTGAAATGAATGCTTTGATTGGGACCAAAGACTGGGACGGGCTGGAAGAGCTTGGGAAAGAACTGGATTTAAGCCAGTTAATTTTTCTTGCTTATGCGGGACGAGCAATAGACGGTTTGGAGGCTGAACTGGCCGGGCTATCTCCAGCAGAACGTTCTGCCCCCGCATATGGCTTTGAATTACCACCCTGGCATCCTTTTGGGCCGCACAGGCAGGTTGTTGCCATGCCCTTTGATGCAGCAAGGATTTCTGGCCTGGTTTCTCCGGATAGTGAGGGGGCAAGGGCCCTGGTTGCAATTGATCCCAGCTTCTTTAACCCTTTGCTTCCTCCCACAGATATTCAGTTGATGGTAGTTGGATGGTGGGAAGAAACCCATCCCAGATATTACTCTCCAACCGGAAGTGCCTATAACGAGATTCGGGTTCAGCTCCTGGAAAGACTCTGGAATAGTCTGGACTGGAGATCTTTAAGTTTGTTTTTAAAATAAGATGTTGAAGTAATAGTCTCCTTATATGGAAGAGGGGGTTTTTGGTTCAGTTTTTCATTTTAAAATGAATCCCAAAAAGGAGGGCTCAGTGTTGGGGGACAAAAGGAAAAATCATTGTATAATTATTTTTGGTATTCTTATTATCCTGGGATGGCTTCCCACCAGTACTGTATATAGTCAGGAGGTTAATATTGATGAGCTTGTTGCTTTGAGTCCCACACTTTCTCGCCACGTTTTTTATAACATTTCTCGAATAGATGATTTTGAAATTCTTGCTCCTGATACTGTTTATCACCCCTTTGGTTTCCTGGTGGAAAAAAATACTGGCAGGGTAATAATGATCCAGGGGATGTCCTATGAAGATAGACGCCCCCTGGGGTGGTATCCCTGGTTTGACCAGAACGAAGGTGAACCGGCCAGTTCTCTTGTGTTTGGGAGCATGTACACACAGCAGATTTATCTTTACCAGCCTGTTGCTGGGTTTTCCAAAATGCCGCTGGAGAATTTAAGTTATGAAAGCAGGGGTGAGTTTGGCTTTGCCAAAACCCCAGCACTCAATTTTTTTGAACTTAAAGCAATTAATCCTAAATTGGAGTATTATCAAAAAATGGAACCAGCTGTATCAGATGCTGGGGATATTGTGTTTTTTGCTCCCCCCGGTCCCGGCCTTGCTTTTGTAACAGAAGAAAATGGTGATATTCTGGCAATGATGGCTACATTCCCCGGAGAAGAAGGGAGACCAAGCTGGGCTGAGCAGGCAAGGAGGTATCCCATTCAACATCCAGTGCTGGGGGATATATACACTGCAAACCTTTATTTTCAGGAACCAGGGGAAAGATATGACCTGACCACCTGGCTTCAAAAGAGTCAAGAACCTCCCCCTCCGGAGGAGGGAGCTTTTGTTTTTGACGGTTTTATAGAGCCCGGCTTTGTTCTTTCAGATATAACCTTAAGAGATTTTTTTGGGATGCTTATGGTTAACGGAAAGATAAAAAATGTAACAGAAAACGATTATCACCTTCCCAGATTCAAAGCCTGGTTTTATAATGCTCAGGGTGAAATTGTTGGAGAATATGAGCTTATTGTCTACAGCGGGTTAGACTCAGGAAAAGATATTTCTCTTGGCATTATGACGGAAATTGAGCCGGGAGTTGATTTAACAGAGGTAACATATTACTTCCGATTTGAAGGTTCGGGGTCAGATTAGGATCCTCACCTGTTGTTTCCAGGTTCTGTTGCAATAGAAGACAGAAAAGGTTATTTTACCCAGTTGATAACAAGGGTTATTGAATGTAACTCCTGGATTGATGTTTTTGGAAGGGGATGGTTTTTAGACCAAAAGGGAGGGAAAATATATTTAGTTTCGCGGTGCTTGCCCTGGCTGCCGGGTTTTATCCCGGGAACCTTTTTTGTTTGTTTTGCAAGGGGATTTTGCTCAAAGAACCAGTCCCCATCCTGTCAGGATTTTGAAGAACCCATGGGAATAACTTTTCTTAGCTAGTAGTCTGGAACAAAAAAAGCGGCGTTTGCCGCTTTTTTCAAGCATATATTTTGGTGGGTTACCAGGGTGGGCCACGGTGCCGGCGTCCTTTTTTGCTGACCCTGTAAATGCCCCCTTCAATCCGGATTGCTTTGCCTGCAGTAAGGGCTTCGGCCACCTTGGCCCGGGCAGCGGTCAGAATCCTCTGAAAGGTTGGCCGGGATACTCCCATTCGGTCAGCGCTTGCCTGCTGGTCCAAACCCTCTCTGTCTTTTAGGCGAATGGCCTCCATTTCCTCGAAGGAGATAACAACCTTTTCCAGGTTGCGCAGGGGAACACCCTGGGGTTTAAAATAAGTTACATCAGGAATGTGTTCAACCCTCCGTATTTTCGGGGGCCTGGGCATAATAAATTCCTCCTGACATTAAAAGATGGAGGCAAAGTTTGCCTGGAAGGAAAAAACAAAACCGGTTGGTTTTTGTCGTGTTAATCCTTCTGCAAAATGCAGAGGAGTTTTTGCCACAATTCTTTGATTTCTCCTGCAATTTTACTATAAGGAGCGAATTCGATAACGGTTTGTCTTGCAACCTGGGCTTCGGTTATAGAGTCATCATAAGAGATTTTTCCCAGGAAATCCAGCTCCTGTTCTAAAGAATATTTCTCTATTTTTTCTGCAATTCCTTGGTTGATGTCCCATTTGTTAATTACTACACCGGCTTTAATATTGAAAAAATGAGTTAAATCAACAATTCGTTTCAGATCGTGAAAACCGGATAGGGTGGGTTCGGTAACCAAAAGAGCGTAACTGGAACCAGTAAGGGAGGCAATTACCGGGCAGCCAGTTCCGGGGGAACCATCTATCAAGACTTCCCTGAACTGATCTGAAGTGGCAAGCCTGGCTGCCTTTTTCCTGGTCAGGGTAACCAGGCGTCCGGAATTTTCTTCGGCCAGCCCCAGCCAGGCGTGGGCCATTTTCCCAAATTTGATTTTTGAAACAAACCATTTACCATTAATTGCTTCTTGTAATTCTATTGAATCATGAGGACATACAAGGTAACATAGTCCGCAACCCTCGCATTCCAGAGGATCAATCCAGTAAGTGTTTTCCTTAAAGGATATTGAATTAAAACGGCAAAAAGCCTGGCAAGCGCCGCATTTCTGGCATTTTTCCTGGTTGATCTCGGCGAAATGGCCACCGGAAAAAAGTCCCCATTCTTGGGTTTCTGGAGGGAGAAGCAGGGGCAGGTTTGAAGCGTCCACATCGCAATCGGCGGCAATGGTTTTTTGGGCAAGAGCAGCAAAAGCTGCCAGAAGCGAGGTTTTTCCCGTCCCCCCTTTGCCGCTGATAACAACGAGTTCTGCAGGCTTGTGATTATTTCTCTGGGGAACAGAATTTACCCGGGAAGTAATAGCCCTTTCTTCTCCCTGGGGGAATATAGTCTCTTCTTCAGGCTTTTTTGCCGGCCTATTCAGAGGAGCAATTTTTAATATCTTTTCTCCCAGTTGGGAAAAGAGCTCAAAGTAGCGAGGGTTTTTTTCTACAATCATTTCCCCGTTGGAATAAGCTCTGGCAATTTCCCGGGAATCAGGTATTTCACCAATGATTTCCAGTGAACTTCTCCTGCAGTATTCAACTAATTTACTGTCCCGGTAGCAGGCTCTGTTAACAATTACCACGGGTTCTTTACCCAGTTTGCGGCACATGTTCGCAGCTAATTGTAGGTCGTGAAGCCCAAAAGGGGTGGGGTCGGTAACAAGAATGCAAAGATCTGTATTTTTAATGGTTTCTACTGCAGGGCAGGCGGTACCCGGAGAAGCGTCAAGAATATTAATTCCAGCTCCCCCTTGAGCTCTTACTTTTTTTATCAGACGGGGAGTCATCCCCCCTTCTCCGCAGGTAAGGGTTGCGTAATGAAGGTTTATTTTCCCCCTGCTGTGGAACAGCTCACCTATTTCTCTCTTTCCTTCCAGTATTGCTCCGGTAGGGCAGATGTAAGAACACGCTCCGCAGACATGGCAGAGTTCATTAAAAATTAGGACCTTTCCCTTGACCAGGGCAAGAGCGTTATAGGCACAGTTGTCAACACATTTGCCACAGGAAGTGCATTTTGCTTGGTCTATTTCTGTTGGGGCCAGCAGTTCCACCTTTTCCTTTTCCAGAGTCTGTCCCGGGAAAAAAAGATGAACGTTGGGTTCTTCAACATCACAATCAAGAAGGGTCAGGTTTTCAGAAAGGTTTTCCCGATAGACCCGGGCCAGGTTTGTAGCGAAAAATGTTTTCCCAGTTCCCCCCTTGCCGCTTGCTATTACAATTTCCATTTGTGTTCCACCTCTTTCTGGAAAAACCCAGGGAATATAAAAAAGAAGCCGGTGGAAAAGTAGAAATAATTTTCTACCCTTCGATCCCACCGGTGCTGTAGGGGTTAATCTTCTTCCAGCCTGCTGATTTCATCTTCCAGTTCCTTAACCTGTTGTTTTAAAGCCTGGGCCTGGTTTTTTAATATTTCTCTTTTCTGTTCAGGACTAAAAGGTTGAGCCTGAGGATCCATTGAAGTATCAGCAGGGCTCCAGGCAGGGCTAACGCCGTAGCGAGCCCAGCCGGGCAGGCCGGTAGCGAAATACATGTGCCGGTATCCGCGACCCCAACCTCCTCCAAAGCCCCCCCTGGGTTGAGGTTTTCCAAAACCTGGTCGGGGAAACCCTGCACAATACCCAGCCATCCTGCCGGTCATGGGACCCCCACCCATGGGTCCAGTCCTATCACCACGAGGCATATTCTATCCCTCCCTTCTTTTAAGCGGGCATTTCCCGGGTTTCGTGAAATTTCCCAGGAAGAATTATCTGTCGCATAAATCCTTGCCCTGTGAAAGATCTCCCCGGGAAAACTGCTCCAGGATTTTTTCAACTGGTCCTGTTACTCCAACAAGGGTGTCGATATCTTTTTCTGAAAAAAGGTTTTTTGCTCGCTTACCCATTCCTCCGGAAATAATGCAATTTATGTTTTTTTCGGACAGAAATTTCGGGAGAAAACCTGGTTTGTGTCCGGGATTTTTAATAACCTCCCTGCTGGTAATGTTACCGTCTTCAATTGTTGCCAGAGTGTATTCGGGGCATCGGCCAAAATGCTGTGCTACATAGCCGTCTTCAGTTGAAATTGCTATTCTCATTTACACGCCTCCTTTGTTTTATCTTCCTCCTCTGAACTTCCTTCTCCCAAAGTTTGCTTCTACACTGGGGGAACTGGCCTGTTGTAATTTTCCCTGCTGGTAGGCTTCAATGGCCTCGCGGGCTGTTTTAGTTGCTCCTGTGTATACCTTAATTCCCGCCGCCTGGAGAACCTGCATGGCCTTGGGACCAACATTTCCTGTCAGGATAATCTCAATATTTTTGTCTGATAAAAACTGAGCAGTTCTTACTCCGGCGCCGCTACCTTCAGAACTGAAAGGATTTTCCTGCCCGGAAAAACTCTGGTCACCTGGGTTGAAGAAAACAAAATAGGAACAACGACCAAAGCGCGTATCAATCGGGGCTTCAAGGGTAGTTCCCTGGGCTGTAATGGCTATCATTTGTTCACCCCCTTTGGGTGGAGTTAATTTACTCTCAAAATAACATATGCTCATAACCATTATAAAATCATTTTGGGCATATGTCAAATATGGGTAGCCGAAAAACCAGAGCTAAATGGCAAAAGATCAGCTTTATTTTTGATAAACGAAGGGTTTTGAACTCTCCAGGAAGAAAAAAGGAATTAGGAAAGAAAATTCTAATCAAAAAAACAGGAGGAAACGATGAGACCGGTATTGTTTGAAATAGGGAATTTCCCGATTTATTCTTACGGGGTAATGATTTTTATTGCTTTTCTGCTGGGGATTTTCCTGGCCCAGAGGCAAGCCCCCAGGGAGGGTTTTCAAAAGGACCATGTTTACGACGTTGCCATAATGACAATTATCCTGGCCCTTGTGGGAGCCCGCCTGGCTTACGTTTTTCTCCACTGGGATTATTTCAGCCAGAACCTGGTTGAGGTATTTGCAGTGCGGAGGGGTGGACTGACCTTTTACGGTGGCTTTATTGCTCCGCTTATTGGAGGTTTTTTCTATGCCCGAGTCAAGAAGATTTCTATGCTGAAGTTTCTGGATTTTATCTCCCCCTACATTGCCCTGGGCTATGGAATTACCCGTATTGGCTGTTTTTTAAATGGATGCTGCTATGGTATTCCCACCCAGACCTTTCTGGGTATGGTTTTCCCCGCGGTGGATAACATCCCCCGCCACCCGACACAACTTTATTCGGCCATTGCCATGTTCGCAGTTTTTTTAATTTTAGGTTTTTTGAGGAGAAAACCCCAGGCCAGGGGGGTAATATTTTTCAGTTTTATCCTCCTTTACGGGATATACCGTTTCCTGATTGAATTTTTACGGGTCCCCGAGCCCGGGTACTGGGGGTTGACCCTTGCCCAGAACTTAATTATTCCCGTGGTTATTGTCGCTGCTATATTTGTCCTGGTAAAATCCTTTCCCCGCTGGAAATAATCTTTTCCTACTTTTTTCCGGGGAAAAACAAATTAGAAAAAGAAAAAAGGGGAAAAATTAACTAAAACGGAAAGAAGGATAAGAATGAAATTTATAGAAATATGGAAATAGAATACTTTTCTACCCGGAAAAGTATGTTCAGTAGGGTTAATTTGATCAAAGAAGGGAGGAGTTAAATAATGAAAAGCATGACCATTAAGGTTATTGTTGGTGTTGTTCTCCTTGCTCTGCTGGTCTTACCCCAGGCAGTTCAGGCTCAGGAAGGGCAATTAAGACTGGGTACACAATACAACCACCCATTCGGGGGAATTTCAGCGATCTACGATGTGGATGATGCATTTGCAGTGCAGGGAATTATTGGTGGTGGTGCAGCTGGAAAACTAATTTACCGGGTAGTCCGGGAACCAATGTGGAATATTTACGGTTATGGCGGTGGCGGTTATATCTTTTGGCCCGCAGCCCGTGAAGGTATCAATGCTTTTGCTGGTGCTGGTGTTGAATTTGACCTGCGGCATTTCGGGGTTGACCTGGGAGAGGCTATAGGAAGGCCAGACTGGGTATTCAAGCCCAATGTTGAACTCGGTGCTTCGCTGTACCCGGGATATGGTTTGCAAATTGGAACTGGCTTCCACGTTTCTTTCTAAAATACTTAAATGACATAAGCCAAATAATGGGCCCGGTTTCCGGGCTCATTTCCTTTTTTTGGTCTGTGATCAAGCGGAAAAGACCGGTTTTCGGGGAGGATTTTTTCCTTGACATTGACCGGGGGTTGCTTTAAAATATTATTGCGTATGGAGGGATGCCCGAGTGGCCAAAGGGAGCAGACTGTAAATCTGCCGGCGCACGCCTACGAAGGTTCAAATCCTTCTCCCTCCACCATTTGCGGAAGTAGCTCAGCTGGTAGAGCACAACC
>PUNE01000010.1 GCA_003551665.1 Halobacteroidaceae bacterium
GTCCAAGAAACCTGTTTACACTATCGGCAAGCCTTTCCAGAACGGCCAGGTCAAGCTGATCCTCCCTTCCAAAGGAGTAAATGACGTGGGCTTTGGAATACTGTTTTTCAGAATCCCATTCATTGTGGGCGAGTTGAATGTAAGCAACTTCAGAACCATCTTTATTTTTCCGCTTAACTCGTCGTATATACATACCTATATTCTAGCACAAATATAGTCATAAGTCAAGAAAAAATAACAATTTCGTGTGCCTATGAGGATTTTCTTTTTTTGAACTTGCCTTCACCATTTTATGCGTTTTTTTAGACTTTGATCCGGTTTTTTTACCTATGAACTGTCAAACTCAGGTTGAGAATTTTTACCAATTCTCGAATGGTTTTCTTATCAAACCCAGGGGAAATTTTTATTTTAGCCTGACCAAGAACAACCACAAACGAAGGATCCTTTACAACTTCTTCCCTTTCGGTTTCATGATTTTTTATCCCTATCCACTGGACATCTCCTTTTGGCGAAATCGATTTGTTGTTTTTCCTTTGAGTCATACCAAGCCTGGTAATCATGGTTTTCAATGTGTTGCAATTAACTCCATTTTTTTCACACCATTCTGCTGCAGTTAAACCGCTTGACTGGTAATTCTTGATCCTTCTTTCCCACAGCCTTCTCTTTTCTTCGCGAACCATTATTTTATTCCCCTCCTTTGAGGGGCATTATCTCATGAAACTAGTAGCCTTGAAAATGTGGGGCCCGTTTGACGCTTACGATGAAGTAGAGGTGAGGATTTGAAACATTCAACCATTGTTAAAATTATGGAACTTATTGTCTTTAAAGGAAAAAGGGATCGGGAAATTGCTAATAGATTCCTTAGCATACTATTTGCTAATATAAAGTCAAGGATAATAATAGTGTTAGATCAATCTTCTTTTATTAATAAGTTATTAAAGAAAATCGCCAGATGGAGGAGAGATTAAAATGGGTTTATTCACCAAATCCTGATTATATTTTCTATAACTACTCCAAAATTTTAGGTGAAAACCTCCAATGGGGCTTTAGTTGACTGAAGCGAACTATGGTTTGAGGATCCTGTGGACTGGAAAAAGAAAGAATTAAGTCAATTGATTTCCAACTGGCCAAAAAATTCCTTCTGGAATTAAACAAACAGGACCTATCAGAAATGAGCGATCCAAAAAAATGGGAAAATTATCAGCAGGACCTGGAAAATAATTTTAAAATGTTTTCAATATCATAACGAAAAAGAAATGTTCGCAAAGGAAAAAATGGAAATTGGACCCCTGGAAAAACTTCACGATAAAATTGATCAGCTCAAAGAGGAGATGTATTTTGATCAGGAATGCATTGTTGACCTGGTAATTAAATTGTTTCGGACAAAAAACAGCGGAGAATGAAGGAAAAACAGGTTCAAGAATATAGCAAAGATTGTTTTTTCTAAGGAGGGTTAATTAAGTTGAAAAACAAAATTTGGATACTGGTAAGTTTATTGGTCTTTACACTTTTTGTTGGTAGTGCTTTTATTGCAAATGCTACCCGGGTTGCAGTAATTGGTTTTGATTCAGAAGATTCTTCCTGGATTGATAACAAGGAAAAAGAAAACGAAATCTTAGAAGAAATCGCCTGGTTATTTAATGAAAGGTTAACTGATGCTGGGAAATATACGGTTTTAAACAGATCACGGATGCTTAGAATTTTAGATGAAATCAGATTTTCTAGGGGAAGAAGGCCAACTGTTTCAATCATTAACCAGTTGAGAGGCCTCTCTAATGCAGAAGAATTTATTTATGGAAGCTTGAAGCAAGTAAAAGTGGAAACTATAGATAAGTTCACTTTTGGGCCGATTAAAATTTCCGATGTGAAAGTTACTATTGATCTCAGCGTAGATTTTATTAACGCCAATACAGCCAGAGTGACGAATACCTATCTCGGTAGTGGGAGTGCAAGCGTTTCTGGTATGAATATTGTGGATTCCGAGGACGATGTGTCAGGGCTTAGTCTAGCTCTTGAGGAAGATGTCCTGAACAAGGCTATTGAAAGAGCAGTTGATGACCTAATCCAAAACATTACAGGTGAAAAAATTGATGAAGAGGTAACAGAAAGAGTCGTAGAAGCTGAAATACTATCAATCGTTGGAGAAAGATTAGTTGTAAATAAAGGGCGAAATGATGGATTGATAATTGGGCAGATCGGGGAGATTGTTCGCTATAGGCCCCGGGCAACTGGTCCACCTCAGCTTATAGTAATCGGGCAGGCAGAAGTAACTGATATCGGCCAGACCAGTGCCTTCTTGAAAACTGTTAATCTTAATCAAACCCCCGAGGTTGGAGATATTATAGCAATTACCGTTGAAGAAACAAAAACTACAACCCGCCGACCTTATGTAGAACCGATTAAAACCCTTGAAACCAGGGATTTAATCATTGAGATTGATGATGCTTTTTTAGAAGGGACCCGCGTTACTATTACAGGTACGGCTTACGCTAAAACCAATAACGCTGTCCTGGAATTAATCCTGGGGAATAGGGATTTTTATGATCATGAGGGTACCCGCAGAAATATGTCCGGCAGGAGAGTGGCAATAGGAGACTGGCTCCATTCCTCCAGCAGCATTGCCTCTATTGAAGAAACCATTCAAAAAGACAACCCGCAAAAAATCAGCTGGAGTTTTACCGGTGTTCCAGAACAAGCAGACAAATTAACTCTTATTGAATTATGGTTAAAAACTTCATATGAAGGGGAAATTTCAATTATTTTAAGGGACCTTAAGTTATAAACTCTCCTTTCTGGGAGATAAATAACTCAAATTGGGAAGGAGACAAAGATATGAATAATTACAGGTTTTTTGGTTTGCTGGGCCTGTCCCTGGCTTTAATTTTTCTAATAACTGGTTGCGAGTCAACCCCTGCAACCCCCATTTCTTATCAGCTTACCCTTGAAGTTGCAGGTGATGGTGCTATTACAAACGAGAGTGGAAACACTCTGACCACTTCTAAAAGGACGTATTCATTTGACAGGGATACTGTAGTCGAAATTAAAGCCCTGCCGTTCGAAAATTCAGATTTTCTTTTTTGGGCAGGAGACTCCACTAGAATCCTTGATGACAGTCAAACTATTTTAATGAACCGGGATAAGGAATTCATGGCTGTTTTTGGAGACCCTGATGACGTTTTCATGGCAGGGTACGTGGCTGAATCATGGGGCAATATTAACGTGGTAGGTTACTGGAAAGCACTCATGGAATTTCCGAACCTGGAGGTTTATTTGCGAGATCGAAACGGACTTGAAAAAGCAGAACGTTTTATTTTCGACAAGGGGGTTTATGAAACAAACCCTGAATCTGGTGAAATAATTTATTTTCAACCCGACACCATTTCGGGCTCACAATTTATTGCAGCAATAATGAGGGTAGAGGAGAGTACATTAATTGAACAGGGAGAAGCGACCAGGTATATATTTGTTTTTATTGACCTGAAGGGTTTTAGTGCTTTAATCCTTCCAGACACCCCCACAAATTATGATATCTATAAAGATATTTTAAATGAGGATAACAATGAAGAATTTATAAAAAAAGTAGAAGCCTTGATTTTTGATAACAGGGATCAGGATATAATAATTGGCAACACTGTAATTATTTATGACCAGCCTTAAACCTGTTTCCCCCGCCAATTAAATTAATCTACCCCATAAGAAAAAGCCCATGATAACTCGCAAGAAAGTTACCAGGTTAATCTTTTTTTCCTTAAAAACAACCAACTCCAAAATTCAATTAGCAGGGTACCCACCCTGCTAATTTGATTCAATAATCCTTGATATAATCGTATGGGAAATTTGCCAAAGGGAAAATTTCTTTTCTGCAACAAAAACCTCGTTTTCTCCTTCTTCCCAGACTAATTCTACCCGGGAAAACCCTGCAAAAGAAAAAAGCTGCTTCTGGGTTTCCAGTGAAAAAGGAAAATTAATATGGTACTGCCCCTGCCCTTCTTCATCCCGAGCCTTATATTTTTCCAGATATTCTTTTTCTTTTTCCGGAACAACATAATAATCTCCTTCGATATATTTCACTCCGGGGCGCAGGGCCGAGCAATTTTTGTATAAAGTTCCTGTTTGGGGCCGGCAGAAGGTGGTGAACTGTCATTACCGAAACAGCGTAAGCAAAAACTCCTTTTCCCAGGTCTTATTTAGGGTGATTTCCCTGGATTAAATTGATCTGGTTAGAAAAATCAATATATTTTTTCTGCAGTTTGCCGAGCAGTTCTCCTGATAGATCGATCCCTGTAATTAGGATCCGGGGAGCCCGTTTTAGTATTGCTTCCAGTCGCGTGCCTGGTCCAGGGTTTTTACCGGTTCAGCTGTTGGAACAATAGATTCAGCAATTTTCGGACAAAAAGTATAGAATGAAGCCAGGTTTTCCTGAATATGTTTATCATAACTCTCCGAACGGCTATCAAAAAAACTTTTCATTTCTTCGGGAGGTTTTCTGGCATAATTTCACCTCTCAAGACTATTTAATACTGTGGTCAGGGCCCGGCAGTTCCCAGGGGATAGAGGAAGGTTTCTTCGCTAAGTTTTTCCCCGCCGGCAATTACCCTGGCCTCAGCTCTCGAAAAATTTCGCCATTTTTTTCTCTGCAGGTTGTTTATCATTTCCCGGGGATCTAGGGCTATCAATCCACCTATTTCTTCTGGATGGAGTTGTCCGGGAATATTCTTTATCCCCGGCTGGAAAATAAAAATATAATTTTGCTGCCAGGCCGAGTTATTCCGGGATGAGGGAACTTTGTCCAGAGAATCCAGGGGTGGATCCTTTTTTTGCCTGGATATTTTTGATTTCACCCTCCCGGGAGATAAATAGGGTAGGGTGAATGTCTTTAATTTCAATTTCTTACCCTGCTTCTTCTGCAGCTTCTCGTTCGGCGCACTGTACCAGGTTTTATCCCTGTTCCCTATGCACCCCAATTCCGGCAACAAACATTTCCCCGGGGAGGACCGTTATGCCTGGAGCCCGAGAGGAAAAAAATACTTACTACCATCTTTCAGAACCAGCTTCACGCCGATTTTTGCTTTTTCAGGAATAATATACCTGGCTTTAACATTTTCCAACATCCCCAAGATATAGTCCTTCCAGGTTTTTTTAACCTTTAGCCAAAGAAAACCACCCTTTTCGAAGCGGAAATTTAATCTAGGCAGCAATCTTTCCCCCATCTCCATTCGGAGACAGGAGGGAAGGGATCCCTCCTGTTTTTCTTGGAGTTCCCAGGGCTGTTGCAAAAAATGATCGGGGGCCTCTTCCTTGATTATTTCCCGTAATGAAAATAATAACCAGGCTTTTCCGCTCTGACCAGTTCCGTTTCGTGAAATACCCGCAGGCGCTGGGAAATCAAATCCGCGGTCTCTGGGCTATTGCTCTCCCACAAAAATTTTTTGCTTGAACAATTGAAATATATTCATCCTGGTTTTGTCATCAAGGGCCCAGCAGGCTTTTATAAAACCTCTCCTACTTTTCCTCCACATCGCTTGTTATACACAATCCGGGCTGGAAATAAACGAAAGAATAATTACCGGAGAGGCAGTTCTTTTCTCAGATAATTAATCCTTTTTCTTTACAAAGGGGTGTTTTTGATCAACACCGTGGCCCTCTTTAATCTGCTCGGGACTGCACTCTTCGGGTTTTTGACAACTTCTTTTTTCTTAAGCCATTCTTTTCACCCCCATGATAAAAAGAATTCTTATTGCCTACCATAAGGGGACCATACCAAAGTTCTTTAGAAAACATCTATGGTATTTTTTTGCAATTGCTCAAATTATTTCAGGTGGGGATATTTTAAAGAACACAATCATCTACTGAAATCAGGGGACTAATTGTCTTGAAAAAAAGATAGGCCTGAGAATTTAGAAAATTGCTAATATGTTTCTTCGCATAATATTTGCTAAAATATAATAAATAATAATAGTGGATAGGGTATAATTAACTCATCCTCCATGTCCTAAATTTTACCAATAAATAATTTAGATGAATTTGAAATCACTATCCCTCTCAATGGCAAATTAAAGAATATAAGCCTATAAAGAAGAGGATGGTATTTTATTGAGAATAGCAGCCTTGATATTCGCGATGCAGATGTTATGCCCCTGGTTAATGCTTTTTTAAATCTTTTGAACCAACAGAAACTATCAACCAAAACCTGCCCGGGGATGAAAACAATGCAAACTATAGCCGGCAGGTCACCTTAAAGACATGGAACAACTAGCATAATTAATGGATATTAAAGATTTTAAGAAAATGATTTATGTAGCTGATTCCGCTCTGGTAAATAAGTCCTGCCTGGAAAAAATTCAAGCTCAGAGGCTACAGTGGAAAACAAGTTTGAATTCATCAAGAGCCCGGTATTAATAGGCCAAATTTACCTGCAGAAAAAAGAGCGTTAGAAGCGTTTACTTATGTTATTTTGTTACACTTTTGATTTACAGCATATTAGAGCGGAGAGTCAGGCAACCCTTGAAAAAAGGAGATGAACCGATTGTTTTAAAAGATAATTTGAAAAGTTTTGAGCCAACTGGAACAGGATTGTGGAGCTTTTTGAGCTGGTCAAAATCTTGAAAATTAAGGTATTTTGATGTAGGGGAATCCGTGAAAAGAATTATCTCCAAGAGATTTAAGGAAGGGAGGGAGAAATATATGTTATGGACAATTGTTGTAATCCTCGGAATTTTATGGCTGCTTGGTTTTTTGACAGCAACCGCTGGTGGGTTTATTCACATTCTATTGGTAATTGCGCTTATTGTTGTTATAGTCCAGTTGGTTCAAGGGAGAAAAGTTTAAAATAGATAGAAATATAATCAAATTAGAGGTTTTTGCTGCTGACGGTATTCACGAGAACCGTGACAACGAGAAATTTGATGGCAAAGAGGAAACCGGTGATGAAAAGGGAGGAGGACTTCTTCGGACCGGAGGATACTCCAGTTCATTTTTAGATCCTCAAGCATGGCTGAAAAAACTTCCATTTGCAAAAAAGCAAAATCATCTAAAGTATTCAAGATTGTCTAAATCAAAAGGAGGAACTGGCATGAATGAAAATATCTTTAAAGGAAAATGGAAAGAGGTCAAGGGTGAGGTAAAAAAGCGGTGGGGGAAACTTACAGACGATGATCTCATGATGATCTCAGGGGAGAAGGAAAAACTTGTAGGGTTGCTGCAGACGAGATATGGGTATTCAAAAGATAAGGCTGAAGACGAATACAGGGTGTTTATTGAGGGAAAAAAATAAAAGCTTGAGCATTTTTGGTAATTTTTAATGAAGTGGGTTTTCACCCTGTCAACTGCTATTTAGCCAATCTGCTATTTGGGTTGGGTCTCCTAACAAACATCCATCAACCTCACAAACAAAGATCTCATCTAATGGAGAACAATTAATGGGAACCCCTAAATGTCATTGTTACTATGTTGGGCTTGTTAATTGCTAAGGGTAAGATATTCACCCTGGATGACGGCTAAATGGGGGGAAACCGCTGTTATTACCGACCATTCCAACCAAATTTTCTTCAGTAAAAATTTCTTTGATTTCAGCGGTAAAACTCTGTTTTCCCTTTTCCGGGTGCTAATTGGTCTTTTCAGCCAGTTGTAAAATCCGGAACGGTAAACTTTTAATACCGGGCACATCTTCTCAACACTGAATTCTCCAGTGTGTTCCCTTATGAACCGGAATTTATCTACTTCTTTTTCTCCGAGAGGATTGCCACGGCTTTTTTTATATATCATGTTCTTTCTTCGCTAAGGCAATTTCAATTATCCACTTGTAGTTTTCATCTTCTCCAGGAGCCAAGCCTCTACCCAATTTCTTTGCATTTTTGTCAGATTTTCTGCTGAATTCAGAAGGTTTTCTCTTAATATAAAGCTTTTTCCTGGTTCCCTTTTGGGTTTTTGTACCTCCTCGGGGTAGTATAATACTCGCCTTAATGTCCTACAAACCGGGAAAAGTTCGAACTACTATTTTTTGGGAGGTAAGGCATGACCAACAATTCATTTTCAAATTGGAAACATGGTATCATACCAAAAGGTCTCTTGGTCGCCATTGGCGGTAATGAAGATAAGAAACACGATCAGGAGATTATTTCCACGATCCTGTCGCTGGTGAAAAAGCAAAAGAAAAAAATTGAAATTATTACTACTGCCAGTGGGTTTCCGGAAGAGGTCGGCAGGGCATATTGTACGGCTTTTTCTAAGGATAGTGATCATTCTGTCGAGTTCATGCATGTATCCACACGTGAACAGGCTAATGACGTTAATTTATTGCAAAGGATCATTGCGGCGGACGTTATTTTTTTTACCGGAGGAGACCAATTGCGGATTACCAGTGTTCTGGGAGGGTCTCCCATTGAAAAAGAAATCCTTCGAAAGTATAAACAGGATTATTGCATTATTGCTGGAACAAGCGCTGGGGCCAGTGCCATGTCTAAAACCATGATTTTTGGTGGAGACAGCAGGGATGCCCTGCATAAAGGAAAGATTAATGTTTCAACCGGCATTGGATTGATTGACAACGCAATTTTTGATACTCATTTTGTGGAACGGGGAAGATTTAGCCGTTTGATGCAAGTTGTCAGCATGCATCCAAGTAATACAGGAATCGGTCTTGGCGAGGATGCTGGTATTGTCATTGAAGGTGGATGTATTCTAAAAGCCATTGGAAGTGGCATCACGGTGATTTTGGATGGTCAGGACATTAAACATACAAACGTTGCCGAAATTTATTTTGACGAAGCTATCGCCATTGAAAAGCTGATTGTTCACACCATTGTTAATGGCTATGGATATAACTTGTGTGAAAAAAAATATTTAAGACCCGATGATCTCAAAAACTGAATTTGGTTGAAGGTGAGGCACGAACCCATGAAAAAAATGGAAATGAGAGCCATTAGAGGTCCGAATTACTATAGCAGACGTCCTGTCATTTTTATGCAACTGGACCTTCAAGAGCTTGAAAAAAAACCAACGGATATGGTTTCTGGTTTTAGAGATAATTTGGCGATGATGATGCCAAGCCTTCAGGAACACCGATGTTCTCCAGGGATAATTGGCGGTTTTTTTGAGAGACTGAAGAGAGGAACCTGGGCCGCTCATGTTGTCGAACATGTTGCTTTGGAACTGCAATGCCTTGCTGGGCATGAAGTGACTTTTGGAAAAACCTTTAGCACAGATAAAACCGGTATTTACAATCTGGTTTACCGCTATCTGGATGAAAACACCGGCTTAAGAGCAGGGGAAATGTCCATCGAACTGGTGGAAAAACTTTTTAGGGGAATAACCACAGATGTTCAGCCCAAGGTCGTGGAATTGAAAAAAATTGCGGAATCCAGCCTGCTGGGTCCTTCAACACAGTCGATTGTCAAAGAAGCAAAAAGGCGTGGCATATCCCATATCCGTCTCAATGAAAATAGTTATGTGCAATTGGGGCAGGGTGTCCATCAAAGAAGAATCCAGGCCACGATGATGGATAACACCTCTGCCCTGGGTGTTGAGATAGCTGATGATAAGGAAAGAACGAAAAAACTCCTGTTTTCCATGGGAATTCCAGTACCCCAGGGGCGTTCTGTTCAGACCACCGATGAAGCATTGCGGGCGGCGGAAGAAATGGGTTACCCATTGGTGATCAAACCATTGATCGGGAACCATGGACGGGGCGTTACCGTTAATATTCAAAATGCCAAAGAATTGCTAATTGCTTTTGAAATAGCAAGTAAAATCTGTAAAACCTCTCTGATGGAAAAATATCTGGTTGGATTTGACTTCCGGATTCTCGTCATTGATGGGAAATTTGTTGCAGCAGCTCTCCGCGAACCCCCTTTTGTAATCGGAAACGGGAAAGACACAATCCAACAACTGATTGAAGAAGTCAACAAAGACCCTCAACGGGGTATTGGTCATGAAAAAAACCTAACTCGAATCAGTATTGATTATATGACAGAACGGCTACTGGCTATCAGGCAACTTACTCTAAGCAGCATTCTTCCTGACGGTAAAAAAGTATACATTAAATCTACAGCGAATATAAGTGCTGGAGGCACTGCCCTGGACGTTACGGAGAATGTGCATCCCCTAAATAAATTGATGGCCCAGCGAATCTCTCAAATCATTGGTTTGAATGTTATCGGAATTGATATCATTGCGGATTCCCTGGAAAAACCTCTAAGAAACGATTCTTCCGGTGTTGTTGAAGTTAATGCGGCACCTGGATTCAGAATGCATCTTAATCCCACAAAAGGAACTCCCAGAAATATTGCAGCTCACATTGTTGATATGCTTTTTCCGCCTGGGGCGGTTCATGCTATTCCAATTGTTGCTGTCACTGGAACCAATGGCAAAACCACAACCACCAGGCTGATTTCTCATATTTTAGGGCTTAACGGCAAAACCGTGGGAATGACTTCGACAGATGCGGTCATGATTGAAAATATACCAATCCTCACCGGGGATTACAGTGGGCCTGAAGGTGCCCGAAAAGTCATGATGGATTCTACCATTGATCTTGCCGTGCTAGAAGTTGCCAGAGGCGGAATCCTTCGTCGAGGTCTTGGTTTTAACGAATGTGACGTAGGAATTTTGCTCAACATTTCTTCTGACCATTTGGGAGAAGGTGGAATCAACACACTGGAGGAGTTGACTCGATTAAAATCAACAGTGACTGAAGTGGTGAAACCATCCGGGCATGCGATTTTCAACGCTGATGATCCCCTGGTTCTTTCCTGTCTGGATAAAACAAGAGGGCGTCCAATTTTATTCTCAAGAGATCCGGAAAATCAGGCGCTAAAAACAAATTTTGAAAAGGGAAATTTGAATGTAACCATCAAAGACGGCGCCGTAATCATACAAAAAAAAGGATGGACTTCAACTGTTGCCAGTGTTATTGAAATTCCTATTACCTTTGATGGAAAGGCCGGGTTTAATATTGAGAATGTGTTGGCAGCAGTAGCCGCAACAGCTGCACTAGGACTCAATGAAGTCCAAATTAGAGCAGGATTGGTAAGTTTTAGCTCTTCCATTGGTCAGTCTCCAGGAAGAATGAATGTCATCGATATGGGTGATTTTAAAGTGGTTGTTGATTATGGACATAATATTGGAGCGATTAACGCTACCGGTGACTTTATCAAAGGGTTGATGCCAGGCAGAAAAATTCGCATGGCTTGTGGCGTTGGCAATCGAAGACGAAATGATATTTTGGAATTTGGAATTGCACTTGCAAAGTTCTACGATCATATTGTTATTTGTGATCCGGATCCAAGAGAAAGAACCCCTGGAGAAACCGCCCAAATTGTGAAAGAGGGGTTGCTAATGGGTGGAGTTCAACCTGAGAGGATCACTTTGGTAATCGATGAGAAAAAAGCCACAAAATTAGCACTGGAAATGGCAAAAAAGGGAGATCTTGTGGTACTACAGGGAGACAATATTCCCCAGGTGATTAAAGACGTCCTTGATTACAAAGAAAAACTGGAAGGTTCACGCCGAACGTGAAGGTGAGATAGTCCCTGAGGGGATCACAATCATTATTCTGTTTTTGTGGTTGTCTTCTTGTTTTGTTTAAGACAAAAAAAGAAAAACCATCGGCAACTCTGAATATTGTAAATGATAAACAAACCAATAAAATGTTGTTAACAGATGACCTGGGCCAATTCTAAGGTTAATTTTGAAAATATGTTCCCATAGTTCATGACCGAGGATGATGGTTTTTCCATCAGCCTGGCAAACACCTTGGCGTGGCTATATGTATGGTTTAATATTTGCAACAACCATTTTTCTGCTTAATATTTTTGGTTGATTTCCTGTTTTAGTTTTACCGGGTAATTTTGGTTTTTATGAGTCTCGTTAAACCCACCTTCACCCTCAGATTGATATTGCCCCCAATCACAAATCTTTATGTCACAACATCCTTATGGTTCTGCTAATTAAATTATTTGGGAATTATCCACCCGATTACTCCGGAACCACTCCCAATTATCTTCTTTGTTGTTTCTCATTTTTTCTGCCCTAAAATTTGCCCCTTTGATAAACAGAATACTTATTGTCTACCATTAGGGGAGTGCAAAGTTCTTAAAAAACCTCTATGGTATTTCTTTACAATTGCTAAAATAATTCAAGGTGGGGATTGCTTGAGGCCCTAAACATCGTTTGGAATTATGAGACTTATTGTCTTGAAAAATAAGGTAGGCCTGAGAACTAAGAAAATTGCTAATAGGTTTCTTAGCATAATATTTGCTAAAATATAATAAAGGATATTAGTGTTAGATCTCATCTTCCGTACCCTAAAAATTTCCAATAAATAATTTTAATAATGTTGAAGGTACTATCCCCTTCAGTGGCGAACTATAGAGTATAAGCCAATAATGAAGAGGATGGTAATTAATGGAA
>PUNE01000077.1 GCA_003551665.1 Halobacteroidaceae bacterium
CGGGCTCGTAGATCAGTGGTAGATCACTCCCTTGGCATGGGAGAGGCCCCGGGTTCAAATCCCGGCGAGTCCACTACGATTTCTCCGGCGTGACCAGGGTTTCAGACCGCAAGGTAAGAACTCTGTAACGTCCGAATTCGCCATTTTTGGGCTGAGAACTACTCCCTCACAGAAGGGAGTTCAACAGAATCACAAGCGCGGGTCGCCGCTTGCTTGCGATTGTGTGAGGGAACGGAGGTGGTCGAATTGACTGTCCAAACGAACGTCAGCGACCGCTATCTCCCCATCTGTGAGTTTTGCGGCTGCGAGATCGACTATCCAGCGAAGCGTTGCGCTGCGCTCGCGGATGGGTGGTGTCGGCCGTGACGCAAAAGCCAACCGTGAGGGCCAATCACTGTTCCAAGGCTACGGCCCTCAACAGCGGACACATCAATCACACGGAGGTGATTGAGCATGGTTAAGATCTCGGCCTACCGTTTTGAGCGTTACGGCGTAGGCTGTGAGGCCTCTGGCTCTGAAGCCGCTACTGCTCATGATGCTGTGAGGTGGTTGGCGTGACGTGCGTCGCCACTGCACCGCACGAGCTTGAGGGCAACCTCATCTACTGTGACCACGGTCTCAGTCCATACTGGATTCTCACGACGCTTCTGACTCGTGGATACGACGGCCACGGAAAGGTCGAGGTCGACATCGGCGGCGAGACCTGGACTGTTTCTCTCACATATCAAATGGGAGGCGTTGCACCTCGTCCGGATGACCGCGTCGACGGCGAGAGACTCTACGAACTCCGAATTGGTGCCTACGGGCGAGGCCAACGGAAGGCCAACTACCTCATACAGCCGCGCTTTGAGGATATGCGCCATCATGAGACAGGTGAAAAGATTTCAACACCGTTTGATCATATCGAAGAATCAGAAGGCGTTAATGTCCGATTTGGCGGTTCAAATCTTGAGCCCGATGATTACACCAAGTTGCTTCCTCAATTTGTCCAAGCTCTCGCTTCCCGGGCAAATATTGGTGTGAATAAACGGTATCTTACAACTCGCGTTCACGAGATGAGCAACATTACGACGTACGAACGTTATGTTCGGGTCAATCGACGTTGGAGTTCGAAGTTAGTCGGGCGAACAGGCACTATTCAGCGGCTTATGCAGTTGTACGCCGAAGAGGTTGGAAGTGAGTTCGAACTCAAGGTCAACAATAACGATACACTCGGCTACAATACCCGCGCAGTTCTCGCAAAGCAGGATGCTCAACAGCTTATTCCAGGCCACCGGCATGGAAAGCAGATCAAGCATTATCATCCAAAACACGTCAGAACGAACGATAGCGGTGACTCACTGTATCATCCTAAGCTAGGCGTTCTTCTGAAGAAGTCATTGAATGGACATTCGTTTGCTTGGAGTGATCGAAAGCAACTCCGCAGAGAGATCGACGAGACAGTACTCAACGTTCTCTACTGGGGTGATGTCCCCATTCGGCCAGATCCAACAACGTTCATTTCAGACGATCACTTCGAAGTTCGTGAAACCAATCACGAGGTGAGCCTCGTCTCAGATCCCACACCTGACATGGAGGCATCGCAGGAAGCGTTACTCGTCACGACGCTTCGAGATCTCACAGATAGTGATATGCAGGTGCTAGAGTCGCTCGTTACCGATGGTGGCCGCCAACACCCTCAGGAACTCGCAAATAACACTGGAAGAGGTATCAGCACCATCTACCGAGCCCTCGACCGTCTCAATGGGATTGTTCGGAACCATAAGGCTACTGTGTCGTTCATCAGCAAAAAGATCGCACAGGAGGTTTCAGGGATCGTCGAACGGGCAGAGCTTCAAATTGGTAATGCGGCAGATCGTGTGGCGAAGCTTCTCAACATAGAAACTCGTGGTGCTGCCTCAAGTGCTTGGGACAAATTCTGTACCAAGTATGCAGCGAAGATTGTCGGCCAGGTTGACGAGGCCGATGGTCAGACGCTTCGAATAGATACGCTACTATCTAAGCTCCGCAGTACTCCCGAGCCGCTTCTTTCCGACGTACTTCACGAAGCGTTGGATGCGTGGCACTCTGATAGTCGTGATGTCAAAGACCTTCGGACATTCCGACTGCAATGGCGCAACGAATCTGGTGAATGGTGCTACGGTAGGGTGAATCCGAACCTCCACTGACACCCGACAATTGAGTGGCAACACTATTGAGCTACCGAAATAAGCGGCTATTTTTGCGGTTTTTGCTCAATCTCGCACATCCGGTGAGTCATTAGGGCCATCCAAATATCTCTGGTTTGTTGTGTTGCCTAATCTCATATCCCAATCAGCGGGACGCACCCCTTAGGGAGTGTGCCTAAGGGCACTGGCTAGAAAAAATACCACAGCTCCGCAGCGGATGTTCCACTTGATGCACTCGAAACAAGGGTTTGTTGGCTTGGATCTTTTGAACTCATTAGATACCTGTTGGTAGCAAATTCATCGTTGATTTGTCGGCGAGATTATTGAGAAAACCGATTGAATCTGTTATGGTTGGCGTATTGTTAAGAGAAGACAGTTATAGAGTGAGCTTTTTTGGGCTGATTGACTCGGTGCAGGTGCTGTATTCACGAGCTTCTGATCGGGATCTAGCATCACATGATCACGCTTGCAGCGAACAAGGGAATTCTGAGCTTGGTTGTCAGCCCAA
>PUNE01000123.1 GCA_003551665.1 Halobacteroidaceae bacterium
ACACAAGGAGGCTGCTACGCCTATGAAGGTTTTCAAAACCTTAAAAGAGACAACGGCCGACGGGCCGGGAGTACGCTACGCTGTGTATGTATCCGGGTGTGAGCACCATTGTAAAGGCTGTCACAACCCACAGACCTGGGACTTCGAAGCAGGAACAGAACTGGACATCTACCAGATCAAGGCGGAGATCGCCGCCAATTCTCTCTTGGACGGCCTCACCGTCTCCGGGGGCGAGCCGCTTCACCCCCGCAACGTAGACGGAACGCTGCGTCTTCTGTCCGAGTTCCAGCACATGAACATCTGGCTCTTCACGGGGTACCTCTACGAGGATATCCAGAAAGACCCTAAGCAGAGCCAGTGCCTACAGTACGTGGATGTGCTGGTAGACGGGCCCTACGTCGAATCGGAAAGAATCCTCGAGGATATCGACTTCCGGGGCTCGGCCAATCAGCGCATCCTACACGTCAAGAAACTCGAGGAAAGGACTGCCTGAAATTGAATTTAAGTGTGCACTATCGTCACTCCCTGCCAGGCGGAGTAGCCTACTGTATGTGGCTGCTCCGCCGCAACTACCAGATCCCTACAGACTTCATCTATGACACTATCGCGTACGTACTCGCCAGAGAGAGAGTATCAAAACTTGTACTAGACACCTACGCTGGGCTCGACACCGGCTCCCGCTACAACGTGGAACGGCTAGGACTGGCGACCTACTATATTCTGGCGACCCTGCAGATGGTGGGCTATGTCGAGCTAAGAGACCCCGCCAATGGGTCAACCATTGAGTGCATTAACCTGACTCACCCGAGAGGAGGAAAACTGTATGCCGAGAGAAGAGATCCACGAGACATTGAGGAGATACCCCCGGATAGTGGCACACATGATCTGTGAGTCGCTGGGGTATTTCCCGCCCGACCGGGCAGCTAATGCAATTATTTATTACAAAGAAGATGTGCCTTTCTTTTGTGAGCTCTATGTTGATATAGCCTCGAAAAGAGACGATGTCGAGGGCGACCGGGACACCAAGGTAAAAGAAGCCGGCCGCCGGTTCCTGCGCCAGGCAATCAAAAGGCGGCACGAGCACGAAGGCTTCATGAGCGACTACCAGCAGGCCAGGGCTGTAATCCAGCGGGAGCTGGAAGGCAAAGGGCCCAAATTCGCCAGCTGGTTTTAAGGAGGGGTTGTTTTGAACCTCGTTGAGATCTACAACGAACACCTGAATGACCCAATAGAGCTGTCCCGCAGGATCCGCAAGGGGACAAAAGTCCAGATCGGCTCCAAAGAGACCATCGAAAAGGGCGGCGACATAGCGTTCGGGACAAACAGAAGGATGCTACAGCTTGCCGGCCGGGTGGCCATTGTTGAGGATATCGAGCAAGTGTGGCACCACAAAGTAGGGACCACCTTTAGTCTGGACATCGACGACAGCCACTCCAGCTGGCATATTTACATGATCGACCGGATCATAGAATCCTAACAAGGGAGGAGATAACATGTCTGAATGGATCACCGCCGAAGAGGCGATCGAAATCATGGGGGTGCACCGATCCACGTTCTACAAACGGATTAAAGAATCCGAGGTAGCAACGGACAAAAATGGCCAGAAAAAAGTCTACAAAGCCGAGGATATCCGCAAACTGGCCAACGGCGAGGCAGTACCTAAAAAGCAAGAGCCGGAAGAGACAGAGCAGGAGCCTGTGGAAAAACAGGAAGAGGCTGCAGAGACAGAAGAGCAGGAGACCAAGTTAGAAGAAACACCACAGGAGCCGGAGAAACCCAAAACAGAGGAGGCAGTAGAGCAAATGACCAGCTATGATAAAGTCTACGCCTGGGTCTCCTTCAGCGAGAACGTGACTCACGAAGAAGTCATGGAGCTTCTGACCCAGGTCATGAAAGACACACCAAACAATGGCTTCCGGGTTATCGACGTAAGCGGAGACGACCTGCCCAAGGGCTTCGCCGAGAAGACATTCGTAATCGCCTCGCCTGAAGCCAAGTACACCGAAGCAAAGGAGTATGTTGTAAACGAGGCTGCAAAACAAATCTAGGAGCTGATCATATGCCGCACTTCATTTATTCGACTGTCAATGCCGGCAAAACATTAGAAATGCTCAAGACAGCCCACATGTACCGGGAACGGGGCATGGACGTCCTTCTGGCCAAACATGCCCTGGACGTCCGGTTTCCGGGAGATACCATCGGTACCCGGATCGGGCTCAAACGAAGAGCCGACTTCGTGGTCAGCGAGCTCGACCTGGTCAGCGAGCTGATCGAAGAGACTATCGAAGAGTCTTTGGAAAAGACCGGCCGGCGCCGGAAGATCGACGCTCTGTTCATAGACGAAGCCCAGTTTCTAACCTCCAGGCAGGTCATGGACCTGGAGGTGGTCGTGGACGACATGGATATCCAGGCCTTCTGCTACGGGCTTCGCACGACCTATACCGGACAGCCCTTCGAGGGCAGCGCCTACCTGATGAACACAGCCCGCAGCATCCAGGAGATCTCCTGCATCTGCTTCTGCGGGCGTAAGGCGACAGTCAACGCCCGGGTGGAAAACGGCCGGATCGTCTACCGCGGCGAGCCGGTCAAGATAGACACCCTGGAAGCGCAGAACCGGGGCTGTTTTTATATCCCGCTCTGCCGCAAGCACTGGAAACAGGGAGTCTATACCCTGAGCCAGGAAGTCAGCTAGAAAAGGAGGAGACAAAATGCAAGAGAAAAACCAGGCGTTCTACAAACTCCTGGATACATTCGGCTACACCAAAGAATCCGGTGGGGAAGACACTTTCAAGGGGATCTACCACAACCCGGAAAAGAAAACCAAGATCGTTATGTCGGACTCGATCGCTGCAGTACTCTCCGCGGAGACCGGCAGCACACTGAAGTCAACGCCGGTCCGCCAGGAACCCGAAGAAATGTTCAGCGACCTGGCCCGGCTACTCTATGCCGGAGACTGAGTCCTGTTTTTTAATCGCCTCCAGCCACTCCTTATAGAACTTCCGGAAGCTATGCTCATGCTTGGCGGGGATCTTGACGGTGATCGTTTTCACTTCCAGGTCCCCGCTGGCGACCTTCCGGATCTCCTGATAAGAGGAAGCCCTGGAGAGCACGCTGTTGGTCAGGTTGGAACCGAAATCCTCGTAGAGCCTGTCCTGCTCCTCTTCAGACATGTAGCTCAGCTTGAGCGCATTGCGCTGCGAGATTTGTCCGGAGTCGAACATATGGCGAAACGGGGGGATCAGGTTGCCCAGCCTCATCAGGTTGGAGACCTGCTTCCAGCCGATATTGAAGTAGGTCCCGATCAGCTCCATGGTATCTTTGTTGCTATAATCATAAATGTCTTTGAAGTAGACGTACTTAATCATAATCGCCCTGTTTTTCTCCATCGGTGACAGTTCGCGCTGGCACCAGTTGGAGTCGACGATAATCTGCCGGGCCTGCTGCTCCGTGAGTTCCGGCCCCTTGATGACCGTGGGGACGGTCAGGTACTTTTCCTCACCGGTGATCTCGAACAGATGCCAGCTGGCCGCGACACGGTTGTGCCCGGACAAGATCATGTATAAGCCCGGCTTGTGTTCCCAGGCGATCAGGTTGTGCAGTATCCCGTTTTCCTGAATAGATTCGACCAGCTCGATCATCTTATCTTCGGGCAGGGGTTGAAAGAAGTTCCATTCCTTGGGCGCGTCCTGCAGGAGATCGATCTCCAGATTAACGATACCACCTTTTTCCTGCTGCATCGGCTTAACGTAGGACTCGACCACGGAGTCAAAGCCGCTTTCTTCTTGCCGGCTTTTCATCTCGGCGATCTTTTCCGCGGCCTTATCTCTTCTGGTAGTCCCTTTCTTTGACAATTTCAAGCACCTCCTGTGCGAGCTCTACGAATTCTTTTTTGGCCCTGGATTGCCTTTGTTTGCCCTTTTTTCCCTTGGACTGTTCGACGAAGACACCCAAAGGGACTCTGTCCCACTGGGCCTCTTTTACTTTTACGTCGGTGGGAATGCTGGTCTTTAACACCACATCGCCGAAGAAGTGATGAACCACCTCCATGGCTTCCCTGGTGATCTTCTCCCGGTAGTCGACCTTGTTGAAGACAGCCCCCAATATCCTTATGTCGGGGTTGACCTTCTGAGCCCGGACGAAGAACTTGAACAGGTTGTCCATCCCATCGATCCCAAAGGGGGAGAGCTCAACAGGGATCAACATCTCCTGTGATGCGACCATAAAGTTCAAGTTCAAAAGCCCCAGTGAGGGGTTTGTGTCGAAAATCACAAAATCATACGTGCCACTTTCAATCACCTTTCTGAAGCTTCTTTCGATTACGCCCTCTCTCTGGTCCAGGATGAACATGTCCGTATCCAGGCTGGCCATGGAATCATCGGCAATAATAAAGTGCAGGTTCTCGTGCGGGCCGTTCTGGATACAGTCTTCGACGGGGGCGCCGTTCATGATCACCGGGAAAAGGCTTTTCTCCTGTTCCTTGTTGAACCCGTAGGAACGGGTCAGGTTCATCTGTCCGCAGCCGTCAACGAGCAGGACCTGGTAGCCTGTTTCGGCCAGGGCATACCCCAGCCCGCCTGTCACGGAGGTCTTGCCGGAGCCCCCTTTGTGGTTTCCCACTGTGATTACGGTTGTCTTTTTTAGTTTCACCCGCTGCTGCCTCCTTAGCGTAGGTAGTATCAATCCCTCTTTGCAACTATACCACAAGAACTTCCAGATTTGAAGTATTCTTTAGAAAAAATCGCGAGGTGTCCGAATTGAACCTAACGGATAGAATCAAGCCGCCGGAAAACCATACCCGGATGGCTTTCTCCAGACTTGTCAGGAAAGACGAGCACGTATATGTATTCGATGTCCATTACCGAGACGCTGAAGAATCACAATATTGCCGGCTCGTCATCGATACTGAAGAGCAGCGGATTGATGTCTGCAGTCTGGCCGATGATACAGACGCTCACGAAGAGCTTCAGTCTTTCGCCTTTACCTTCGTCGAAGTCATTAAGGCACTTCGCGGCCCGCTACCGCAGGTCCTCTTCTCCGAACGGATCATTGAACGAGAGGCCATAGAAGAAGACGAAGTTTTTCATCTGCCAGATGTCTTCAACTCCAGGTACTGGCATTTCTTGCGCTCCTTCTTTTAGGGGCACAACCATAGAGAAAGGAGGAAGCCCTATTGTACGTACCGCTGCATGTTCACACAAGCGACGGAAGCATGGGCGACTCGATATTAAAGCCCGGCGAGTATATTTCCCGGGCTCGGGAGCTGGGCCTTAGCCATCTGGCGATCACCGATCACGGGTCGCTGTCGGCCTCGTACCGGTTCTATCATGACTGCAGAAAAGCCGGCATCGAGCCCATCATCGGGCTGGAAGCCTACGAGGTCGACGACCGGCTGGAGAAAAACGGCCGGGGCTATTACCACCTGGTGCTCCTGGCCCATAACGAGACCGGGTTTTATAACCTGTTAAAGATCTCCAACGACGCCCATCTACAAGGCTTTTATTATAAGCCGCGCACCGACCCTTCCGTCTTGGAGCGCTACGGCGAGGGGATCATTGCCCTGTCGGGCTGTGTCGCCGGGCGTATACCTCAGCTCATACTCCAGGAAGAAGATGCTGACGACTGGACAGAGTTCTACCAGCATGCCTTCGACGAGTTCTACCTGGAGATACAGCCGGGCGACTTTCCCGAACAGAGGACAGCGAACGCCGGGCTCATCGAATTGGCTTACCGGAAGGGAGTCCCCCTGGTGGCAACCAACGACATTCACTACCTGGGCCCAGAGGACGGGCATATTCATGATGCACACGTGAAGATCGCCCAGAAGCGCAGGCTCAGTGACCCCATGATCTATCCCGATACCTGCTACTGGTTCATGGACGAAAACTCTCTGCGCCGGGCCCTGTCGGACCTGCCTGAAGACGTTGTCGACGAGTCAATCAAAAACACTGAAGAGATCGCCGCCCGGTGCCTTCTAAGGCTGCCCGACACCGGTGTGCAGATGCCGCATTTCGAGACGGAGACCGGCAGGCCCGAAGAAGAGGAGCTGGCTCAGCTCTGTTTCGACAAGCTCGAGCAGATCGTAGACCGCATTAAAGACCCCGCAGGCTATGCCGACAGGTTACGCAAAGAACTGCAGGTCATTAACAAGCTGGGCTATGCCGGCTACTTCCTGATGGTCCGCGACTTTGTCCAAAGCGCCCTGGAAAGGGACATTCCTGTCGGACCGGGCCGCGGTTCGGCCGGTGGCAGCCTGGTTTCTTTCTTATTAGGAATCACCAGCGCCGACCCGGTCAGGTATGAGCTCATGTTCGAACGGTTCCTGTCCGAGCACAGGAAAAGCATTCCCGATATCGACCTGGATTTCTGTTCCCTGAAAAGGGACCGGGTCTTCTACTATGCCGTGGAGAGATACGGCGCCGAATACTGTTCGCTGATCTCCACTCGGCAGATCCGCAAGGCCCGGGGCGCCATCCGCGATACGGCACGGATCCTGGATATCGACCCGGGTACCGCCGACCGGATTGCCAAGCTGATCCCCCAGGTTCACTACGACGAGGACGGCGAGAAAAGCCAGGACCTCTCTATCGGAGAGTCACTGCAGGTCGTTCCCGAACTGCGCGGCTTCCGCGACAGGTTCCCCGAGCTGTTCGAAGTCGCCTCTAAGCTGGAGAACCTGCCGTCCAACCCGAGTATTCATGCCGCCGGCATGCTGATCAGCCCGGAGAAACTGGATGAATACCTGCCGCTGCGGCGCTGCGATAAAGAGGGCCTTATCGCCACGGAGCTCAACCTGGAAGACTCCGAGCTAGCCCGGGCGGTCAAGTTCGACTTTCTGGGCCTGGCCAACATGTCCATAATAGAAAACACCAAGCAGGAAGTCGGCATCGAGTTCGACTTTCTGTCGGACCGCTTCGACGACGAAAAGACCTGGGATCTGATTGGCTCCGAGTATACTACGGGGCTGTTCCAGGTAGGTACACCGACCTACAAGGTCCGGATGCCTCGGCTAAGGCCCCGGTCCATCCCCGAGCTGGCCAACTGTCTGGCCCTGGTGCGCGGCCCCTGTATCTCCTCGGGTGCCGACAGGCTCTACATGGATATCCAGGCGGGCAAGAAAAAGCCCGACTACCCGCACAGTATCTATAAAAAGATCACCCGGGACACCAAAGGAATTATTATTTATCAGGAGCAGATCATGGAGCTGGCCGTGGAACTCGGCTTCTCCAAAGAAGAGGGCTATAATCTATTAAAAGCTGTCTCCAAGAAAAAGCTGGAGCAGATCGCCGAATTCAAAGAAGAGTTCCTGGCCAAGGCGAAGAAAAAAGGCGTGTCTTCCGGTGCAGCAAAGAAAATGTGGAAGACCGTCGAAGATGCCGGCCTGTACTCTTTTAACAAATCGCATGCCACCTGCTACGCGCTGGTCTCCTATGCGAGCGCCTACCTGAAAGCGCACTATCCGCTGCAGTTTATCAAGAACCTGCTAAACGACACCTATTCACGGAAAAAGCAGGACACCAAAGAGAAAGTCGCCGACATTGCCCGGGACTGCAAGCGGCTGGGTATCGAGTTTCTGCCTTTGGATATTAACAAGTCCGACTGGCACTTCCAGGTGGAAAACGGACGCATCCGCATGGGGTTCTGCGCCGTCAAGGGCTTCGGGGAAAAGGCCGCCCGGGAGGTTGTCCAGGGCCAGCCCTATAGCGATCTCTATGATTTTATCCAGCGTGTGCCGCGCTCCAAATGCGACAGGAAAAAAGTTACCCTGGGAATCTTCGCGGGGTTGTTTTCCCGGTTTACAGAGTCCCGCCTCTTGGTGTATAATATGTACATGGATGCTATACAAGAAGAACCCCAGGAAACCATCGCCCTATCGGGCGGTGACAAGTTTTCTGTACATGAGCCGGAGCGCAGGCTGGACCTGATCCTGACCGGCGCTACCTTCCCCGTGGTAGACGAATACGAATTCATCATCGACCTATAGAAGGAGGATATACATGCTAATACGCAAGAAAGTCATGCAGGATGTCGGCAACCACATCAGACGTGTAGCCGAACGGGAGGAAACCCTAGAAGCCCGCATCAATGTCATCGACAAGGCTATGTTAGACGTCTTCTTGGCCCTAAGAGAATACCTGATGGCAGACAGGGGAGACAGGCGGGATCATCTCCTAACAGCTATCGAAGACCTGCAACAGCAGCGCCTCAGCCTGCAGATAATAGAAGATGAGACACAACTGGCCAGACTGGCCGAGGCGATGTCCGCCCAGCTGCACCGGATTCCGGACGGACTGCCCGGCTGGGGAGGTGCCCGCGATTTCGACCGGCACTACGAATCCGTCGAAAGCTACAAACTGGACGAAATAACCATGCAGCGCTGTGCCGAGGCCATCCAGCCGGTGGACCGTGAACTAAACGTCCTAGACTCCTGGTGCCAGAACCACAACAACCTTCAGGGTTTCAAAAGGGCCCACCCGAACGCCAAGGCGTATGCCGCCGAGACCAGGGAAGACCGGGCCGCTGACGTTAGGCAGAGCGCCGACAAAGTCGCCGTAGGCGACATTACCGGCATCACGAACAACGCCTTCGATGTGCTGATCCTGCAGCCCCAGGTTGCCCTGGAAGTGGAGCGCTTCGGGTCTTTCGCTAAAAGAGGAGAGCGGACCCGGGCCAGGACCCACCTGCGCTTTCTCCGCCTGGGCGGCTATCTTATCTTCGTAGTGCCCTACTTCAAGCTCTACCAGGATCTGCGAAACGACCTGGCCAAAAGCCTGGAAGATGTCCAGATCCGCAAAGGGCTGGACTACGAACAGACCGGTAACGTGATCATCCTAGGGCGCAAGAAAAAAGGCAGCCAGCTGGACAGAGACACAAAGCTGTCGCTGGAAGACGCCTTGGAACAGGGCTCTATCCCCAACATCATTGTCACACCTTTCGAGACCGTCGAGCTGCCGGAACAGCCGATGTCTATCGAACTGTTCAAGGGTTCGGTGCTGGACGAAGCCGAACTGCAGCGGCTGTTCGAAAGATCGCCGGCCATGAAGTCTTTCTGGAACGACCAGAAGGCCAAGGAGCTCCACGAACAGGTGGGCAAGCCGCCGCTGCCCTTCAACGAAGGACGGATCGGCCTTGTCTTGGCCTCGGGTTTTCTGGACGGAATAATCGACGAGCAAAACGGGCACAGTCATATCGTCAAAGGCCGAGTCATCCGCCGCCAAGAAGAAGACAGCGAGGTAAGAGGCAACGAAGTCCACGTCACACAAACCGAATCGAATCGTGTAGAAATAAACATGCTGCTCCCCGATGGGCAACACAAGACGCTAGCGTAAAAGGAGGAGATAGAACTTGTACCGAAAAATCGCCAGCGAAAGCGGCGCTTCTGTTAATGCCAATATCGTTGCCTTTGGATCCTACGATGAGCCGCCCGTGTTCATGTCCGTTATGGGCTATACCGGCACGGTCAATAACTTTGTTTACGACGTCTGCCGGCCGGGCCGCCTGAGGGTCTGCCGACAGGGCGACCAGTCTATTTTCAGGGGCGACGAATACGAAGTCAAAGGCAAGAGCTACTATACACAGGTCCACAAGGAAGAAGGACTCGGCCATGCTGTGATCTACAAAAAAGACGAGATCTACCAGACCAGGGACGGCCTGGAGAATATCCTGGCTCACATTTTCACCGACGACGACACCCGGGACTTTGATTTGGACTCCATTCGTGAACGGCAGTATGATGATATCCTGGACATAAGGCCCGAAATCCCGGAAAAGATCCTGGACAAAGTCTACGAGAAGCTGCAGATGAACACCCCTGTACCCATACTCAGGGACTGGGCGGATTATATCACCCGCACCCTTATTCAGCGGCGTGATCTGACTGAGCAGCGTGTCTCCAAGCCGGAAGGGGTGTTCTTCCGGGCCTTTCGCCTAAGGACTACCTTTCGCTCTCTGTTCAGAATCGTAAGCCATGGTCTGCAGTCCGGCGAGATCACGATCAACGGCAACCAACACCCTTCCGAGCAGATCCAGCAGGTGACCGGCCTGGACTCCTATCTGAATATGTTCAAGGACGTCCTCGCCGAGAAGATCCAGTCCAGTTTCAGGCCGCGCTTCGATCCCCGCACGGACAGCTACTCTAAAAAGCTCAGGATCTTCGACGCACTGTCTCGGGAGAAAGGTCACGGGCTCTATGACGCCCAGAAAGGTGTTGCCGAAGCCATGGACCGTGCCATGAAAGAGCAGAACGTCGGCTTTATCTGCGGAGAGATGGGCGTCGGCAAAAGCCCCATCGCTCTGGCGGCTATCTATGCCAACAAGAAGGGCCATGGCGGCACCACAGTGGTACTCTGCCCCGGACACCTGGTCCAGAAGTGGAAAGGCGAAATCGAGAAATGGATGCCCAGCGCCGATCCGTTCATCGTCAGTCACTTAAAAGACCTGCAGAGCTTGGAACCCAAGATAAAAGACAAAACCAGAAAGCGACACCTGTTCTTGATCATGTCCAAAGACGTAGCCCGCGGTTCCTACGAAAGGCGCCCGGCAGTCATCTGGTCCCGGGTCCACAATGCCTTTGTCTGCCCCGAGTGCGGACAGCCCGTATTCTATTATGAGCGGACCCGCCATAGGCAGGTCAACTTCGGGATGCGCGGCTTCACTAAGGAGTACAGCGACAGGCTCACCGGCAACAAGTACTGCCGCAATGAGATAACAACCTGGAACGAAGGAAAAGAACGCTGGGAGACCAAAGACTGCAAGGCACCGCTGTGGACAGCACACACCCGCGACGAGGAAAAATGGGTCAAGCTGCCCAACGGGGAAGGCTGGGTCGTAGCCGAACACATCCCTGTACTCTACGACCAGTTGACCAGGCAGGCCCGTGAGGGCGGCACCCTGAACCGGGAGGATTCCCGCTTTCTCAGCGCCCTGGACAAGATCATGGAACAGGAAGAGGAGGGCGAACGGGTCGTCAAAGCGCCCCGTAAGTACACACCCGCGAAGTACGTCAAGAAGTACCTGAAAGACTATATCGACTACCTGATTGCCGACGAGCTGCACGAATACAAATCCGGCAGCTCGCTGCAGGGCAAGGCCTTCGGGGAGCTTGTCTCCTCGGCCAGCAAGACCCTGTGCCTTACCGGGACGCTTCTAAACGGCTATGCCGAAGGTATCTTTCATATTTTATACCGGTGCTTCCCCAGCATTATGCGCCGGGAAGGCTTCGACTTTCAGAACTACACAGTCTTCAGCAAGACGTACGGCGTGGTGCAGCGCACCGACCGCTACAGGTTCTTCAACGGCCGCCGCGGCAGCCGCCTGAACAGGAACAGCGGAGACACAACCCTGCCGGGCGTGTCGCCGCTGGTCTTCACCCGCTTCCTAATGGAGACCACAGCGTTTATCGGGCTGGACGACATTTCCAGTGGGCTACCCTCTTATGCAGAAACGCCCGTCCCCATAGAGATGGACCCCGAACTCCAGCAGGCCTATAATGCCCTGGAACAGGACCTGCGAAACGCCGTCTCCCGTGCCGGGATCAAGATCATGGGCTCCATGCTGCAGGCACTGTCGGCCTATACCGATACGCCCTACCGGCAGCCGCCTATCGCCCATACCGACACCGGCACTATCCTGGTGACACCGCCAGAGCTGGAACAGCGTCCGCGCAATAAAGAGCAGCGCTTCCTGGAGATCGTGGACCAGGCTGCAGCCAACGGCGAGAAAGTCTTAGTCTACTACGACTGGACAAACCGTACCGACCTGGGCACCAGGCTGCCGCAGCTCCTGGAGGAAAGAGGCTATAAATCCGCCTGGCTGCGCTCGGAATCCGTGTCAGCCGCCAAGCGGGAACAGTGGATCAAGAACAGGGTAGAAAAAGACGACATCGACGTTTTGATCTGCAACCCCTCGCTGGTAGAGACAGGCCTCGATCTTATAGATTTCACTACGATCATATTCTACCAGATCGGCTACAACCTGTTCACGATGCGGCAGGCCTCCCGGCGCAGCCTACGCCTGACGCAGACCCGCCCGGTCAATGTCTATTTCCTGTACTACCAGGGGACAATCCAAGAGCGGGCCCTTTCCCTGATGGCCAACAAGCTCCAGGCAGCGACAGCCATCGAAGGAAAATTCTCCGAAGAAGGGCTGCACGCCATGAGCAACACCGAGGACCTGTTGACGCAGATCGCCAATTCTGTCGTGCAGGGAATCGGCCACGTGGTCGATGCCGATATCTTCACCAAGACTTCTTTCGGGGAACAAGAGCAGCAGCAAGAGCCCGAACTCCCCGAATACAGGTTGCAAGACGACTTGGCCGACCCGAATAGACAGAGGCAGATAGACCTGCACGACCCCGAAG
>PUNE01000107.1 GCA_003551665.1 Halobacteroidaceae bacterium
TTCAAGCTGCAAATGAAGTCAATGATAGAGGGGATTTAGAAAAAATCCAGGACGAGGTAAGTACCTTAATCGAGGAAATAGACCGAATTGCTCAGACTACTGAGTTTAATACAAAAGCTTTGATAAATGGGACAATTGATGGAATTGAGCTGCAAATCGGTGCCAATTCCGGGCAAAGCATAGAAATAGATCTTAGGAGTATGAGTTCTGAAGCTTTAGGGTTAAGTGAAATGAAAGAAATTGAAGGAAAAGAAAAACTTGTTGATTTAATCTCATTTTTTGAAGAAGGAAAAGTTGATTTTTCTGGGGTTGGTTATGAAGCAATTTCAGGTGAGTTTTACACTGAAGGACATGTTGTTGGAATTTCTTCTGGCCAGAATTTTTATGTAGCAGAGAGTTTTAGGTCTGTTGATGGGACTATTTATCATACAACTGATGCAATTTCTGGAGGGACATATGTAATAGTTGATACCGTTATAACTAGTATTGATCAAGGAGCAGCTGAAGATCGTTATTCAACAGGAGATACAACTGAAACAACTTATTATACTGGGGGAGGAACAGTTTTATATGAAGAGGGACATAATTTTCAAAGGGGAAATGTAATAAGCAACCATCAATTAGGCAACCTGATTCAAAAATTAGACAATGCTATCGATGGGGTTTCTGAGTTTCGGTCTAAATTGGGTGCTTCTCAAAATAGATTGGAACACACGATTAATAATTTGGATGTTGCAAGGGAGAATCTCTCGGCTGCGGAATCAAGGGTTCGTGATGCGGATATGGCTTCTGAAATGATGACACTAACCCGGCATCGGATTATGCAGCAGGCGGGAACAGCAATGCTGGCTCAGGCCAACATGAGGCCCCAGGCTTTATTGCAGTTGCTGGGTTAGGGAGAATATTTTCCGAAATCGGCCGGTTTTTCCCGGCCGGTTTTTCTTTTTGGTTTTTCATTTTTATTTAAGGGTTTTAATATAATAGGAAAAATAGGAAAAAGGGAAATGAAGGAGGGTGTAGAAATAAATGAAGCATAAATGGGTTTAAACCAAGACAGAACAATGAAGTTTCAGAAACGAAAAAATTATCTGAAGATTTGGGAAAAATCGTGATTTTCCTCTCTGAGGGGAGTGGTTATCTGTGGGACAAGATTTCTGGGAAACTTTAAAGAATTCTCCTGATGGATATTGTCGAGTAAAAACAATAAGGGAAGGTGGAGACAAAATCCTTGATTTTGTCTTCCTCAATACTAATAGTGCTTTTAATAAAAACTTTGGTTTACATGAAAAAAATGCCCAGAGAGAAAAAGGGTCCGAAATTTTCCCCCCAGATATATTTGAGTTATGGGTGAAAAACTTAAATGAAATTCATACCAAAGGTGGAGTAGTAAAATTTGAAGTTCCAGGACCAGGGGAAGAAAAGGTTTTCGAGGTAATTTCCTGGAGCATAGAAGGGGATATAATTGATTCCCTGGTAAGAGATATTACCCAACATGTTGTCGAAAGGCAAACTGTAAAAGAGGTCCTGGAAGATAAAGGAACCGGGAAAGTTTTAACCCCTGGAGCTTGGGATTTTGACCTGCTCACAAACAGACTCCGAGATTATACTGGGGCTGCCCTGGTATTGCTTGTTCTGAAGGATAATGAACGAAGTAAGTTAACAATACGAGCTGTTTCACAATCAAATAGATTGCAGGAGCAATTTGGGGAGGAAGAACCCGGGGAATTTCGGGGCAAAGAATGGACCTGCAATGAGGAGAAGATTCTTGTTAAGCCAACCCAGAAATTTTTTCAAGGGGATAGTCTAGAGGATCTCATTTCAGGCAGCCCACTGGAAGAGGTAGGAGAGATGTTCAGTGGCAAGATTAAGTCGGGAAGAGTTGGAGCAATTGAATTTGAACCTTCCCCTGGTTCAAGAGCCTGTTTCATAATATTAATGTTTCCTGGAGAAACACAACCCTCAGAAGAATCTATTGAGCAGTTTATTGCCCATCTTGACCTCCTTTTACATAGAAGCCTGGTTGGAGAGGAAATAAAAGAAAAAGAAGAGAAGTACCGACTTATCTTTGAGAATTCTCCGGTTGGAATACTCCACTTTAACGGAGAAGGCGTAATTACCGCCTGCAATGAAAAGTTCGTAGAAATTATTGGTTCTTCCAGGGAAGCCCTGGTAGGTTTGAATATGCTTAAACTGCCTGATAAAAAGGTGGTAGCAGCTGTAAAAGAAGCCCTGGAAGGCAGGATAGGTAGTTATGACGGAGAATATGCTTCTGTTACAGCCGAAAAAGTAACACCTGTAAGTGTTCTGTTTACACCCGTTGCAACCAGCAGACTGGGTGGAGGTATTGGTATCATTGAAGATTTGAGCGAAAAAGTTAAGGCCGAAAGGGCCCTGACTGAAAGAGAAAAAGAAATGAAAACTCTTTTAGATACTGCTCCAATAGGTATCGGTGTTACTGTAGATAGGGAAATCAGAGATTGCAATGATAAGTTCTGTGAAATGACAGGCTACAAAAGAGAGGAATTGATTGGGCAAAAAACCCTTATTCTGTATTCGAACCGAGAGGAATTTGAAAGGGTTGACCGGGAGAAATTTGTTCAGGCCGGGAATAAAGGGAAGTGGACCCTGGAAACCCTCTGGAAGCGCAAGGATGGTTCCTGGATGGAAGTTCTCCTTAATTCGGCTTTTCTTTATCCCCATGACCCTTCTGCAGGGGTAATATTTACTGCCATGGACATTTCCGATATCCGGGAGGCTGAAAGAGAAAAGGAATCGGCCTATTCTATGCTGGCAGCCTTATTCAAAAACAGCCCCAACCCGGTAACCATCTGTACCCAGGATAGATATGTTTTTGTATCTCCGGCAACAGCAGAACAGATTGGCAGGGCTCCGGAAGAAATACAGGGTAAAGAATTTTCCCAGATTCTCCCCGAAGAGGTGGAAAAGCAGTTCAAAGAAAACCTGGCCATGGTCAGCAGAAAGGGTAAATCAATTAGCCTTAAAGAAAAAATACCTACAATAAAAGGGGAGAGGTTTTTTGAAACCTGGCTTTTTCCCATTACAAATACGAGTGACGGCGAAAGGCTTTTTGGGGCCCTTTCCATTGATATTACTGAACGCCAGAAACAGCAGGAGAAACTTGACTATATGAGCTACCACGATCCTCTCACGGGTTTGAAGAACAGGGCCTTCCTGGAAGAAAAAATCCACCAATTAAAAAAGGACGGAGAATTGCCCCTGAGTATAATTATTGCGGATATCAATGGGTTGAAACTCGTAAATGATGCTTACGGTCACAGGATGGGAGACCGGATTCTTTTCAGGGTTGCCCGGATCCTGGAAGAAAACTCCAGGAAAATGGATATTCTTTCCCGCTGGGGTGGAGATGAGTTTGTTTTCCTTTTGCCCAGAACCTCCAAAAAGGAAGCGGAACTGGTGGGCAAAAAAGTAAAAGAAGCCTGCAGTAGGGAATATGTTAATGGGCTTCCCATTTCCATTTCCTGGGGAGTTGGGGAGAAAAATGAGGGGGAAAAGGATATCGAGGTGGTCCTCAGGGAAGCCGAAGACCAGATGTACCACCACAAGCTGGCTGAAAACCGCAGCGCAAGGAGTGCAGTACTCTCGGCCATGCTTAAAACCCTTGGAGTAAAAAGCGATGAGACAGAGGAGCATGCCTGGCGACTGAAACGAATGGCCTGGAAGGTTGGTGAGAAGATAAACCTTCCCCTTTCTGAGAGGGAGCGCCTGACCCTGCTGGTTTCAATGCATGATATTGGCAAGATTTCAATTTCCAGCGAGATATTAAACAAGCCGGGGAAGTTGACCCCGGAAGAATGGGAGGAAATTAAAAAACACCCCGAAACTGGTTTCCATATTGCCAATTCCACCGGGGAGTTTTCTCATATTGCCGAAGAGATTCTTTCCCATCACGAACGCTGGGACGGCAGAGGCTATCCCCGGGGGTTAAGGGGGAGCCAGATCCCTCTCCTGGCAAGGGTCCTGTCCATTGTAGATGCATTTGACGTAATGATCAATGGTCGCCCCTATAAAAAGCCAATGAGCATGGAAGATGCCGTTGCTGAGTTGAAGAGATGCGCAGGAACCCAGTTTGACCCGGACCTGGTAAAAATATTCGTTGATTTATTTGAAAAGGGGGAACTCAGGGATAGTGTACAGGGCAGAAAGAGGTAGCAAAAAAAAGCCCCAGGTAATACTGATTGGGGCTTTTTCATTTTAACCCTTAATTCCAATTTATTGCCTTTACGGGACAGACCTGTTTGCAGTTCATGCACACCAGGCATTCCCCCTTATGGATTCTCCGTTTTCCTGCTTTATCATGGGTAATGGCTTCACCGGGGCATACCCTGTCACAAAGGCCGCAGCCAGTACAGTTTTCTTCGTTAACCAGCAGATAATTTCGGGTTCTCCTGCCCGTAAAGGAAAGGGGGGCGCCGAAGGGGCAGATGTAGCGGTGCCAGAAAGATTCCTGGAAAAACAGGGTAAGAAAGACAGCCAGCGCAAAAATATAAAGGACAAGGTTAATTTCCCGGCCCAACTGCCGGGAAATTATCATTACCCCCAGGAGAATCAGGAATGCAAGCCACCGGATCCAGGGGTTTCTTAACAGGGATGGCCCGTGGAGCCTTTTTATTGATAATTTTTTATAAAGCCAATCAATTCCCCGGAAGACAGTAGCCATGGGGCAAAGCCAGCCGCAAAAAAATCTGCCCCATCTCAGAGCCAGGAGGATTCCCAGAACAAGGAAAACCAGCCAGAGCTGGATACGGCCCTGAAAGGCCAGAAATCCGAATAAAAAGAGGAAAAATAATTCAACAAATAACCGCAGGTTCTGCTTTTCCAGTATCTTTTTCAATTTGAACACCTCGTGCTGTCAGTTTTTCATTCTGCAAAAGAACAATCCAGCGGGACCTTAAAAAAGCCGGTCCCCTCAACAGGCCTAACGGAGGATTTTAAAAAGCTCTCGGGTAAGTTTTTTCCCTTCTCCCTGGAGGGGATAGGAGAAACCCTCACTGCGCCAGCGCAGGACTGATATCCGGATACTACCCATATATAGGAGGGCAAAAATTCGGGGATCTGCGTTGGTGCTAATAAGCCCTTCCTTCTGGGCGGAAATTATAAGCTGTTCGATGGTTTTCTCCTTATGACTCCGGTAAAAGTTGAATTTTTCCCGAATATCTGGATATTCCAGGAATAATTCTTCCTGGAAAAGGATGGCCGTAAACCTTGGGTTGGTTTCGATCCAGGCCAGCTGTCGCTCCATGGCTTCTTCCAGAAGTTCAAAAGGGTTCCCTGTCCGCTTTTGGATGGAGGATATTACTGGATTGTCGATGAAGAGGATCGAACAGAGGTGGTCAATAATATCCTTTTTGCTCTGGAAGTGCCGGTAGATTGCAGCTTCAGTTATTTTATTACGCCGGGCAATTTTTCGAATTGTAAGGGCGGAAAAACCTTCTTCGTCTATGATTTCAAGGGCAGCTTCAATGATCTCTTTTTTTCTTTTTTCTGAGGGCAGTTTTTGACCCAGGGGATCCACCTCCTGTCGGGCAAAAAAAGTTAGTTAACGTTTATTAACTATAATAATATAAAAAAACAATTGTGTCAAATTATTTATCAAAAAAGAAAAGACCCGGGAAAACCCGGGCCTTTTAAATCAATTTGCTTATTCTTTCAATTTCAATATAATTGGGTCCTCAATAATAGTGGTTTCTCCTTTGGAAACAGAGATACCTTCCTCAATTGCGGTTTCATAATCATCAGCCTTAATTACTAAATCATACTCACCTTCGAACAATCCCCTGATTTTGAAGGAACCGGCAGGATCATCACCTAACTCATTTGGCCAGGCAATAGTGGCTTCAACTGGGTCTTCTTCTTCCGGATCTGCGTCTTTCTCAAATACCTCTATTGTTACTTCCTTATCCTTAATTGGTTCTTGATCTTCATTAAGAACCTGCCCCTTTATTGCCCCGGTGACTTGTTTATCCAGGACCTTAATAGAAGTTGGGCTGAGAATCACTTTATCGCTTTCTCCTGCCTGGACAAGGAGATCTTGTACATCAACGTCCAGAATTAACTCAGAAAGAGTTCCTGCTTCAATGGTGAAATTATGGTTAATTTTTAGCCCGGTTTGGGCCCCGCTGGGAACGAAAAGGGGGATAGTTTCCCCACTTTTCTTCTTAATGTAGGACTTCTCTTCTGAATAGGGTTGATTTCCTACTTCAGGGGCTTCGAGGATTAGCCTGATCTGGGTATAGGTTCCGGGATCCAGGTATTCCTGGCCGAGCAGCTCTTCTTCAAAAATTAAATCCAGGAGGTTAAACTTCCCTTCTTCCTCATCAAACTCATTTATTGTCTTCCAGGGCTGGTCATCCTTTTTTACCTGGACACTGCTGAGGGTAACGTTAACCTCTTCAACCTCATTTGCCGGCAGATCAGCCAGATAAATGGCAAGTGATCCCTGGTCCGAGGATAAAAAAAAGTTTCCGCATCCTGCAAGGGATAAAGTTAATCCAAAAACCAGGGTGATAAAAAACAATTTCTTTACCATGGAATTTGCCCTCCTTAAATTTTCTTTTCCCATACCTTATTATCGCCTATTCCGGTGGATTTTATTGTGATCAGGATTACACTTTAGAAAGATTACTGGTAGCTGCCAGTGTTATTTAGAGGAGACAGGGTTATTAATTATCTAATTGGTGCTAACCTGGGCACGGTGGACTGAGAAGGGTGAGAGGTTTTTTGACTGTTTCCAGGGGAAAAAAATATAATAAAAGTAAATTGGTAAGGACCACATTACCACTAGGGGGTGGCCCCGTGGGCGTTATTGATAGGAAAAGCAGGCTGCCTTTATATTACCAGCTTGCTGACATAATCAGGGAAAAGATCGAAACCGGCCAGTGGAAAGAACATACTCGCCTGCCCCCCGAAAGAGAACTTTGCCAGATATATGGTGTGAGTCGGGCGACGGTACGCCAGGCCATGCAGGATCTGGAACTTAACGGTTATATCTACAGGGAACACGGTCGGGGAACCTTCGTCAAGCCATCGAAAATCAGGCAGGACCTGCTCGGTTTTTACAGCTTTACCGAAGAAATGAAAAGACTGGGAAAAACCCCTTCTTCCCGGGTTGTTGATTTTACCGTTGAAGAATGCACAGAAAAGGTTGCCGGAAAGATGAAAATGAACGCGGGGGAAAGAGTTTACCGGTTTACCCGGTTGCGTTTGGCTGATGAAGAACCCATGATGCTGGAAACCACTTACATTCCCTTTGAAAAATTTCCCGGGATTACGGGAGACAAGCTGGAGCAGATCCCCCTATATGATGTCCTTGCCAATGAGCACGGGGTGGTCCTGACCATGGCGGAGGAGCGTTTTGTTCCCGTACTAACAAGGGAAAACGAAGCAGAACTTTTGGAATATCTCCCCCATACTCCCAGCATGATGATTGAACGCCTGACCTATAGTGGTGACCTCATTGTTGAATATACGCGTGGAATTGCCCGGGGAGATCGCTTTGAGTACCGGGTTGTCCTGGAGTAAAAATGAACTATTTCTGGGAAACCTCCAGGGAAGGCGAGGCAATGTAACTTTATGGATTGGAAAACTGGTTCTGTAGAGGAGGGGTAAAGTGAAGCCCATTGATGATTATATTACTACAAGAGAAATCAAACAACAGCCATGGTTATGGGAAAAAACCATGGAGATTATCCAGGAAAAAAGTGGAGCAATCGAGGAATTTTTAAATAAGGTTTCTTCCGGTAATAAGCCCAGGATTATTTTCACCGGGGCGGGCAGTTCTTCCTACGTTGGAGAAACCGTAGCCCCTTATTTAGGATCTCACTGGGATCGGGTTGAATCCATTCCCACAACAGATATTATTACCAGCCCCCAAAGCTATCTTTCTTCTGATTCCCCCACCCTTTTAATTTCCTGCGCTCGCTCAGGCAACAGCCCCGAAAGTGTCGAAACTGTAAGGCTGGCCAATAGATTTGTTAAAGATATTTACCACCTGGTTTTAACCTGTAATCCCGAGGGTTCCCTTGCCCGAACCGCAAGGGAAGATCCCGATTCTCTTCTCCTTTTAATGCCCGAAGAATCCAATGACCAGGGATTTGCCATGACGGGAAGTTTTACAACAATGGTTCTGGCTTCCATTCTGATTTTTGGGCCCTATACTCCTGAAGAAATGGCTCCTGGTGTGCACTGGATGCGCCAGGTAAGCGAAAGAATACTGCAGGAGAAGTGGGAAGAAATTGAAAAACTTGCAAGTGAGGATTTTGACAGGGCCATTTTCCTCGGCACTGCTCCATTTTTGGGGCTGGCCCGGGAGGCTGCCTTAAAACTCCTGGAACTTACTGCAGGAAAAGTTGTTGCCAGTTCTGATTCTTACCTAGGTTTCAGGCATGGTCCCAAATCGGTTGTCAACAAAGAAACGATAATTTTTGCTTTCCTCTCAGGTGAAAACCACCCCCGACGTTATGAAAGAGATTTGCTCCAGGAACTGGCGGGAGAAGAAACAGCAAAAATTACAGCCCTTTATTCAGGGAGCTGGCCAGAAGTAGAAGAACTCGCTGATCATTCCTTTGGGCTGGGAGAACCGCCCCAGGAAATCTTCCTCCTTTTCCCCTATATTCTGATTGCCCAGGTTCTTGCAGTTGTGAAATCAAGGCTAATGGAAATAAATCCCGATGACCCCAGCCCCGAGGGTTCATTAAATCGAGTAGTCAAGGGCGTGGAAATCTATTCGCTGGAACAGGAAGGGTGATTGCAGGATGCTCCTGGAACTGTTAAAAGAAGACAATATCCAGACTGGAATTGAGGCATCGGACTGGAAAGATGCCGGCAGAAAAGCCGGCAAACCCCTGGTAAAAAGGGGGAGCGTGCAACCAGAATATATTGAGGCCATGATAAAAAACGTTGAGGAGATGGGCCCATATATCGTCCTGGCTCCCGGCCTGGCCCTTTTTCACGGTCGCCCGGAAGATGGTGTCAACGAGATTTCCCTTAGCATGGCAACGTTGAAAGAGGGAGTTTATTTCGGGGCTGAAGAAAATGACCCGGTGGAAATTGTTTTTGTGCTTGGGGCTACGGACAAGGACAGCCACCTGGAACTCCTTGCCCAGCTAAGCCGGGTCTTGCAGGACCAGCAGGCCGTGGAGGCCATAAAGGATGCCAGACAACCCCGTGATATTCTCTCGATCATCGGAGATAAAATAAATAAGGAATAATGGAGGGTCCAAAATGCTTTACAGGGAGTACCTGGAAAAAGTAGGTGAACTTCTTGATCGGGTCAGGGAAACCCAGGGAGAGCAGATTAAAAATGCCGCCGAATTGCTGGCCCGGGCCATAAAAAAAGGTGGAGTGGTCCATGTGTTCGGCTGCGGTCATTCCCAGATGTTTGGGATGGAACTATTCTACCGGGCCGGGGGACTGGTGCCCGTAAATGCCATCCTTACCCCTGCTCTGTCGCTGGCTCCTACTGCTCCCCTCAGCACATTCGGTGAGCGCCAGGAAGGACTGGCAGGGGCAATCCTGGATAACCAGGTTATTAACCCTGAAGATGTGATGATAATTGCCTCCACTTCGGGCCGGAATGCCGTTCCAGTGGAGATGGCAATTGAGGCCAGGGAGAGGGGTATGGACGTTATCGCCCTTACTTCCCTCCAGTTTAGCCAGGAGGTAACTTCCCGTCATAAAAGCGGCAAAAAACTCTACGAACTGGCTGATGTAATCCTGGACAGCCTGAGTGTTCCCGGAGATGCAGTAATGGGTATAGAGGGAATGGAAACCAGGTTTGGTCCTACGTCTTCTGTAATCGGCTTTGCCATTTTACAGGCCCTGGTGTCCCAGACGATTGAAAACCTTATGAAAGAAGGTTACGAACCCCCGGTCTGGGTGAGCTCCAACCTGGACGAAGGAGATGCGATCAACAAAAAGCACATTGAAAAGTACCGGGGCAGGTTGGAGAACCTTTAAAAACCAAGGAAAGGTAGAGGATGCCCAATGCGTATTGCTGCTCTGTGTGGAATGGGTTTTGGTTCAAGTATGATGTTGAAACTATCCATTGAGGAAATATTAAAAGAGGAGGGGATAGAAGCTGAAGTTCTTTCCTGGGACCTGGGAAGCGTTAAAGGCCAGGAAGCTGATCTTATCGTCGCTCCCCTTGACATGAAGTCCAATCTGGAATCAGTTGAAACAAAATTAGTTCTACTCAAGAGTCTTACCGACAAAGAGGAAATCAGGGAAAAAGTTCTGAAGGCCATTGAAGAAGAAAGTTAGACCTGTTTTCTGTCAGCTTTTGGTTGCTCGGAAAGTTTAACCCTCCCCGGAACTTGTTGGCGGAGTTAACAAAGTATTATGAGGAGGAGGGTCAAACGCGATGAGCGATGTTTTGGTAGAATTAATTGCGATGCCAGCTGTGGTCCTCGGAATAATTGCCCTGATTGGTTTGATTGCTCAGGGTAAAAAAGTTCAGGCCATAGTCCTGGGAACGGTCAAGACCGTCCTGGGTGTCCTGATTATGGAGTTGGGTATTGACGGAATAATCGGCGCCATTGAACCGATCCAGCAGATGTACCAAGAGGGTATTACCCCCATTCTTCCCGACTTTGAAGCATTTATAACCTTTGACGAAGGTGTTGTGGGTGCGGTTCAGGCTGGAGATGTTGGGCAGATTGGTGCCGCAATTGCCTGGACAATGTTCTTCGGGTATATCATCCATATCATTCTGGCCCGGATTACACCCTTCAAGTTTTTGTACCTAACGGGCCACATGATCTGGGTCCATGCAGGGGCTTTTGCCATTCTGTTCCATTCCTTCGGCCTGTCCCTGTTCTGGACCGTTGCCCTGGCTTCAATTGTTGACGGTATTTATATGACTGTAGCACCGGCAATTGCCCAGCCGGTAATCAGGAAGATTACCGACCAGGACGAATTTGGTTTTGCCCACGGGCAGACCCTGCTCAACCTCCTGGCAGCCTGGGTTGGTAAGTTGATCGGTAACCCGGAGGATACTGCAGAAAAGGTTAAGGTTCCTGAAGGCCTAAACTTCTTCCGGGATATGGCCATTTCAATTTCGGTTATCATGATCATCGTTGCCATGGTTGGTGCCCTGCTGGCTGTAGGGCAGCTTGGCGTTGAAGGGTTCTTGGACGAGATAAGTGATGGACAGAGCTGGTTTGTCTTTGCCCTTTTCCAGGCCCTTGCCTTTACCGCCGGTGTGCTGGTCCTACTGCAGGGTGTCCGGATGCTGATCGGGGAAATTGTACCGGCCTTTAAAGGTATCGGAGAAAGACTCATTCCAGGTGCCAAGCCCGCCCTTGACGTGCCGGTAATCTTCCCCTATGCTCCTAACTCCCTTGTAATCGGCCTGATTGGCGGAACGATCGGGCAGTTCGTTGCTATCCCCATCCTGGCCTTAATTGGATGGCCGGTAGCACTGCCAAGCATGATTGCAGCCTTCTTTGCCAGCGGTGCCGGTGCAATCTTTGGAAATGCCACAGGAGGTAAAAGAGGTGCCTTTGCCGGTGGTTTCATCTGGTGTTTTGTTGGCTGGTTTTTGATCAGCTTTGGTTACCACTTCCAGGTGTTTGGTGACCTGGGCGCAATGGAAGCTTCCGGGCTCTTCTTTACAGTTCCGGACGCCATTGTACCCGGAATTTTCATCTGGTTGATTGCCAAGCTGTTCGGAGTATGATAATAAAGCAGATGGACAGGGATCGGGGAACCAATCCCCCGATCCCTGTTTTTTCACTGTGTTGTTTCTCGAAGGAAAATCTGAAAAGGGGAGTGAGGAAAAATGGTAGATAACCTTGCCCGAAAAATCCTGCAGCAAGCCCGGGCAGAAGGATATGCAGTTCCTGCTTTCAATATCTATAACCTGGAAACCATGCAGGTGGTCCTGGAGACCGCTACAAAGATGCAATCACCTGTAATGCTTGCAACCACTCCCTCAACCGTAAAATACTTTGGCCACGAATTTTTGCTGGCCCTGGCTGAAAAAGCCCAAGAAAAGTACGAAATTCCAATAATATTTCACCTGGACCATTTTACCGATAAGGAAGAACTAAAAAAATATATTCGGGCAGGGTTTACTTCAGCGATGATAGATGCCTCCCGAAGCCCATACCGGGAAAATGTAGAAGTTGTCCAAGAGGTTGTTTCTTTTGCTCGGGATTACGGAGTTGCGGTAGAAGCGGAGCTGGGTAATGTTGGACGTGGTGAACAGGAAGGAACTTTAACAGAACCCGGGGAGGCCGGGGATTTTATCCGGGAAACGGGAGTTGATTCCCTGGCGGTTGCAATTGGGACGGTTCACGGAATTTTTAAGGGAAAGCCCCAATTAGATTATAGGCGCCTGGAGGAAATCAGCAGGCTGGTTAAAATACCCCTGGTACTGCATGGAGGCTCAGGATTAGCGGATGAAGATCTTAAGCAGACAATTAAATTTGGGATAAGTAAGATCAATATTGCAACAGAACTAAAAGAGGCTTTTACCCGGGGGATTAAAAAGTTCTTCCGGGAAAACCCCGAAGAAGACGACCTGCGAAAGTACCTGCAGGCGGGGAAAGAAAAAATGGCCGAAGTTGTCGCCGAAAAAATCCGGACCTGTGGTAGTGAAGGGAGGGGTTAGAAATGATTGTTACTGTTACCCTGAACCCCTCGGTGGACATTCGCTTCGAGGTAGATCAATTTGAACGGGGAGGAGTTTTTCGTGCCAGAGAATCCCAGCAGACTGCAGGGGGGAAGGGCCTGAATGTGGCCCGGGTTTTAAAACAACTTGGGGCACCGGTTATGGCTGCAGGGCTTCTGGGAGGGCAGAACGGCAATTTCATCCGGGATCAACTGGAAAAGGAAGGAATTGAACATCGTTTTGTGGACATTTCCGACCAGACCAGGACCTGTATTGCTATCCTGGAAAAGGATGTCCAGTCGGAAGTCCTGGGACCGGGCCCCCGGGTTAAGGAAAAAGAAGTGAAGGATTTTTTGGGAGTGTTTACCGGGTTAATCCGGGAAGCAGAAGTGGTCTGTATTTCGGGGAGTTTGCCCCGGGGAACTGGTCCCGGGATTTACAGGGAACTGGTAGAAACAGCAGGAGAAGCAGGTTGTCTGGTTTTGCTGGATACAAGTGGAGAACCCCTGGCCCGGGGGATAGAGGGCGGTCCCTACCTGGTTAAACCCAATCTTAAAGAAATGGAGGGTCTCCTGGGGAGAGAATTAAAGGAAGAAGGGGAGTTAATAGAGGGACTTAGAGAAGTTTCGGTCCGGGGAGCGCGAAATGTCTGCCTTTCCCTGGGAGAACGAGGAGCCCTGGTATGGGAAGCAGAAAGAGCCTACGAGATAAAGACTCCTTCAGTTCAGGCATTAAACCCCGTTGGTTCTGGAGACGCAATGTTGGCCGGCTGGGCGTGGAGCCTTTTTAAAGGAGAGGAGGTTGAAAAAGCCGCTGTTTTTGCTTCCGCCTGTGGAGTGTCCAATGCCATGGAAAAGAGAACTGGAACCATCAACCCTTCTCGGCTGGAAGAAATTGCAAGCAAGCTTAAACCAGTACCCAAAAGTTCTGTAGGGTAATGAAGAGAAAGAAGGGGCTTGGTTAGCTCAGCAACAGGAAGCCTGGGTTAGGGGGAAATAAAACCTGCTGGAGAATTTTGACATTTGTTTTGTTTCCGATATACTTAATTGCAGAGTTTAAATAAGGTACCCGCAAGGAAAACCCAGTAAAATTACTGGGTAAATTATTTGTTGGGGCCAGCTGAAAAAACGGCCATTCCGGCCGGGTGATTACAACCAATCTCAGCAAGGAGGTAATTAAGTATGAAGAAAGGGTTAATATTCTGGTCTGTCTTAATTCTCGTGGGAATGCTGATGGTTGTTCCAAACCAGGCTGTTCAGGCAGATGAAGTTGTCGTGGGTTCCAAGGAATTCACTGAACAGATCATCCTGGGACAGATAACCCTGATGATTCTCGAAGAAAACGGAATTCCTGTCCGGGATGAAACAAATCTCGGGGGAACCCTGGTTCTCCGTGAAGCCCAGGAACTTGGTGAAGTTGATATTTGCTGGGAATACACGGGAACTGCATTGATTACTCACCTGGGTTATGCTGAGGCCATTACCGATCCCGAGGAATGTTACCAGGTTGTCAAGGAAGAGGACTACGAAAGGTTTAACCTGGTTTGGTTGGATTACGCACCCCTTAACAATACTTATACTATAATGATGCGGGAAGATGACGCCAGGGAAAGGGGCATTGAAACCCTTAGCGACCTGGCCGAGGCCATAAATGAAGGAGTAGAAGCCCCTGAACCCGGTTCCTGGCAGTTTGCTGCCGATCACGAATATTCTATCCGGGACGATGGTTACCCGGGATTAACCGAGCATTACGGTTTCCACTTTGACGGGGTGCAAATCATGGACCTGGGTATTACCTATGCTGCCCTCAGGGATGGCAATGTGGCCCTGGCCATGGGTTTTGCAACTGACGGCCGGATTGATGCCTTCGGCCTGATCAACCTTGTGGATGATAAGTATTACCATCCTGTTTACAATGCTGCCCCCGTTGTCCGGGAAGAAATCATGGAGCAGTATCCCGAGATTGAAGAAATTCTGGCTCCCGTAGCAGAGAAACTTGACGATGAGACCATGAGCGGAATGAACGCAATGGTAGATATTGAGGGTTATGAACCCGATGAAGTTGCCGAGATGTGGCTTCAGGAAGAAGGGTTGATTGATTAGAAGGGCAAAAAGCCCCGCTCCTCCGGGAATGGAGGAGCGGGGTTTTTGTTTTTCCTGGAGGCAATATGGAAAAAACTACCCATTGGGGTGATTTACCTGCAGAAATTTACTGGTATAGTTAATATACAACCCGTTGGACGAATTCCGGGGGAGGAAAAAAGGTTGAAAGACAAAAAGAAACTACTGGGAATTGATGTCCGGCTTTTTTCTTTAATTGTTCCCCGGCTTATATTATCAGAAGAAAAGGGGGAAGACTTCCCGGCCATGCTGGAGGGGATGTTTTTTTCTCTGGACAGCTGTGATTTCTGGCCTGTTTTGGTTAAGCTTTCCTGGCATGGAGAAACCAGGGAGCCTGCAAACAGTCCTCCCTGCCAGGAGGTGGCATGGGGATCCAGCCCTGAAGTGGAAAAAAAGTTTCCCTTCCGTGCCTACCTGGGCCGGTTAGAACTGGAAAAACCAGAAATTAAACCAGATGGTATTTCGAGGCGCATGGTTATAAAGAAAATTAAAAAATATTATTAGATTACCCCCACAGGGTATTGTGGTCAGGGGACGAGGAGAAAACTCCAGCGTAAAAAGTGCTGGAGTTTTCTTATTCGGAAATAATAATTAGGGCAAAATAGTTATTTGGACCTAGTTGAATATACTCCCAACGGCAGATGTCAGAGCTGGAAACTGAAGGTAAAATAAAAGCAGAATAAAGGTCGTAAAGTTCTTCCGGCCTGGAAAAAATGAAACAGGAGGAGATAACATGAAAGACTGGCTGTTGGAAGTAGAAGGACTCCGCAAGGAATACGGAGGGAAAACGGTTCTGAATGGTTTGGATTTCAGGGTTAAAAAGGGGGAGATATTTGGTTTGCTTGGACCCAATGGGGCAGGGAAGACAACCACCCTGGAATGCCTGGTGGGCCTTCGCAAACCCGAGGGAGGAAAAATCAGGATAATGGGAGTAGATCCTCAAAAAAACCCAGCCCGATTGAAAGATCTGGTTGGAATTCAGCTGCAGGTATCCGCCCTGCCTGAAACCATCAGGGTCGAGGAAGCAGTAAATTTTTTCAACTTCTACCACGGGAGAGGAAAAGATGGTTCTGCACTGGAGAAGCTCAACCTGGGGGAAAAGAAAAACTCGAAGTACCAGCACCTTTCTACAGGCCAAAAAATGCGTCTTTCCCTGACCCTGGCTATGTTGCACCAGCCGCCTCTTTTAATTCTCGACGAGCCAACGGCAGGTCTTGACGTGGGTTCAAGGCGGTCATTGCATGGGATAATCCGGGAACTTAGGGATAGGGGAACCACCATTATCCTCTCCACCCATGATATGGCTGAAGCAGAAACTCTTTCCGATAGGCTGGCGATTCTGGTCGGGGGAAAAATATTGATGACTGGATCTCCCCGGGAAATAACTTCCACCGGAAAAGGGTGGACCAAAATTCTGGTAAAAACACTGGGCACCAGCCTGGAAGGGAAAAAGTTTCCCGGGTTGTTGGAAAAGGAAGAAAAGGATGGTTACCGGGTGTTTTTCACCTCTCAGATCAGGGAGGCCTTGAATATGGTCCTGAAGGCTGTAGAGGCAGCGGGAGATGAATTCGTAGATTTAAGAGTAGAAAGACCAACCCTGGAAGAAAGATTCCTGGAGTTAACAGAAAAGGAGGTTGTTTAGATGAAAGCGTTTTCCTATCACCTGCAGTTTGAATTTTTTACCGGGCTTCGTAACAAGGGGCTATTAATGATGTATTACCTGATGCCCCTGGGCTTTTATGCCTTTGTTGGAACTTTGATGGTAGAATTAAATCCCTTTTTCCGGGATATGGCAATACCTTCGATGGTGGTTTTTGCAATTTTAACAGGAACCATAATGGGCTTGCCCTCTCCTCTGGTAGAAGCAAGGGAAAAAGGGGTGCTCCGCAATTACCGGGTTCACGGTGTTCCTGCAATAAACATTCTGGTAATTCCAGCAATTACCGCTGGTCTGCACCTGGCCATGGTTTCCCTGATAATTACAATAACAGCTCCCCTTATTTTCTCCGCCCCGCTTCCCCTAAACTGGTTCTATTTCTGGCTCGGATCATTTTCTTTTCTCGTTGCGGGAACCGGCCTGGGCGTTTTGATTGGGGTTGTTGCTGCCAATAATCGGGTTTCTCTTCTCCTGGCCCAGATGTTATATATTCCCGCCATGCTCCTGGGGGGGCTGATGGTTCCCGTGGACCAGCTACCAGGTTTTGTCAGCTGGATTTCCAGGATCTTCCCCACTACCTATGCCATGGAAGCCATGCGGGCCCTGGGCTGGGGAGAGCCGGTCCTGGGAATATGGGCTCCGGGAGGCATGCTGGTGTTGTTTGCGGGGGGAATTCTGGCCTTTGCTCTTGGAGGGTACCTTTTTTCCTGGGATCAGAACAATGCTACCCGCCGTGCTCCGTCTTACCTTGCAGTTTTGGTTTTAATTCCATATATTATCGGGGCAATATATCTTTAAATAAAGGATTTCCCTTGTTCGGGCGGAAATATCAGGCAGGAGGGGATTTGGGATGGGAGAAAATATCCGGGTTTTAATTGTTGATGATCACCCCCTTTTCCGCCAGGGAGTTCGGCTTTACCTGGAAAACCAGGAGCAGCTCACCCTGGCGGGGGAGGCCGGTCATGGAGAAGAAGCGCTGGAAAAACTTGAGGAGAATAAGGTTGACGTGGTTCTCCTGGACCTGCAGATGCCACGAATGGATGGCCTGGAGACCCTCCAGAAGATTCGTGCGGATTGGCCGGAAGTTAAGGTTTTGGTCCTGACTTCCTTTGGTTCCTGGGACAGGGTTTATGATGCCCTGCAGAGGGGGGCCTCGGGTTATATAATGAAAGATGCTCCACCAAGAGAGTTGCTAGCGGCCATTAAAACGGTTTCTGCAGGTGGAGTTTGTTTTGGGAACGAAGTTGCCCGAGAACTGCTGGCTCGAGTTGACAGGGAAAAGCCTTCTCCGGAAAACGTTGAGCCCCTGACCCCGCGAGAAAAAGAAGTCCTTTCTCTTATGGTCAGGGGACTGGCCAACCGGGAAATATCAGAAGAACTGGTTGTGAGCGAAAAAACAATAAAAACCCACGTTGCCAATATATTGCATAAACTGGGGGTCAAGAGCAGAACCCAGGCGGCGCTTCTGGCGATGCGTGAGGGTATGGTGGGGAGGGATTAAATGATGGAAGAGAACCTGCCCAGGCCTCCTTACCTGAAAATTTTCCTTATCAGTTCACCGGTTGGAGCAATTTTCGGGATTATTATTGTAACAGCTCTTTCTTTCTTCTGGGATACTACCTGGCCCCTTAACTACTACCTCCTTATCGTTCTCTTTCCGGCCCTGGTTTCGGGAGGCGGAGGAGTTTTGGGAAGTTTTCTGGAAGTAACCCTGCAGCAGAAGGGATGGGGAGACGAAGGGCTGCGGCGGGGAGTAGGGTTTTTAGTGGTTTCTTTACTGGGGCTTGTTCTGGGGTTAACAGTCCTTGCGATCTGGGGGCGGCCTTTAATGGACGAGGCCGTGTTCCGAAATGCTGTAATAATTGTTTTTGGAGGGATTTTTTTCGGGGGTGCCATTGCCCTTTTTGATTACAGAAGGTGGAAGGTTCGCCGCCGCATGATGGAACTGGAAGTAGAAAATCGCTTTTTAGGCGAACTTGCTCACAGGGACCAGCTCCTGCAGGAAGCCACCCGCAACCTCATCGTGGCGGAAGAAAGAAACCGCATGGCCAGAGAACTGCACGATTCAATTTCCCAGGGAGTTCACGGTATAGTTTATGGCATCCAGAGCCTGCGGGAACAGCCCGGGAATGTGGGGCAAAGAGAAAAGGAAATATTGGACCACCTTGAAGCAACTTCCGAGGCAACTCTCCAGGAGCTCCAGGAACTGATTGGAGAGCTAAAACCCTCACTACTTGAGGACCAGGGCCTGGAAGAAGCCCTCCGGCTCTACGGGGACCTGTTTGCCCGCAGGCAGGGGGTTGATTTAAAAATTGAAATTGATTATCGGGGAGGACTATCTCCCGAACAGGAAGTAGCTCTCTACCGGATTGTTCAGGAAGCCCTGTCCAATATTGGGCGTCATGCGAGAGCAAAGAGGGCGGAGTTGAGTTTAAGGAAAGAGGGAGGTGTTTTCCTCCTGGAAGTCAGTGATGACGGGAAGGGTTTTGCTCCTGAAACCGTTTCCAGGGGGCAGGGTTTGGACAATATGGCAACCCGGGCCCGCCAGGCAAACGGCTGGCTGGAGGTGAACAGCAGGCCAGGGGAGGGAACAACTGTAAAAGTTGAGTTAACCGGATATATTAAGTGAGGGAAGGAAGACTAAGGAGGGAAAGCCCTGTGTCCTTGTTCGGGGTTTTCCGGGGCTTAATTGGGCCCGGAACTGAAAGCCTTTTGGAAAAAACTTGAGGTAGGGTAGTTTGAAAAATAAAAAATAACCAAATCAAAAAAGGGCCACTGGGGCCCTTCCTTTTTAAAAGTAATGTTTCCCCCGAAGGGTAAAGAAAAAAATCTATGACGACCGAAATAAACGCACTGCTTTAGCATGATGGTCGGAAGAAATCTGGTTTCTGCCCCCTTCTTTTGCCAGGTATAGCTGTTGATCTGCTCTTTTCACAAGGTCATCGGGTTCCTTATCTTCTGATCTGTAGCTTGATATTCCGAAACTGCATGATAAAGGGAGCTGAAAGGCTTTTCCCGTGGATGAAAAAGCCTCGGCCAGTCTTTTTGCCAGGTGATTGCCTTCAGGACCTGCCGTAGAAGGCATCAAAATAGCAAATTCATCTCCTCCCAGCCGAACCAGAAGGTCGCTCTCTCTTTTTATGGAATCCGCGATTCCGGCGATCATTTCCAGAGCCCGGTCTCCTAAAAGGTGCCCTCCACGATCGTTTATTTCTTTTAAGTTGTCAATGTCGAAAATTATCATAGAAAAATCAGTATTGTATCGTTTTGCCGCGGAAAAAAGGCGGTTTATGGTGTCATTAAATTGTCTCCTGTTGGCAATTCCCGTCAGGGGATCTGTAACTGCCAGTTTTTCCAGGGCTTTATTTTGAAGGTAATCCTGGCGTTGAAGCAACCCGATTCGCATTGCCGTGTAAAGGCCGAACAGGTTCATAATTAAGAGGTAGAAAAAAACTGCCAGTGTCAGCAGGAGGGGAGTCTGATGGTGAAAAAAGGAAATGAGAATATACCCCAGGCCAAAAAATACAGAAATAGAAATTTTTCGATTTAAGGGGTTGGGGAGGAAGTGGTATATGGAAAAAGTGATTAAAAAGGCAGAAAAGGAATGGAAAAAAAAGTTAAAGCTTTCCCCGTAAAGCAAGGTAACCACAAGGAGAAAAGAACTTCCTGCTGCAAGGTAAAGAGAAATAAGATTGATAAAAAGGGATGCTTCTCTGGTTTTTTTCAGGAAAAAGAACAAGAACATCGAGAATGAAAGAAACAGAAAACGCAAAAAAATGACGAGAAAAAGGGGTTTTCCTGGAGAAAGGTTAAAAAGGTCAAAAATGAAAAAAAGGAAAAAACAGATTCCAATATAGAGGAAAACGCGAGAAAACCCTGGTTCAGAAAAAATCAGGGAATTCTGGTAAAAATCTTTTTCCTTTTCTTTTCGAATAAATTCTCCCCTTTTATTCAACGCACTCCCCTTGGAATCCATTGTAGCCCCCCGTACAAAAAAAATTTATCCCGGTTTTTTCGGGAAATGGAAAATTAAAGACTGCTGATTTTGGAAATTAACTGTAGTTTGCTGTTTACTCCGCATTTCTCGAAGATATTCCCTAGGTGTTTTTTTACTGTATTTACAGATATGGATAATTCCGCAGCAATGTGCTTGTTTGTTGAGCCGTGGGCAAGGAGTTCTACAATATCACATTCTCGCTGGGTGAAGCTGAAATTATCTGTCCAGACCCGGTATTTTTTCAAACCGAAAAAGTTGGCCAGTTGAATGCCAAAGTGGGGAGAAACTTTTTTTAAAATAAATAAATCCCTGTTGCAGAAATCCAGTTCCTCTTCTGCCCGGATAAAGGTAAGGGTAGCAATCAGTTGATCGGGATAGTGGATATCGATTCCACAAAGATAGTAGAAGTTATTTGGCTTTAAAAATTCGGAGAAATACTCGGTATTTTCCCACTTGCTATAATCCATGACCTGGGTGCTCCTGATGGGAGAAGTCTGGTCAAAAGCGATTTCCCGGATATCATCGATTTTATAATAATAGGAGTTATAGTTAGAAAATGTTCTTTCATCAATTCCCTGGGCATAATAATCGTTCTTAAGCTGTTGATGGGGCCTGTGGAAAAAAATGTGGGCCCAGTTAAAACGGATTAACTGGCCCATTCCCTTTAAGAGGGTTGAGCTGTATTTTTTAATATTGGTCTCATCTCCAAGGAGGAGAAGCAGGTCATTTATTTCCAGCCATTCTTTGTTTGTGATGGTTGGGTTTGCCATGGAAGTATTCCCCCTATTCCTTTTTTTAATTCGTTAAAGGCGGGATTATCCCTGCCTGAGAAGATAAAATTTTAAAAAGAGGGGGAGAAAAAAGGCGAGAATAGAATTAATACAAAAGAAAAGATAAAAACCAGGCGAAGTAACTGATAAACCAGGATATTGAAGAAACAGGGAGGGAAATATATGAATATTGGGAAGATTTACCGCTTCCTGGTTATCACTTTTTTTATGAGCTGGCTTCTGGCCCTGATTTTTTACCTTTCAGGGCTGCAGTTTGTTGGCCTCTGGGGGACAGTTTTTGGCGTGGTGTATATGTTTATGCCTTTTTTGGGGGTTGTCATTGTCCAAAAACTGGAAGGGAAACCTGTTTTTGCACCCATGGGTATCAAGTGGAAAATTAACTGGTGGTGGGTTCTGGCCTTGCTTTTACCCGCGCTTCTGGCAGCAATGGCCATGGGAGTAGCCCTTTTATTCCCCGGCGTGGAATATTCTCCAGAGATGGCGGGTCTTTTTGAGCGTTTCAGTGACCTGCTTTCTCCCCAAGACATTGAGCAAATGGAAACACAACTGGCTGAAATGCCCCTCAATCCATTTTTGCTTACCCTCCTCCAGGGCCTTTTATTTGGTCTAACGATAAATGCAGTTGCCGGTTTTGGAGAAGAAGCGGGGTGGCGGGGTTTTTTACAGAAGGAAATGCAGTCACTGGGTTTCTGGAAATCGGCTTTTTTTATAGGAATAATCTGGGGATTGTGGCATGCCCCATTGATATTGCAGGGCCACAATTACCCCAATTATCCCCTGCTGGGAATAATAATGATGGTAATCTGGTGCATTCTCCTGTCCCCAATATTTGGCTACATAAGAATAAAAACCCGTTCAGTGATCGGCCCCAGCATTTTACACGGTTCTCTAAATGCAAACTTTGGTCTTTCTTTAATGTATATAAGCGGGGGTAGTGAATTGACGGTAGGGATGGCCGGACTGGCAGGTTTTATCGTCCTGGGTCTGGCCAACCTCGTTATATTTTTGTTAGATCGTAATCCCGGAAAAATTGAAACCTGAAAGGTATAAATCAACTTGAGAGGCAGGAACAAAAATGTCTTTATTTTCCCAGTTTATTTTATTCGCAGTTCCAGGAGTCCTGGTTTACTTCGGTATTTATTATTGGACCCCAGAACAATTAAAAAGGGGGAAAAACCTGCTTTGCGCTTTCTTTTTTTTCCTGTGGGTGCCGATAATCCCCCTTTTACCTCTTGCTTTTTTCTTTTTTGTGATCCTTGAAGGGGGTAGTATTTCCTCCCAGGAAATCGTGGAGAGGTTCCGCCTGGTCCCCATCCAAAGAGGAGATTGGCTTATTGTGATCGGGGCTTTAGTTGCTACTCTCTTTTTTGACCAGGTTCTGGAACCGGTTGGGAAAAAACTGGCCCGGATTGAGTTTCTAAAGCCTCCAGATTACCTTCCTGCACCATTCAATCCATTAAAAAAGTTTAAATTTCCTCCCAGGGAGTTTATGGGTTCACCTCTGCTGGGTAACTGGAAGCTGCTTTTCTCATTTATTCCCCTGCATATTATTGCCATGTTAAGTGAGGAGATAATGTGGCGTGGATACATCCTGCCCCTGCAGCAGGGAATATTTGGAGATCTGGCCTGGCTGGTGAACGGGCTTATGTGGGCCTGGCTCGTTCACTTTGGACTGAAATGGCATTTCATTGGTATGCTTCCGGGAATGTTAATTGCCCCCTGGATTGCTCAACATACAGGTTCAACCCTTGCTGCTTTTGTTGTGCATGCAGGGGCAAATTCAATCCTCTGGGTCTTATTGTTCCTTGGTGTTTTAGGGCTGGGAGAAAGAACCCGGGAAAAGCCGGTTGAATAGAGGTGGGTAAATGGGTTTTGTAATTAAGAGTATGGAACAGGAGCACCTTCAGGGAGCTTTAAAGCTGGTTCTGGAAGGGTACAGGGAAGAGAAAGAAGCTGTTCCCTTTTTACCGGAAGAAAAAGAACTCCTGGAGAGCATTCAAAGCCCTCTAAAGGCCATGTTAGCCCAGGAAAAGGGTCTCGTGGCCATGCAGGAAGACAGGGTAATGGGTTTTATCATTGGCTATTCTGCAGAAAGGCTTTTCGGGAATTGCCGGGGCATTTATGTTCCCCTTTTTGGGCAGGGAGCAAAAAAGGAACGCCGGCAGGCAATATACCGGGACCTTTACGCCCGGGCAGCGGAGCAATGGGTGGAGGAAGAAAAATTTACTCATGCCATTACATTTTTTGCCCATGACCGGGAAGCAATAGATACCTGGTTCTGGCTCGGTTTTGGCCTGCGCTGTGTGGATGCAATAAGGAAAACAGAACTGATTGAAACCAGTTGTAGAAAGATAGATGTTAAAAAAGCGGAATTTGAAGATCTGCCTTTAATTACCTCTCTCTACGAGGACCATTGCAGCTATTACTGCCATTCACCAATTTTCATGCAAAAAAGCTGTGAAAACCCCCTGCAGGAACTGGAGGAGTGGCTGGCGGAGGAAAATCACCACCTGTGGTTTGCCCTGGAAGGAGGGAAACCACTAGGCTACATGCAGCTTGAGCCTACTGGAGAAACTTTTGTTTCCACTCACCCCCAGGTTATGAATATAACGGGAGCTTTCGTGGAAGAAAAAGCCCGGTGCCGGGGAACGGGGAGGGTCCTTCTTGCAGCAACCCAGCAATGGCTCCAGGAAAAAGATTACCTTTTATGCGGTGTGGACTTTGAGTCCCTGAATATCGCCGGCAGTAAGTTCTGGAACCGCTTTTTTGTTCCCTACACTTTCAGCCTGGTCAGGCGTATTGATGAAAGATTGAAGGAGTGAGAAGGTGTATGCATGCCAGCTATATGTCAATTAAAGAAAGCGGTTGTGAGGTTTTATTTAAAGAAGGTGATGAACAAAACGCCCGAAAAACAATGGAATTTTTAAAAAACTCGGTCAATTTCCTTTCACAGTATTTCGGGATTACTCCCCCGGGTAACCTGCGGTTATTCCTGGTTCAGGACAGGGGAGAATTTGACCGACTGGTGGTTGATCTGCTGGGAGTGGATATTGAGATCCCCTCCAATCCCGGCCGCCTGGCTCAGCCCCAGAAAAAAGACATGGTATTTATTTCCCCTGCAGCCTATGGTGAGCATTCTACCTATGAGTTTAACCCCGAAGAATTTGAGAGGCTGGTTTTCCATGAAACCACGCACGTATTTGAGGAATATCTTTCTCCCAATATCGAGTTAATGCCCCGCTGGTGGAGCGAAGGACTGGCAGTGTATGTTTCAGGGCACTGGCAGTTTCGCGACCAGTTTAAGTTCCGGAAGGCGGTAGAAAAGAACCTTCCCGAGGGAAAAATCCCCGATTTCGAAGAAATCAATCGCAGTATTGACCTTTCTTATGACTGGGGCTGGACACTGGTCATGTTTATCGAAAAGACCCTGGGTAAAGAGGCCATTCGGAAGGCAGTAATGGAATGTGGGGATGGTAATATTCCTGAAACCCTTGGCTGGAAAAAGGATGATTTTGAAAGAGAGTGGAAAGAATGGCTCCTGGGAGAGGGGAAAGAACTAATCGGGATTCAGAGGGGAAAGGGTGATTGCTTTGAAAAAAGGATCAGAAGAAGAAGGTAAAGCCAGGGAAAATTTTTCCCGGAAAGAAATTGACCTCCTGATCTGGTTCCTTGAAGAAGCCTATCGGGAGGATCGCAGCCACTCCCTGCTGGGGAACCTGCGGCGGCTCAGGGCCGAAGACTGGACAAGGGTACCCCTGGAAGGGGGCCGTTCTATCGCTTCCATCCTGGAACATGTGGGCTGGGCCAAATGGATGTACCAGGATTATGCTTTTGGAACCGCCTCCCTGCGGGGAGACCGCCCGCCCATGACTCCTGACGGGGAGCGGGCTTCCCGACCCATTGATGACCTGCTTCAATGGCTGGATGAGGGGCATAAGATTCTTGTGGAATCGGTCAGGGAACTGCAGGATGATACAGAGCTTGATCGGCGCAGGCTTACCAACTGGGGGGAAGAAATGGAAACCCGGAATATTATCCGGATTATGATTGCCCACGACCACTACCACGCCGGAGAAATAAATCACATCAGGGCTTTGCTTCATGGAGATGATCGCTGGCGTTATTAGGGTTTTATTTAATCCCCAAATTTTACCCCAGTTGCAAAGGTTAAATCCGGGGTGGTTTCTGGAAAAGAAGCGGGTGAAGGAATCAGGGCTTTAATTTTGGGAATATACCAGCTGGGAGGTGCCAGGTTGGATAAAGAAAAACTGCGTGGGGCAATAAAAGATGAGCGGTTTCCACGTTCTGCGGCTTATGACCCGGAATGGATGATAAAAAATGAAATGGGCCCCAGTGCCGTATGGCTCATGGAATTTTTAACAGAAGCAGTTGAATTAAAACCGGGGATGAAGGTTCTGGACATGGGGTGTGGTAAGGCCATCAGTTCTATTTTCCTGGCCCGGGAATTTGGGGTGCAGGTCTGGGCAACGGACCTCTGGATCAGTGCCAGCGATAACCTGGAAAGGATCCAGGAGGCTGGAGTTGAGGACAGGGTTTTTCCCATTCATGCTGAAGCCCATGCCCTGCCCTATGCCCGCGATTTTTTTGATGCAATAGTGAGTGCCGACGCCTACCACTATTTTGGAACCAGCGAACTATACCTGCACTATTTCATCAGGTTCTTAAAACCCGGCGGGCAGATCGGAATTGTTGTCCCGGGGTTAAAAAAAGAATTTTCCGATGGGGTTCCGGAAAAGCTGGAGCCTTACTGGGAAAGCGAATTTTTTACTTTCCACTCCCCTGCCTGGTGGAAGGAACTCTGGAATAGGTCAGGCCTTTTAGATGTCGAGGTAGCTGATGACATGCCCGATGGCTGGGAGGTATGGTTGAAGTGGGAAAACCTTGCAAGGGAATCCGGGTTGTGGAGCAGGGAAGGTGATGTTGGCCTGCTGGAGGCAGATAAGGGGGAATACCTGGGTTTTACCAGGGTTGTTGGCCGGCGAAGGTAAAAAAACAAAACAGGGGGCAGAGCATTGGCAGAGAAGAAAAGTTCAGTGAGAACAATGTGGCAGAAGTTTCTGGGGACAGGGAAAATCTCCGAGGACACCCCTTATTCATCCTGGCAATTTGGAGCAGACGAAAAAACTGCAACGGAACTGGTAGAACTGGTTATCGAGGGAAAAAAGAAGGCAACGGCTTCCCTGCACAAAATATATAAGTACATTGACGAAGAACTGCCCCGGGCAGGAGATTACAGTGTCATAACCGATGGAAAAGGTCAGGCAGGGTGTATAATAAAAACAACAGAGGTTAACATTGTCCCTTTCAACCTGGTTTCAGAGGAGTTTGCCCGGAAAGAAGGAGAAGGGGATAAAACCCTGGATTACTGGCGGAAAGTCCACAGGAAATTTTTCTCCATGGACCTTGAGGAAATTGCCGGGGAGAAATTTTCTGATGAAATGCTTGTTGTGTGTGAAGAATTTGAGCTGGTCTTTACCGGGTGAAGAATTATTTTTTGGTTGCGGATTAAATCCAGTATTATTTTCAGCTCAGGGGAAAAAATTCTTAGGCCCCGCTGAAATAGTTTGGCTGAGAAAAAATTAAAGGAGCCCCGAAGGGCTCCTGATTTTATTTACTCAAGCAAATTGGTGCAATCACATAGGAGCGATTTGAAAACAAATTTTGAAATTTTGAATTCGTCTGGATATTCAGCAAGTTCAAGATAGGATTTTCTGACTCTGGACAGGCTTTCATCGTTAATAGAAAGGTTTTGGATTGTAATGAGTTCAACTATCAGGAGTTCTTCCTGGGGATAATCAAGAGAAGAGATCCCGATGTAAGGCTTGTGTTGGTCGGTTTCTATATAATACTTGTACTGGTAATCCACAGAAATTTCCGTTTCGTTGAAATCCTCCACTGGAATGCTTTCCTGCCATAGCAGGTCTTCAATGAAATCTTCGAAAGCTTCTACAACTAGTTCTTTAAATTCTTCCTCATCCAGGACCTCGCGGCAGTCAAGGTAGATATCATAGTGGGCAAGAAATGCTGTGAAGTCAAGGTCTTCAACGCTCGGGAAAACAAGTTCTCCCATTAGCAGGGGATCAACTTCAAGAGGATCCAATTCCACGAATTCGGTCTGGTCAATGAAATACTGAACCAGCTCTCCGAAATCTGTTATTAGTGTGTTGAAGAAGTCAGCCCTTGAAAGTTCCTGGATTAATTCCTCCTGATTATTTTCGTCAACTAGATCCACCTCGTTAAACAAATCGCAACCAGTTACTGCCACAACCATTACCAAAACAAGTGCCATTAGCAAAAACCTTTTACCTAAGTACAATTAATGCACCCCTTTCTTTTCAAATTGGTTAAATAATTCTCCCTATAGAAGAATTATCCTTCATCTTTATAAAATTTTATTGTATGAAAATTTTTGGGATTTAGACCCAAAAAATTTGTTTTTGCCTGTTTAGTAACTTTGAAAAAGAAAGAGGACCCAATTAATAGGGATTTTATTGCAAGACTTTGAAAAAACATAAAATACCTAAAAAAAGAAGAGAAAAAACTGAAATAATAAAAGGGAAGGGTAAGGGAAGCAATTACAGGAACAGTTAACGGCCTTTTTCCGCAAGATAAAGCGAATAAAAGAGGGGGTAAGAATAAAAAGTTTGCAAAGGAAGGATTAGAGAGAAAAAAATAGAAAATAATTTAACGAGACAAATTAATGGGAGTTTCTAATTTTCCCTTGCTTAAAAGATAGATCCCGCTAATCTGGGTGCATTATAATCGAGAAAAGGAGGAGTGGAGATGAAACTTAGAAAAGGTTTTTGGCTTAGCGCGATTTTCGTTTTCCTGTTTTTCACGGTCTTTTCTGTAACACCCGCCGGGGCAAGCAACCTGATTATCCTCCACACCAATGATATCCACGGCCGAATTGAAATGAATGACGACCTGATGGGTATGCCCATAATTACTTCAATCATCCAGGATTACAGGGATAATTACGACAATGTCCTGGTTCTTGATGCCGGGGACACTATTCACGGGCGTCCCATAACCAACAGTCTCGAAGGCCGGAGCACAGTTGAAGCAATGAATATGGCAGGTTATGACGTAATGGTTCCCGGGAACCATGATTTTAATTTCGGGTATGAGAGGCTTTTGGAACTGGAAGAAAAAATGGATTTCGACCTTGTTGCTACTAACGTATTAAAGGATGGCGAACTTCTATTCAGACCATATGTGGTCAGAGAGTTTGCTGATTTCAGCGTGGGTATTTTTGGCCTTGCAACTCCTGCAACCTATTCAACGACACACCCTGATAATATTGTTGGAATTGAATTTTCCGACATGGTTGAGGCGGCAAGAAAATATGTTGATATTCTCCGCGATGAATACCAGGTGGACCTGGTAATTGCGCTGGGTCACGTCGGGTTTGGGGGAGATAACCCTTCCACCAGGGTTGCCCAAGAAGTTGAAGGGATTGACCTTTTTGTGGACGGGCACAGCCACAGCCGCCTTCCGGAAGGGGAATGGCACCACGGAACACTATTTGTCCAGGCTTATGAATATACCAAGTACCTTGGTAAGGTGGAGATTGACCTTTCCGGGGATGAACCCGTAATGAGTGCCTTATTGATTTCAGCAGAAGAAGCGTATGCGCAATACGAACCTTCCTCCGAAATGGTAGAATTACTGGACAAAGCCCGAGAGGAAGTCCGGCAGAAACTGCTTGGGTTTTAGTCTGAAATCAGACAGGGACGGGCAACAAACCCGGGAAAGCCCGGGAAAAATATAATAAAACGGGAGGGATTTGATGAAAAGGAACAGTGTAAAGGCGATTCTGCTTGTAACTTTGGCTTTCCTACTGGCTTTTTCTGCGCAGGTTTTGGCTCTGGATACCGAAATTGGAGAAACCCTTGTTTACCTGGTTGGTGATCGAGAGCATGTAAGGTCCCAGGAAACCAACCTGGGGAATCTGGTTTGTGACATTCTCCGCTATTTCTCAGGTGCAGATGTTGCTGTATATAACGGTGGTGGTATCCGGGCTGCAGCCGGTATGGGCGCGATTACAATTGAAAATGCAATGGATATAATGGCTTTTGAAAATATGGTTGTAACTCTGGAATTAACCGGAGCAGAAATTATTGAAGCTCTGGAGCGGGGTGTAAGGTCCTATCCTGAAGCCTCGGGTGCTTTTCTCCAGGTCAGCGGAATGAGGTTCTATTTTAACCCCAACAACCCTGAAGGAGAAAGAGTCGTTAAGGTTTATATCGGTGGAGAACCAATTGACGAAAACAAAACATATACCCTGGCAACCAATGATTTCTTGGCCGCAGGTGGGGATGATTATGCTGTTTTTGAACAGGCCCCAAAAATTGATGAACATGAGCTGAATGACCAGCAAATGTTTATCCGCTATATCCAGGAAAACAGCCCAATTTATCCCAAGGTTGAAGGAAGGATCGTTGTCCTTCACGACTAGAGAAAAAAATGCCCCCTTTCCGGGGGCATTTTTTTTGCCGAAAAGGGGACTATTTTTGTTTGGGGTTATTACTTAATAGTGAAAAAATGTTTTTAATAAATCTGCCAAGCAGTAGATGAAGCCAGAATTATAAGCGGAAATCGCGGGATTAAACTTTCAATGGGCAATTACCAGATTGAAACGGCCAGAGAAATTGGGGCTCAATTTTTCCACAAGGGCCCCCAGAAAACCCATTCTCTGGCGCAACCGTTTTGGCTTTTTTGCGGGCATGCTGAGCTGCCTTTTTGCTCAATACCAGGGGAAACTGGCTCCCCCGCCCGGGAAATTTAATACATTAATTTAGTGATTGTAGAACCCCCTGCAAAGGAGTATAATAAACCCAAAAGGGGGTGCAGAGATGAAGAGGATGGGGGTAACAGCAGCCAGGTTCTCTGTGGTTACAGCCCTTGTTTTATTCTTGTCGTTAAATGCCGGGGCCCATAAACCTGTTGATACATCTGGACCTGCAACCCGGGATGAGCCGATTGTGATAACCGAACACTTGACTTCATGGGCTGCTTACAATGAATTAAAAAAACCGGGAGAAGTCCATTATTACCGCCTTGAAGGTGTCAAAAGGGGAGAAAAAATTCACCTATCCCTGCTGGTTCCGCAGCTGGAAAGGTTTGAAGATTTCTTCCCCGTAATTGCTCTCCTGGGACCCGGGATGGAAAATGACCTGGATGGCCTGGATGAGGAAATTGTCCAAATAATGCTGAGACCTAAAGAGGGAGAAGGGGTCATCATCAGGCAGTTTCAGGAGGGAACGGAGGGGTCTTTTTTTGAACCCTTTACCCAGACCAGGTACGCAGAGCGCCAGGAAATGAATATATTTGCCCCTGAAACGGGCACTTATTATGCCGTGGTTTTTGATCCCACGGGTAATGCGGATAAATACATTTTTGCCATTGGGGAAGAGGAAAAATGGGGACTGGGGGATATCCTGACCATGCCCAGAATCTGGTGGGATGTGAGGATGTTCATGGAGAAAGAACGTTCAACCTACATCACGGCCGGGATACTTGCCTCCGGGGCAGTTTTAATCGCCATCTGGCTCCTGAAAAAATAGGCAGGGCGGGTTTTCCAGGAGATTCTATTAGAAGAGAGAATGGGATTGTGAACAGGAGCTCATAAAATTATGGTATAAAGGGAAGGGGAGACAAAAATGAAGTTAACGGTGCTCGTCGACAATAATTCCATAATTGACGATTATTTACTGGCCGAACCCGGACTCTCATTTTTTATTGAAGATGGGGAGGAGAAAATCCTTTTCGACCTGGGGTACTCGGAAATTTTCCTTCAGAATGCTCTGAAGTTGGGAATTGATCTGAGCCAGTGCACTACCATTGCTATTTCCCACGGCCATACCGATCACACCGGGGGACTGGAAGCATTGATCAAGCACATGTGGGAAAAGGGGATGGAGAAAGAACCTCACAAACCACGCCTGGTCCTGCACCCGGATATAATCGGGGATAGGGCCCGGGAAAAGAAAAAGATCCTGGGAATTTTCTCGGGGCGCCGGGCCCTGGAAAAAACCTTTCAGGTCCAGGAAAGCTCTGAACCACTCTGGCTTACTGATCGCCTGGTTTACCTTGGGGAGATTGAAAGGCAGTTTCCCTATGAGGGCAAGAAAAAGGTCAAAGATGACAGGGGAAGGGAAAGGATGATCGATTACCTGAGGGAGGATACCGCGCTGGCCTACTTGTCTACCGAAGGGCTGGTTATAATTACGGGTTGTTCCCATGCTGGGATCTGCAATATAGTGGAGTATGCCCGCAAGGTTTGCAGGGAGGACCGGGTTGTCGATATAATCGGGGGGTTACACCTGCAAAAGCCCTCAAGAGAACAGATGGAAGGAACAAAGGAATATTTAGCAGGTCTGGGGCTAAAAGCCTTCCATGCCTGCCACTGCACGGATCTGAAGAGCAAAATTGCGCTTGATGAAGCAGTGGAGTTAACAGAGGTGGGAGTGGGGTTGCAACTGGAATTTTGACTCCTTTGGTTTGCCCCGGAAAAAAGGAATAAGGGCCAGAGGAAAAGAAGGTTTAAGCATGGAACGAATTTTTTTATCACAGTCCCAAGACTTCTATGTGGAAGGGAAGTTTAAATTCTTAGTTTTGTCGGGGGTGGAAGAGTGAAACGCAAAGTTGCTTTTTTTATAAGTATGGTCCTTTTGTTTTCCGGTTTTGCCCTGGCCTATTTAGAAGCCCCGCTGGATAAACAAAACCGTTACCTGGCTGAACCCCAAGCAGTACAGGGAGGAGAAATTACTGATGGCCGCGACCTGAGACGAATAAGGTGGGGGAGACATCCCGATTTCGAGAGGGTTGTCCTGGATATCTATGAGGGAGCATATGATGAAAAAGGTCCTGCAGTTTCCATTCCCTGTTATTTTGTGGTGGAATATGAATATTATCCCTTCCGCTTTATCGTAACTTTAGGCGGTATCAGGGCCATAAACGCAGAGCTCGGGGAGGTTCCCCAAAGCTCCCTGATACGGGAAACCTATTCCCTGCCCTATCTAGACGATAGCGGGTTCAAGTTGGCCCTGGCCCTGAACAGGCCCGTGGAATATGAGGTTTTTGAATTACATGAGCCTGGAAGGATTGTTATTGACCTGCGGGAATTACAGGATGAACTGCAGTTACCTCCCGTTTATTCCCTGAGGACAGAGACGGGCCTGGGAGTAGAAGACCTGGGTTATCTGCAGGAAATAATGCTGGGACTGGAGAGTAAAAACCCCCGGGTTATAATGGCCGGCGACGGAAAATTGTTTTTTGAAGAAAGCTATTATTCTTCCCGGGAGGAGGCAGAGGCCAGGAAGGAAGAAATTGCTCCCCATGCCGAGTGGGCAGTTTTTTTCATAGAAAAAAGAGGCCCGGCAACCATGCCGGAGTGAGAATAGAACCAGGAGCGGCAGAAAAGTCAGGAGGTGCGGTAATTGGTTGAAACCCCAAAATTATCCTGGGAAATGGAGATGCAAAAAAGAAGGGATGTAATCAGACCCATAAATGAGAGAATTGCCCGTCTGCGGCAGGAAAGCGTCCAGTCAGAGGTAAAAATTTCCCGGGAAAGGGCAATGCTTATTACTGAATATTACAAGAAAGAAGCTGACCCGGGTTGGTCTACCCCTGTCTGGAGGGCAAGGGCCTTTAAGTATTTAATGGAAAGAGTTAGCCTGCCCGTTGAAGAAGGACAGTTGATCGTGGGGCTCCGGGGAACAGGGGCCAGAGAAGTCCCTACTTACCCCGAAATCTGCACCCACAGCCCCGAAGACCTGGAGGTTTTAAATTCGCGGGAAAACATGCCCTACCGGGTGGATAAAACCACCAGGGATTATTACGAGCAGGAGGTTATTCCCTTCTGGGAGGGGAAAACCGTGCGGGAGGAGATTTTTTCCAGCCTGCCCGATGCGTGGCTCCAGGCTTATGAGACGGGAGTATGGACAGAGTTCATGGAGCAGAGGGCTCCAGGCCATTCTGCCGGGGGGGAGAGGGTTTTTAAGAAGGGTTTACTGGAAATCAAGGAGGAAATAGGGAAAAAGATTTCCCAATTCTACCCCGGTGATGCTGAGTATGAAGAATTAATGGCAATGGATATTGCTGCTGATGCTATCCTGGCCTATGCCCGGCGTTACTCGGAGAAACTGGAAAAAATGGCCGGGGAAGAAAAAGATCCCGGGCGGAAAAGGGAACTGGAGATTATGGCCGGGAACTGCCGGCGGGTTCCAGCAGAGGCTCCAACAACCTTCTGGGAAGCCCTGCAGCATTACTGGTTTGTCCATGTAGGGATAGTCTATGAAACCAACCCCTGGGATTCCTTTACTCCCGGGAGGCTTGATCAGCACCTGCTTCCCTTTTACCGCAGAGAAAATGAAGAAAACCAGCAGGAAAAAGAAAGAGCCAGGGAACTCCTCCAGGCCTTCTGGATCAAGTTTAACAACCAGCCTGCCGTCCCCAAGGTGGGAGTAACGGCAGAAGAAAGCTTTACCTACAATGATTTTTCCAAGATCAATCTGGGTGGGGTTGCAAAGGATGGAAGTGATGGGGTTAATGAACTTTCTTCGTTGATCCTGGAAGTTTTTGACGGCATCAGGACCCTTCAGCCCAACCTGGCAGTACTTGTGAGCAATAAAAACCCGGAACGGTTTTTCCTGGAGGCCCTTGATGTCGTGGGGCCCGGCTTTGGGGAACCGCCGTTTTTCAATGCCGATGGGGCAATAGTTAAAATGCTGCGGCAGGGAAAAAACCTTGAGGATGCCAGGGCTTCGGGGGTCAGCGGGTGCGTTGAAACCGGTGCTTTTGGTAGGGAAGCCTATATCCTGACAGGGTACTTTAACCTGCCCAAAATCCTGGAAATAACCCTCCACAACGGAATGGACCCTGTTACAGGTAAAAATATTGGAATTGAAACAGGAGAACCCACTTCTTTTCAATCCTTCGGGGAACTCTGGGAAGCTTTCAAAAAACAGGTGGCCCATTTCCTGGAAATTAAGATGCGGGGTAACGAGATAATCGAAGAAATCTATGCCCGGAGGTTTCCCGTGCCCTTCATGTCCCTCTGGATTGATGATTGTGTTGAAAAGGCCAGGGATTATAATTCAGGGGGAGCACGGTATAATTCCCAGTATATTCAGGTGGTGGGCCTGGGAACTCTTGCTTTTAGCCTTAATGCAATACAACACCACGTTTATGGCAACCAAACCCTTAAAATGGGAGTACTGCTTAAGGCCCTGGATGAAGATTTTTCAGGAGACGGCGAGATCCTGCGCCAGGTTCTTTTAAATAAAACTCCAAGGTATGGAGAAGATGAAGAAAAGGCAGACCGGCTGGCAAAAGAAATAGTGGATGAGATTGTTAACCTTGTTGAAAGTTATCCTTCATCCAAGGTGCGCGGAGCTGCCCGCAGGGTCTATTTCCTTCCCACTACGGTCCATGTTTACTTTGGCCGGGTTACCGGTGCAACTCCTGATGGCAGGAAGGCCCATAGACCTGTTTCCGAAGGAGTCTCCCCGGTGCAGGGCAGTGACAGAAAGGGGATTTCCGCTGTTTTTAAATCTGTCTCCAAATGCGACTGGGAAAAAACAGGAGGGGCTCTTCTGAACCAGAAACTGACTCCGGATCTCCTTGAGGGGGAGGAGAATAAAAAGAAGCTGGTCAAACTGATAAAAACCTTTTTCAACCTAGGCGGACACCATGTCCAGTTTAATATTGTGAGCCGGGAACTTCTGCAAAAAGCCCGGGAAAAACCACAGGACTTCCAGGACTTAATGGTCCGGGTTGCAGGCTACAGCGATTATTTTGTCAACCTTCCGCAGGACCTGCAGGAAGAGATAATTTTAAGGACAGAGCATACAGAAATCTGAGCTTAAACATCCCACAGGGAGGTGCGACGAGTTTCATGGCAGCAAAAGGGTTGATTACGGATATAAAAAGATATGCCATACACGATGGACCGGGTATTCGCACGACAGTTTTCTTTAAGGGATGCCCCTTAAGTTGCCCGTGGTGCCATAATCCCGAGTGTATTTCTTCCGAAAAGGACCTGATGTATTTCGAATATAAATGTATTTCCTGTGGGATTTGCATCAAGGAATGCCCTGAAGACGCTCTGGAAAAAGAGGGTCCAGGTGTGAAGATTAATTACTCCCTGTGCACCAGTTGTGAAAGGTGTGCCGAGGTTTGCCCGACGGGAGCCCTGGAAATTAAGGGGCAGTGGTATTCAGTGGGAGAAGTGATGAAGGAGCTAGAAAAGGACCTGCTATTTTATGACAGTTCTGAGGGAGGAGTAACCTTTTCCGGGGGAGAGCCCCTGTACCAGCCGGATTTTCTTCTTGCCCTGCTCAAAGAGTGCCGCAGGGGTAGAATTCACACTGTTCTCGATACTTCCGGCTGCGCAGACAGGGAGATCATGGAGCAGGTAATGGATTACGTTGATCTTTTTTATTATGATTTAAAACTGACTGATAGGTCCGAGCAGAAAAAATTCCTTGGTTCTGAGATTGAAAACTCCTTTCGAAACCTGGAGCTTTTAAACAGGGCAGGCCGGGGGAGCGATACGGTCATCCGAATTGCCGTAATTCCGGGGATTTCCGATACCGGGCAAAACCTGGAGGGTTTAATGGAAGTCCTTTCTTCCCTGCAGGGATTAAAGGAAATCCACCTTCTGCCCTACCACGATGTCCGAGAAAAATTCCGCAGACTTGGCCGGAAGTTTTCCCTGAACGGCTTGAGTTCTCCTGAAAAAAAAGAGCTGGAATTTTTGCAGGAAAAAATTGCTGCAGGGGGATTCAGAGTTAAAATCTGATGTTTTTTCTATTGCCCGGTATTTCCGGGCTTTATTCGTGAAAAACCACCTCCAGGAAAGGGGATGGTTTTCGGGGACTCTTCAGGTTTCTTTTTTTGAACTTTCTCCTAAAAATACTGTCAAGGCGGAAAAAACAACCGGAGCACTCAGGAGCAGGGGAGGATTTCTAATTTCCAGGTATGAAGAAATTTAAATTTCACCGAGTCCACCCGGGGTAAGGATCACGCTGGGCCACATAAAAAGACCTCCCTTTAAATATTTTCCCCCGGTAGAATAATAACCATAAAATTACTTTATCCTTTAATAATCCGGAATTAAATTTTCCCGCAGGGTTTCTGCTGGAAGGAGGTTTTGTTGTGAGTGTGTTTTTCGAGGGTAAAAAAGTCAGGTTGAGGTCGATCAAAAAAGAGGACCTTCCCCGCCTCCAGAACTTGATGGGAGAGCCGGAGACGAGGAGGCTGGTGGGGGAGGTTTTTCCTGTTACCGAGGGAGGGATGGAAAAGTTTTACCAGGATTGCCAGGAAACCAAGGACCGGATCTGGATGGTAATCGAGGACCGGGAAACTCAAAGATTGGTCGGAGAAACAGGTTTTTTGCGAATTTTTTACCCCTGGAGGACTGCTGACTTTTCCTTGATTCTCTGGGACAGAAGGTACCAGGGCCAGGGATATGGCCGGGAAACAGCCCACTTGATGTTAGAGTATGGGTTTAATACCCTTAATCTTCATCGGGTTGCAATCGGTGTTCCGGCAATAAATAAAAGGGGGGTTGCCTTCTGGAAAAGCCTGGGTTTCCGGGAAGAAGGAAGGCAGATCGAGGGGTTTTTTTCTGACGGGGTGTTTTCGGATTTTGTGATGATGTTTCTCCTGGAAGGTGATTACCGGGGACGGAGCGGTGAAAGGCAGGGCAGTTGACTGCCAGAATATACCTGCTGCCCCTTTTTAGTAATAGGGAAGACAATGAGGGAGATGTGCAAAGGTGTGAGAGAAAGCCAAAGCAAGGCTTGGATTTATGGATATTGCAAGGAAAAACTATTTTTGAAAGCACCAGTTTTTTCAAAAAATGACAGCAGTAAATTTGCGATAAAAAAGGGGGAGAATTGAATTGTTCAGGTCAGCTCTGGTCCGGATACCCTGCAGGAATTTAACCCAGGGTATTTCCTCGGAGAAAAGGGGTCTTCCCGACTACAACAGGGCCATAAGACAGCATCAGAAATATGTTGCAGCCCTGGAGAGATGCGGGCTAAGGGTTTTTGTCCTTCCCCCGGACGAGGGTTATCCGGATTCCACTTTTATTGAAGATACCGCTGTCCTTACTCCGAGAGTAGCGGTTATATGCAGGCCGGGAGTTGCGTCCCGCCGGGGGGAAGAGAAAAAGGTTTACCCGGTCCTTAAGGAGTTTTATTCCAGTATAGAGTTTATTGAAGCCCCGGGCACCCTGGAAGGAGGAGATGTGCTCCAGGTTGGGACCCGGTTTTACGTTGGCAGGTCCGGCCGGACAAACGAAGAAGGCCTCAGGCAGTTCAGCCTGATTCTCCAGAAATACGGTTATTGCTGCATCCCGGTTAACCTGGAAAAAATGCTGCACCTTAAAACTGGAGTTGCCTACATGGGACACGATAACCTCCTGGTAGCAGGAGAGTTGCGGAAGAACGAAATATTTGCAGGGTTCAAAAGGATTGAAGTGGATGCAGAGGAAAGCTACAGCGCCAACAGTCTCTGGATAAACGGGAAAGTCCTCATGCCCGAGGGCTTTGCAAAAACCCGGGAAAAGTTAAAAAAGGCAGGTTATCCAGTACAGGAGGTTGATGTTTCGGAATTTGCCAGGCTGGATGGGGGCTTGAGCTGCCTTTCTTTAAGGCTTTAGAAAAATTGGGACGTAGTTAGGAGGATCTGTCCAACCCAAAATTTACTCTGCTCAAGAGAGGCCCGGATCCCCAGGGTTTTTCCGGGGATTTTTTTAAAGAAAACAAATCCCCGACTCAAAAATAATAGCTCCCCCTATGTGAAGAGGATTGAGTTGCACCTCTTTTTGCATAAGGGGAGCTTTTTTTAGTTGAGGTTTCAGAATGGGGACCCTGATTTTTTACCAGATAATGGGGGGATCAATGGGTGTGAGAATGAAGGGGAAGCGAGGATATTGTGAATCGGTACCAAAAGTCCATATATCGTCATCCCAATCTTCGTACATACTGTTTTCCGGGTTTTCATCAGGATCTATTTCTCCAGCAGGGGTAATATAGGAATTGGATGTGCCCACGGTCATTTGAAGGGTGGTTCTTCCTTCGCCGCCAGCAGACTCTGCCTGTTTAGAGGTATCAATATCCCAGTAACTAAGATCAACATTAGTTAGGAAATGCGTCCCAATTTTACCAACCAGCCCTCCAGAGTTTGAAGTTCCGCTTACCTCCCCTATGGAATAACACCTGGAAATTGAACCCTGATGGCTTCCGACAAGTCCACCCACATTAGAATTACCAGAGACATTTCCAATTGCGTAGGAATTAAGGACGGAGCCCCGTACTTCCCTTGTTTGGCATCCGTTTTCCCCAATCAGTCCCCCGACATTGTAAGAACCTCTTACGGTTCCCGAAGCCCAGCTAGTTTTAACATAACCACCCTCTGTGTTTTCTCCTACAAGGCCACCAATATTGCTGGGAGAGGCAGCAATTCCCTCGACCTCAATTGAAGAGAAGCATCTTTCAATTGTTCCAACGTTTAGTCCAGCCAGACCGCCCACATTTTTGGCTCCAACTACTTTTTCTCCAGAAGTTCCGCTCCGGTATATGTCCTCCTCGTTTTTTCCCACCAGCCCTCCAACACCCTCAGCACCTTTGATTGTCCCGGTTACACTGCTGTTTTTTATTTTTCCCTGGTTTAATGCAGCCAGCCCACCGACCACAAATTGCCCGTGTATTTCAACTTCTTCCAAAACAATCCCCTGTAATTCAGCACCTGCACCGAGGCACCCAAAAAGGCCGAGGTTATTTTTATCCGAGGCATCCATTTTCAAACTGGTGATTATTTTGCCATTTCCCTCAAGGGTGCCTGTAAAGGGGTCGTTATTGGTCCCAACAGGCTCCCAGCCTTCCCCTGACCCGAATTTTGCAAGGTCGATATCCTGGGTGAGTATAAAATGTTTGTCCGGGTAGCCTCTTATATTGTTTAACTGATCAGCGTTTTCTATTTCAAAGGGATTGCTTTCTGTCCCTTCTCCACCGGCAAAGCCTCCGGTAAAAAGGGCATAGACCTTCTTGTTAGATTCAACAGCAATTGTAGTTACTTTAGAATAAGGGTCTTTTACATTGCCCTTCCAGGCTTCAAATTCCCATTTCAACTCGGTATGGGGAGAGGCTTCGAGATTTACTAATTCTCCTTTATTTAATAAATAGGTACCTTCTTCAGGGGTAATAGTTCCAATTCCCCTTCCGACTTCCAGGGTTAGAACCACCTTTACCAGTTCAGGCGATGGCGTTGATACTGGCCCGCAATTAAAATCCACTCCATCTCCTTTTGCCTGAACTGTTACTGTATATTCTCCAGCACCAAGGTCGAGAATAACCGAAGAAAAATCATATTGTTCTGTTCCAGGGTCCACACTTTCTGTTTCTACGAGAATATCGTCGCGGTAAAGTTTGACCTCGTAACTCTGAGCATTATCAACATCATTCCAGGTAATCTTATCGCCATCCCAAACCGGTTTTTCCACCTGGTCCAGGTTACCAATTGATATATCCTCGAAAATTGCAATAATTTCTTTTTTCCCATCCATCAAAATTTTCCATTCTCCCTCAGAGTAGGCCACCTCATCACCATGGGTACCGCCCCACTGCTTAAATTCAAAATCATCCTCTGCGGTAACTTCCAGTGTTAGCGAAGTTCCTGAAGAAAATTCCCCACTTGAAGGAGAAACATGTCCAGCATCTTCAGGCGAAATTTCAACTGTAAGGGAATAATTTACCGGAGTTCCTCCGCAGCCCACAAAAAAAACCAGCAGCAGGGAAATTATTAAAAAAAGAGCAAAACGAAAATTCCCTTGATGCATTTTAGTACCCCCTAAGATTTTTTTGGGTTTCTTTGGACATCCCCCGTTCTCCAGAAATCAATTTTTGAATTTCCTTTTGGCTATTGGAGCATAAAACACCCCCTTGGAGTTTTTATGTCCTTGAGAAAAAGGAGGTAATTTAATTTTTGGTTTGTAGGGTTTTGGATTATTTATCCAGAAAAGCTCTCCTTATGTTAACGATAGCACATGGAAATAAAGATAACTTAAAATTTATATAAAAATTTTTTAAATTAAAGGAATAAAAGGAAATTTTTCCATCAAAATGGTAGTTTCCCCTGATAAAAAGAGGGCGGAAAATAAAACCCCTTCCCGGTTTAACCACGGAAAAGGGGTTAATCAAGCTCTGGAATTGTTTTCTGTGGGGCTTTTTGTGGAGAGAACATCTAAAGGTCTTGGCCCACGGGGCAGTCAAATTCACACCTCCGGCAAAATTTACAGATTGTTTTTTGCCCGTTTCCCGATTCCTCCAGCGCTCTTTCCATTTCTTCATTGCATTTCAGGCGGCTGTAATTTCCCTTCCTACCGGGCAGCCTTTCCAGACCTGTTTCCTCGGGGGAATAAATGATCTCTGAGAAAGCATTACGGGGGCAATTCTCCAGGCAGTATGCTTTGCAGCCCGAACAGGGATCAAAATTCATGGGTCCTGTAGATGGAAGTTGAATATCCAGAATCAATGAGCGGAGCCTGATCCGGGGGCCGAATTGAGGAGTAACCAGCAAATTGTTTATCCCGATGGTTCCAATACCCGCCGCAAGGGCGGCATCCTTGAGAAAAATTCCCCCGTTTTCCACGTGGTAGGGGGGATGAAAGGTTTCCACCTCGGGAAAATTTTCTCCCAGAAAGGCCTTTAGGGCATTGACAATCTTTATCATTTCTCGGTTGCCGGGAGGAGAGCCTTTGCCCGACCACCAGTCCATTTCGGGTTTTTCCTGGGGGTGGGAAAGCCCTATTACCACTATACTTTTAGCCATGCCCGGCCAGGTTTCGATTCCCGCATCTTTTTTTCCGTCTCCCAGACCCACTTTAATCCTGGGTAATTCTGGAGCAAGCCTGGAGGAAGGAGAGTTTTCAGTTTCGTCCCGACTGGCAATACCAACAAGGTCTGCTCCAAATTCTCTTCCTTTTTTAATAATTATTGATCCAAGACTTAGCTTTTCCCTTGGTTCCATTTTTTTCCTCCTTTTCTCGGGCACAATGGAATTTGGGCTTCGCTTTTCCTTAATATAAAAGCTTCCAGAAAACAACTTTATTTCCTTGTGGGGAAAAAATCTAAGTTATCTTAACTAATGGTGAAATGCAAAAAAATCCTTCCCGAATTTAGTTTTCCGGGAAGGATAAAATGCATAGGTATTTTGGTTGTATCGGGGTATCAGGGATTAAGGACAATTTTAAGGGAGTCGATTTTCCAGTCATCACCAGATTTTCTCAGGCCCGCTTTTAAATATCCGGAATGGGGAATTTCATTGATATCCATTTCTAACTGGGCCTGGAGAGTTGCAACATTATTTCCAACATCGATTATTCCCCGGATATCACTTATTGTATCCCGGTCGAAGGTGGTATCTTCATCAAGTTTAGTTCCGTCAGCAAATATGGAAATATTGGAAATATCCTGACTTCGAAGCAGATCGTACTTATCCCATTCATCCTGGAGTTCTGGAAGGACTTCGTCCCGGTCAGTTGCGGTAAGAAAAACAATAAAATCATCTTTGCTAACATTTTTGATTTCAAACTGGACCGAGAAGGGGTTATCGCTGATGAAAACATCACTGGAAGAAGTGTTGAGATCATTTCCAACTTCCACCTTTAGAGAAACCTGAGAAGCAAGGGTGTCCTGGGCCTTTTTGGGAAGCGAATCGTCACCTTCCAGGACACCAGTAAACCCCGGGGCAAAATCCGCAAAAACGTTGGCAATATCTATCTCGTCTTGAATTCTTTGGATTATGCCGCATCCAGAAAAACCAAGGGTAAGGATGAGGACCAGAATAAAGATCAGGGTTTCTTTTCTCATTTTCTCCTCCTTTCTCCCCGTGACGGGGGTAAGATGGAAAGAAGCAGAAAGTATTTTGGTTGATAATTAAATAATACCATAAAATCATAAAAGACGGGGGAATTTTTTAAAAATTTTGACAAATCTTTTTCTAAATTATGGGATAAGGGAGCCCCATTATTATTATCAGCCAAATTAATTGGCTGCTAATAAGATTTAAAGGGAAATAAGGGTTTGGATAAGAAGACTTTGGGAATTGAACTCCTGCGGGGAAATCTTTAGGAACCATTTTTGGGCAACAAAAAAACCGGCCAGAAAAGACCGGTTTAAATTAGTTCGGGAAACAAGGAGAGGCAAGGATTTTTTTGTTTATTTTGATTGGTGGCTGGATTAATGTTCTCTTTATTTCAGCCACTGGCCAGGTTGACTCCAGGTTTGGGGCAGTAATCCTGCAATTTTTGCTTTTATTTCCTCCTGGATTTCTGCTTCAAGATTTTGGGGGTCTTTTGCGCAGATTTCCCGATATTTCCTGTGGGCAGCGCTGAGAGCCCCCTTATCATCTTCCAGGGGATAGCGGACGTAAACCTGTTCTTTGCTCGGCTGGGGGAGGTGGTAGATATAGGTCTGGTGCTTGCTGGACATAACCTCTCTTACCATCCGGGTTATTTTTTCCTTTCTGTCTTCGGAAATTTTGGGTTCTGTCAGTGCTGCTTTAACCATGCCAATATGAGCGTTATCTAGAATGGCCTGTTCGGGGCTGAAGATGCTCGTCCTGTCCAGCAGGCCGAAGGCGTAGTGAATATACTGGGCTCCTGCCAGGGGGACTCCGGTTATAGTCAGCATTTTTTCCGCTGTAGCCTGGATTCCAGGGACTGTGGTATCACCAACTCCCGCCGTGGAATAGCAGGGGATCCCGTAAAAACGGGCCATCTGGGCACAGTCCTGGTTGTAGTGGATGAATTCTGGGGCCCCGTACATATCAACAAGATTGTCCAGGCGGGACCTTACCGGAACACTACCGTAAAGGACCGGGGCTCCTGGAGCCGCCAGCTGGTTGAGGGTAATGCTGGCCAGTATTTCAGCGTTGATCTGGGCAACCATGCCGAATTCGTCAAATGGAGCTGTTGTTCCTCCCATGGGAGAGCTGGAAACCACTACGGGAATACCCTGCCTGGCAATGGCCAGGTGTTTTTCTGTGGTGTCCTTAACTATCTGCAGGGGGCTTTTGGCTATGCAGGTTATGAACGAAATTACCGGGGCTCGGTGGAAGGCATCTTTGCCCCCGGCCACGATTTCCCCCAATCTGATAACATCAGGAAGTGCATCCAGCCTTGCCAGCCCCCCCTGGACGTGCTTGGTTATGTTGTTCAGGCTGGAAGTAAAAATATTTACGTCGCGGTTTTCTTCTTTTAGTTCGGGATCCTGGACGTTGACGCAGCGGATGAAGAAATCAAGGTTTTCCAGGTTATCGGCAAGGTGGGCTGCTGTGCATAGCCTTTCCAGGTTACCCCTGCTTTTCTTTATTTCCGTTTGTCCATTCTTTTCTTCCACTTCAAGCCAGGTATTCGTTTCTGAACCACTGCCAAAGCGCACCCGGGGCTCAAAAGCATCTAGCTCCAGAATGTTATCCGGATTCCTGGCTCCCAGGGTAATTTTTGCCGGGGCACTATCCAGGGCCCGCTCAATTACCCCATCGGGAATACTTATCAGCCAGCCATCACCTTTTTCTTTAACCGAAGCACCGGCGCCCCTGAAAAGCTCGGCTGCTTCCTGGTTGTAACAGTGGATACCGGGATCCTGGAGTAGCTCCCGGGAAACTTCATCGATTAACTGAACCTGTCGAGCGGAGAGGCGCTCTTTTGGCTTTACCAAAACACCCCGGGGCTGTTTTTCTTTCATTGGAAAACCTCCTCCTGTATTTATGGAACTATATTATTGTTTTCCCCGAGGGAAAAGTGGAATCCTGCACCAATTTTTGTTGATTGGGGGGAAAGAAAAAGACCAGATTTTTTTGTTCTGAAGCAAAAAAAGGGAAAAATGCAGGGGGAGAAAGGGGTTCCGGAGAAATAATAGAGAATTAAACAGAAAACTCCGACTGACAAGGTGGTTTTAGCCATGAAGAACAGGTTTTTCAATAAAAAAAGTTGGGGGAAAAGAGTTCTACTGGCTCTGTTTCTCTTTTTTTTGTTCTCCAAAACAATACTTGCCTTCCCCGGCGCCCTTGAGCTGGTGGAAAAGAAGGACCAATACAATATTTATTCCTACCTGCAGGTGCTTGAAGATCCTGAAGGGAATCTGGACCTGGAAGGGGTTCTTTCCCCCGGGTTGCAGGAGCAATTCCAGCCTCATGGTAATAGAACCCCCAGCTATTCCTATACGGATTCTGCCTACTGGTTCAGGTGGGAGATTACTGACCTAACCTCCCAGCAGCACTGGTTTTTGGAAGTAGAATATCCTCTTTTACATGATGTTCGCTTCTTTTTCCCGACAGAAACAGGTGAATACGAGATGAAGAAAGCGGGATCCCTTCTTCCTTTTGATCAGCGCCCTTTAGAAAACAGGAATTTTGTATTTCCCCTGCCGGAGATTCCCCCGGGGAAGACAATTACCCTTTATTTGAGGACGGAAACGGAGTTTGCACATATTGTACCTCTGACAATCTGGGAGCAGAACTCCTTTTATTCCCGCTCTTCCCTGGAGCACCTTTTCCAGGGGGCTTACCTGGGAATGCTGCTCATAGTTGCTTTGTATACTCTCTTTATTTTTTTCTTTTCCCGGGACATGCGCTTCCTTTTCTATACAATGTACATTCTCTGTATCGCTTTTTTCCATCTCTCCCTTAACGGTCTTTCCTTCCAGTTTTTCTGGCCCCAGGCACCCGACTGGGCCAACCGCTCGGTAATGTTCTTTTCCTTTGGGGGCAACATTTTTCTCCTGCTTTTTGCCACCAAAATCCTGAATTTGAAGAAAAACTTCCCCGGGCTTAACACGTTTTTCCTGGGTATAGCGGGTTTTTCTCTGCTTATGTTGCCCTTTTCTCTCTTTCTTCCTTATACCCTGGCCATGCAGTTGAATATTGCAACGATTTTTGCTGGTTCAGTTACCCTCATTGCAGGAGTATACAGGACCTGGGAGAAAAAATATCGCCCTGCCGTTTTCCTTTTTTGGGCCTGGGTTTTTCTCGTTGGAGGAATTTTCCTCCTCATGGGCAGGAGTTTTGGAATATTACCCCACGGGTTTCTTACCTTTTCCGGGATCCAGATTGGTTCCGCTTTAGAGATAGTTTTCCTTTCCCTGAGCCTTGTTGCCCACTCTAATTTCCTCAAGAAGGAAAAAGAACAGGCCCAGGAACTGGCCCGGCGGGATGATTTAACCGGGCTTTTCAACCGCCGTGCTCTTTTTTCCATCGGGCAAAAGCAGGTGGAGATTGCCCGCCTTCAGAATTACTGCCTTAGTGTAGTAATGGTAGATATTGATAATTTCAAGGAAGTAAACGATAATTTTGGGCATGAGGCGGGAGATAATGTTTTAAGAGTTTTTGCAGAAAAACTCAGGCACAAGGTCAGGGCAACCGATTGCGTTGCCAGGTACGGGGGAGACGAGTTCTGTATCCTTTTGCCCCTGACCAACAGCGGAGAAGCCCAGGAGAGGATTGAAGAATTAAGGGAGGACCTGGGGCAGGATGGGGTTTTCCGGGAAGGAGATTATGATTTCCAGCTGACAGCAAGCTTTGGAATATCCGCCCTGCAGGGAGAAAAGACTTTTCAGGAACTTATTTCCCGCGCAGACTCAGCGCTTTATACTGCCAAAAAAGAAGGAGGAAACCGGGCAGTAATACTTTCCCGGGAGCTCTAAAAAATTCAAAAAAATGGAAGGATTAAAGGGCAGGAAACATGCCTTTTAATCCTTTTTTTTGTGAAGTTGGAGTGGATTTTTTTCAACTGCCCTGGATAGATCTTTGCCTGCGGGATTTCATTTGATTTAAAGGGGATTGTTTTGGCTTAATCCCGCATCCCCTCGGGAAAAATTAAAGAAAATATTCATCGCCAATAATTAATAGGGGGGATCTGTTTTTTGGAAAAATTTTGATTTATTTACTGACAAGAGCTGTGAGAAGTGATATATTTAAAATAAATCTAATCACTTCAAAATAAGGGTTAAAAATGGAGTTAAACTTGATTTTTCGAGGTGCAAGTAAATTTTCGGAAGACGAAAACCGGATAAGAAAATGGGGTGGAAGAGTTGGAACTAATTGAAAGGTATATTGATGCTCTAAAAAAAAGACTCCCTGAAGAAAAAAGAGAGGGAGCGGAGAATGAGGTTCGAAATCTGATCAGGGAAAGGCTAGACAGGCTTTCAACGGGGCAGGAACCAACAGAAAAGGAGGTTGAAGAGGTTCTTCAGGAAATGGGGGATCCCCTGGTTTTAGCCCAGAAATATCACCCCCAGAAAAAATACCTGATTGGTCCCGACTTTTTTGATACCTATTTTCTGGTCCTGAAAATTGTTGCGGCAGCGGTTTTTTTCGGACTATCCCTGGCCCTGGGAATTAGTTATATTTTTAATCCCCCGGTTAGCCTCTGGATGGGACTTGGAGATTATTTTTCCAGCATTTTTTCGGGTGTTATCCAGGCAGCAGCCTGGGTCACTTTCTTTTTTGCCCTTTATGAACGGCTGGGAGGGGAGAAACCAGAATTAGGTCAGGCAAAGAAGTGGAGTCCCTCTCAACTTCCTGCCCAAAAAGAAGAAGGGAAAATCAGGGTTTCTGAACCAGTCCTGGGAATAATCTTTATTTTCCTTGCAATGATTATATTTAATGCGGCGGGAAGGGTTACGGGCATTTTTTCTTTCGGAGAGGATACTTCGATCCAGGTAGTCCCCTTTTTGGACCACGAGGTTTTTGCTCAATTTCTTCCCATAATCAATGTTTTCTTTGTGCTGGCGATGATAAAAGAAGGGCTGAAATTTTATACCCGAAAGTGGACACTGCCTCTGGCAGCCTATAACGGGTTTTTAAATATTTCTTTTCTCGTCCTGGTTTTCCTTATTCTAACGAGGCCGGGGATTCTGGACGAAGGATTTCTCAGGTTTTTAACCGGGAATGGGGATTTAGATGGGGAAACCCTGGACATAATTTTCAAGGTTGTTCCCCGGTTTTTTCTTGTTGTCTTTTCCGTGGGGTTAATAATTGATACCTTTGCTTCCTTTTTTAAAGCATTTAAGAGCCGGGAAGGAGTCTGAAGTTCCTGAATTTTGCTGGCTAATTTAATTACGGGGAGGTTGAAAATGGAATACCTTTTGTTCAGTCTCTGGTTTATGCTCATCCATGTTGGTTCCTACATGTTTGCCGGAATAATCGCTCTTCGCATCAGCAAGGATATTTACGAAGGCAGGCAGAGATTAATGGATTACCTCAGGGACATGTCGGAGGAGAAAGAGAGAAAAGTAGTGGAAAAGTTTGTTTTGCCGGGACAGGTTGTAAGGGGGTTTCTTCTTTCTCTTCCCCTGTATTTTTTGATCGGTCCCCTTGGGGAACTCTCTTTCCTGGCCCAGTTTGCAACTGTTTTCGGCCTTTTGTTTATTTATACTCATGTTAGTAGCGCGGCCCCATGTCCAGATAATATCGAAGGCTTTATTTACCTCAAGGAACGTTATTTCAGCAAAAAAGCATTTTTAAAATTCCAGATGGAAATGGTTATCTACAGTTTTATGGCCTCTATTCTGGCTGCAGGCTTTTTGTTTTAATTGAACTGTTGGCGCTTAAAAGCAAAAAATCTTACCTGAAATCATTTTTGCTCAGGGTAAGATTTTTTAATTCCAGGGACAATACTGGCATTTATGTCCTTTGGGAAAAGTTATCACCCGCAGGACCTGATTTCCGTCAGATGGAGGATCTGGTATTGTTGACCTTTCTTTTTTTAAAATGCCAGCGCTGCCTCAACGGCGAGCCAGAACAGCTTCTCCCGGTGTGATGATTTTTCACTGCAGTACCTTTCATCCCAGTTCTCTCCGCTAACATCATCACCCGCCCCCAGGATCTCTCCAAACTTAACCCCCCGAAAACGCGCAACTGCGAGCAGGGCACTGGCTTCCATTTCTACCATCAGGCAACCCTCCTGGCGCCTCAACTCCACCAAATCACGGGTTTCCCGGAAAATGGCGTCTGTAGTCCAAACTTTTCCCTGGAGGTACTTAATATTGTGATTATTCAACACCCCGATCAGGTCTTCTATCGTTTCCCGGTCTGCTTCCACCTCCCGGGAAGGGGGGAGGTAATGATATGAGGTTCCCTCCTGTCGAACTGCAGATTCAACAACAAGAACGGTTCCCCGGAGAATTTCCCTATCAAGGACTCCCCCGCTACCACAGGCAACGAATTTTTTACAGCCCAGGGCTATTAGTTCTTCCATGGATACGCAAGCGAGGGGTGCTCCAACCCCCGGGTTACAAACAGCCACTTTCCGGTCCTGAAATTCCAATTCAAATACAGGAAACTCGCCCATTTCTGATTTGATGGCAGCAACTTTCTTGGTTTTTCCATCCCGCTGGAGTTTGTCCAGAATATCCTGGAAAAATGTCATGACACAGGCTGGGGGAACTTGAGCAGGGCGAAATACCTCTTCAGGGTTGATTACAGCCCTTTTTTCACTATCATACTCAAGGATGGGAAAATCTCTCTTCAACATTTTTTCAACCTCCTTTTTGCTAATGAGGATTGGTGAGGAGGATCGTTCTTACCAGATTTTTAACCCGCGATCAAACGAACCCCCAAACCACCTTACCCTGGGTTTTTTTACCCGACCCTTTCCATCTGAAGTATTCTTTCTGGAGGTAATACCTATTACCTGCCAGGGGCTCTGATTGGTTTTTCCGAGAAGATTGATCCAAGCAGGCCCATGAAGTTTTTCCATTATTACCGCAGACCGTAATTGGAAAACCCTTGACTGGGGTGCTGACACCTGTTTTTGGTCAGGGCAAGGGAATTTGCAGGGGAAAAAAGTAAGGGGGCATGCTGAACTCCTGGGAAAAAACAGGTAAACTTCATTGGAAGGGGAAACTACAGGACAGGGGGTGAAAAAAATAAAAAATGGCACAGAAAGTGAATTGGAAAGAGTAATGAGAGAAAAGGGCCTTGAATACCGGGGTATTTCTATTGCTGAGCTGCCAAAATTGGAAGAGAGGATTTTCCAATTACACCAGAGGGGAATTCTGGAAACCAATTTTTTCCGGGAAGCGATTATAAATGGCGGTTTCTCCCTACCTGAAGACTTTCCTGGGATCCGTTCATTGATTGTTGTAGCTTATCCGCAGCTCTCAACCCGACTGGTTTTTACTGCAGGAGGGAGGAATGTAAAAACAGTTATTCCTCCTGCCTACCGGAACTTTCGCAACCGGATCCTGGAGGTGAAGGGTTGCCTCGAAAAGGCCATTGCTGAAAAAGGTTTCCGGGTTGATCCTGCTTTCCGCCTTCCCCTGAAGGCTCTGGCCGCGGGGACGGGCCTCGGGGCTTATGGCAGAAACAATATTATTTATGTTTCGGGAATGGGAAGCTACCATCAAATCCTGGCCTTTTTTACGGATATGGATTTTGATGAGAGTACCTTGAAAGAACCACGTCTTCTTGAGCTTTGCCAGGACTGCAGAATCTGCGAGGCATTGTGTCCCAGTGGGGCAATTGCTCCGGATAGATTTTTACTTAAGGTCAGGAGGTGCCTGGCCTATGTCAATGATGCTCCTCCAGAGTACTCCTTCCCGGAATGGGTGGAGTCTGGATGGCATAACGCCATTTATGGTTGTATGCTCTGCCAGGAGGGGTGTCCGGCTAATGAAAATTTCCTGGAGAACTGGGAAGAGGAATATTTTTTCTCAGAGGAAGAGACTCAGATTCTCCTTGAGGGTGTACCGGAAAAGGAACTTCCTCCAGAGTTAAAACAAAAGCTCGGGGAGGCTGACCTTTTAGGTTTACTGGAACGTCTTCCCCGAAACCTGGGGTCCCTCCTCCATAATTAACCTCCTATTGTCTGGTTAATGTTAGGGGCAGCTGAACTGTTTTGGGGGGTTTTCCGAGCCTGTCAGCAATAACTATCAGGGTGCTTTCATGATTATTATTAATGGACTCCACCAGGACAAAAATGCTTTTGGAGGTCGGTGTATTTGCGGGAAACCCGCTGTGGATTTGCCGCTGCGGAGAGAGAGGGTTTCCCCTTTGAATTTAGGTGAAATTTTGAATGCCAGGCTTCTGATCAAGGTTCATGCTGAAGGGGTTTGCCTTACTTATGAATTCAGAGAAAAGCAGTGAAAGGAAAAAATTTTCTGGAAGCCAAGCTTTTGATAAACAGGCTCCCCCATGGGTGTGGCAACGAGGGTGGCTGCCTGGAAACCTGATTTTTTCCCTTCCAGCATTGCCCATCGGGTCATGGCTTTGCCTATTCCCAGCCCCCTTGCCTCGGGCAGGGTTGCAACTCCAAATATTCCGGCAACTCCGGAATCAGGAAGCATCAGGCTGGTTCCAACTGGCTTTGCTCCTAAAAAACCAATAAATCTTTTCTGTTTTTTTACAACAGTTTCCTCCAGGAGGGTATCCACCCGGACTGCCTTTGTGATTACCTTTTCGGAAAACCCCATGGCTCTGGACATTAATTTTATCCAGAGCTTTCTATCCTCTGGAGAAGTGGCCTGTTTAATAGAAAAACGGTGAGGAATGGAAATGCCCTCATCGTTATTACCCAGTTCTGCGGCCATGGCCGGGAAAAAGCCCTCGTCTTTCCACCCTTCCCGGCTTAGATACAATGAAGTCCCGGGGGGTTGAGTATCAGGGCTTACCCACCAGATCAAGGGCAGTTTGCCGTCCCCGAATCTTTTCAAAAGCAGATTGTAGTTCTCGTGGAATTTTTCCGGTGAAAGGCGAGACCTCATTACTCCGTTATAGGAGTAGAGGGGTATTCCGGCAATGATCCAGAAAAAATCCGGGTCAGGGTTTATTATTCCCTCGCGGTACCTGCCAAAGGAACTCCAGAAGGAAATATTATTATTATCCAGCGCCCGTTTTAAGCAGGGAGAATCCAGGGATTTTATCACTTTTTTCATTGGTTTTTACCCCCGTTGGATTTTTTTGATTTTACCCCTCAGGCCTTTGGTTTTGAGGAACAAATTTAATTCTAGTAAAAGAGTTTATCCAAGAGGAATTACCCATCAGCCAGTAAACCGGGATATTGTTGCCGGCAAGAGAAAAAAGATAACGGGTCCCTCTTGTTCTGGGAGCAACCCGGAGGAGAGGGGGGTGAATTTAAACCTGTTCCAGGGCTGAGAGGATGGCGAAAAAGGTTCATTACTCCAGGAGAGAAGAAAACATAAATGGGTAGATCAGGAAGGAAAAGGTTATTTCCTTAAAAGAAAAGGTGTTAAAGCAGTTGAAGGGCAATTTTCCAGTACCCTGGAGATGCTTGAGGAGTTAAAAGAGATTTGGCCAGCAGGTTTCTGGAAAAACCCTTTGCCTGATGGAACTGTTTTCTGGCGGCAGGCATATCCAGCACCACCTGTGCTATTTTAACGCCTTTTCGTGGGAAACGGGAACAGGAGTGCTACCGGGAGGGTTCGGCGGGATAGATTACGAGAAAACCGGAGCCAGGAACCCCGGTTTTTTCGTCTTTCTTTTATTGTTTTATTCATCTTCATCACAGATTACCTCGTCACCAGTAACCTCTCGTTTTTCCTCCCAGAATTCCTCGTCCTCTTTCTGCTGTTCAAAGGATTTTTTCCCCCCGACCCAGCGGTCGAGAACCAGGCTTGCAGTCAGGTCTCCGGACACGTTGAGTGCGGTCCTGCTCATGTCGAGAATCCGGTCAACTCCAAGAATTAAGGCAATGCCACTTGTGGGAATGCCCGCGCTCTGGAGAACCATTGCCAGGATAACAATTCCAACGCCCGGTGTGGCCGGCGACCCTATTGAGGCTCCCACGGCCGTTACTACAATTAAAAGCAGGGTGGGAATTGTGAGCTCTACTCCAAAAACCTGGGCCAGGAAAACCGTTGCAGCACCCTGGTAAAGGGCTGTTCCATCCATATTAATGGTAGTTCCCAGGGGGATGAGAAACTGGGCTGTGGAAGGGCGGACCTTTAGTTTTTCTTCTGCAGTTCTGATTGTCAGAGGCATTACCGCTGCAGAACTGGATGTGGAAAAGGCTAAAAGCTGAACTTCCCGGGCTGCTCCCATAAATTTCGCGGGACTGGTTTTCCCGATCAGGCTGGCCAGGGTGAGGTAAAAGAGCAGAAGGATTATGAGTCCCAGGAGGACGGTCCCCACGTAAACTGCCATTCCCAGCATGGCCTCCAGCCCGACTTTAATTGTAATCTGGGCTAACAGGCCAAATACAGCAAGAGGAGCAATGACCATGGCCCAGCGGACAACAGTCATCGCAACTTCCTGGAGCGACCCCATTAGTTCCAGGAGGGGCTTGGCCTGTTTGGGGTGCATGGAAATGAGAGCCAGGCCTATAAAAACGGCGAAGAGGACTACGTGCAGCATCTGTCGTTCAACCATTGCTCCCAGGGGATTTTCGGGAAGCAGCTGGACTACGACATCGGGGAGGCCTTCCAACCCGATTGTATCCGGGGCTTCCTCGAGGGTAACATCGGGGACTTCAACACGGGGGGCCAGGTCTGCGTCGATAAAGTTACCCGGTTGAATTAAAAAGGTAATCCCGATCCCGATTATGATTGCTACGGTGGTTGTAAAAATGAAATAACCCACGAGCCTTGTTCCAATTCGCTTGAGGTACTCGACATCCTCTCCTGAAGCAATCCCCCGGATAACTGAAGCAAAAACAAGGGGAATTACCACCATCTGGATCAATCCCAGGAAAATATTTCCCGGCATGGCCAGCCAGCTGCCAATAACTTCTGCTGTGTCGGGCTTAAACAAACCGGTTTCAGGGCTGATTATTAAACCTACAATCAGACCTAAAGCCATTCCGATTAATATTTTTACCCACAGTTTTCCCTTGATCAGCGCCTGCAAATGGCGGCTGAGATGGGCAAGTGAACGAGGATGAATTCTGGCAAGATATCTAGTCATATTAACCTCCAGACTTGGTTTTTTTGTTACTAACACGAAAACGTTTTTGGAATAATCGTGTTAAAAAAGGATTTATAGAAAAATAAAAACTTCTGCAGGAAAGCTTCCCTGATGATTAAAAAATGGAAAAAGGAAAGAGGAAATAGGCGTTTTGGGATCAGGAGTTTTGGAAATTAAACTTGAATTCAGATTTACCAAGGTACTGGCATGGGAGAACTTCTTTTCCCCCAACAGATAGTTTTACATGCTTCCTTGCTACTTCCAGCGTATAATAAGGGTTTTCCTTTCCAGTCAGGCGATCCTCAACTATCAACCGGATCCAAAAGTTTTCTCCCAGGTCGTTTATCGCAAAAACCTGGAGGAAACGCTTAACCTTATCCCGGAAAAAAATTTCCGGATTGAGGTGAGCAGGGTCGCCCTCGGCAAAAATAAATTTAATTTCAAACCATTTTCCCTTTAAATCCAGTTCAGTTCTGCAGAACTGCTCGACAAATTTTCGCTTATGGTCGGCCCGGCTGATTCGAGAAAACTCCTCCAGTTCATCAACAAAGGTTAAAAAGGCCTGGGGGGAATCTATATTTCTTATAGTATACAGGGAAGAAGAATGAGCAACAATAGCGGCCATAATCATGAGCTTGCTAAAAAGGCTTGAGGGTTGGTCCAGGAACTGAGGCTCAGGGGAATCATAAAAAAGGTGAGTGGCAGAGGTAAAAGCAGGAAGAAGTTTTGTTAAAAGGTAAACGCTCATGAAGCCATGCTGGTAGGCTTCAACTTCCTTGAGCATTCCCAGAAAACCCAGGCGATTGGTTTTTATTTGAAATACAGGGTTATAGGCTTCCCCCATTTTTTTCCGGGTTTTTCGTGGTAATTGCTCCATTATTTCGATTCCTTCCCGGGAGAAAGGATCTTCGATCCCCTGTTCCTGGCAAAAGGCCAAAAAATCCTCCTGGGACGAAGGGTTTGCCCTGATATCGCTGGAGATTATCCTGGCCAGTTCGTTCAGGTATCCCTGCTGTAAAGGGAGATAAGCGAAACTGAATTCCTGGTGGTGGGTAATGGAAAAGTGGGGGAGGATTTTACCCAGGGCCCGGTTTATTTTATCCACTTTTTTGATGGGATACCCCAGGTCGTGGGAAAGAGCTGCCACACAGCGGATTGAAGGCTCGAACCTATCTTCATATGGTATGCTGCATTCAATTAAATCCATTGCTTTTTTTCTTAATTGGTCTGGGTAAAAAGACATTTCCAGCCCAGTAAAAATCTTAGAAAATTGAGGGTCCATGCAAAGGTACTCCCCAAGGAAATATACCCAGAGGGAATGCAGGGTGTGGTCACGGTAAAAAGGATCAGACGCAAACATTAATTCTTCGAACTCCACATAGTCATCCAGCATGGCAAAAAGATTGTCATAACCCCTACGATCGGGGTCAATATAGCTCATTGCATGTTCAAAGAGAATTTTCCAGATCTTTTTGCCCGTGATGAGTTTTTGATGGTGATCATCCGTTTCAGCAAGTTCATCCAGGAGTTCTAGAAGGTTCTTTTTTTCACTGTCCCGCCCCTTTAAAAATTCGATCCCATCGGTTTCCAGGGATTTCTGGAAACTTTGAATCACAATTTTCTCGCTGATTTCAGACATAACTTTGCGTTACAAGCAGGATAATACATTGAAAAAAAGTTTTCTTCGGTTAAAACAATTTATCCTGTAACGCTAACCACCTCCCGAAATTATTTTTAGTTAAATAATTCACCAGGAAATCAAATTTTCCTTGAGGTTTTGGGTTAATCCTGAAAATCTCGGTAAAACCAGAAGGGTCCCGGCGAAACGAGGAAAAGGGTAATCCGAGAAATTGAAGAAAAAAAGAATATTGTCCAGAATATAATGGAAAGGGGGCCAAAATGAAATACAGAGAGATATGCGCTAATAAAGCCTTGCATCCCCTGCAGCGCAAAGGACTTCCCTACAGGTTTGATCTGAATATTTACCGGGGTTGTTCCCATGGCTGTCAGTACTGTTATGGGCCAGGCAAAAAACACCCTGCAGGAGCAGGGGGTTTTTCACGGGAAGGGTTTGTAAAGACGAATATCGCCGAAGTCCTGGAAAAAGAATTGAGGGCACCCGGCTGGAAAGGTGATATTATTAATATTGGCGGGGTCTGTGATAGTTATCAGGAGGGAGAAAAAAAATACGGTTTGATGCGGGGGATTCTGGAAGTGATGATAGAGTATAAAAACCCCGTAATAATCAGCACGAAATCAGACCTCATCCTGCGGGACCTGGATTTAATCCATGAACTGGGAAAAAGAACCTATGTAAACATTGCTTTGTGCATAACCACCGGGGCTTCTGAACTGTCCAAAAGGGTGGAACCCGGTGCGGCAGCCCCCATTGACCGGTTTCATGCTCTTAAAGAGACGGGAAAAACAGCGGCCCATACGGGATTCCACTTTATGCCCATTATCCCTTTCCTTGCTGATGATAAAGAAAACCTGGAAAAGATGGTCAAATGGGCTGCCGAGGCCCGGGTGGATTACATGTTAACCGGAATGCTCTACCTTACGGGAGGCATCAGGCGCAGGTTCTTAACATTTATAGAAGAAAATTTTCCAGACCTTGGGGAAAAATTTATTAGCCTTTACCCCCGGGGAGGGGCCGATAAGGGGTATAAGGCAGAGGTCCACGGTTTCCTGGCAGAAATGCGAAAAAAATACGGGGTTAGCAATAACTATGCTCGCCTCTTGCCCGGGAAAAATAAGGGAAAAATTTGATTTTTTTATGAGTTGCCTGAGGGACGTAGAAACGAGCTAAGACCTAAAAAAGGTTGGAATAATAAAAAAAGCCCGGAGTTATATTGACAGAGGGAAGAGTAAGTATTATAATTGAGATACCGACGGTCGGTATGGAGGTGAGAGAATGGAACCCACTGAAGCTGCAAGAAATACAAGGCAGGAGTTTTTGCAGGCTGCTCTGGATCTTTTCAATAAAAAAGGATATGACAGGACCACCATAAAAGACATAATTGATGCTGTTGGCGTATCTAAAGGGGCTTTTTACCACTATTTTGACTGCAAAGAAGACATAGTAACTGCTATTGCCCGGGAATACTCCAGCAGGGCAATCGGGATAATAAAGGAGGTTGCTCAAAGGGAGGATCTGAATGCCCTGGAGAAAATCAACCTTGTTTTCCAGTTAGTCAATCAGTTTAAACAAGAACGTTCTCACCAGAGGGAAAGAATAAAGGGAGTATTTGCTGAGGATGGAAACCTGAAAATGGAGCGGAAACTATTCAATCAGTTGAAAAGTCAGGCGTTGAGATATTTTGAGGAGATAGTTGAAGGTGGAATTAAAGAAGGGCTCTTTACAAAAACCAATCAAAAGGAAATGGCGGAATTTCTCCTGCTTACAATCAATAACCTGAACAGGTCCATTGAAGACCTGACCAGGGAAATGACGAAAGAGGGGGAGGAATATAGTTCTCAAGAATTGGCAAGGGCCCTGGAAGAGAGGCTGGGTTTTTACGAGGAGGCTTTTGCAAGGATTCTGGGGTTAAAAGAGGGAGAAATTCATTTAAAGGAATCCTACATGGAAAGATTCCTCTCCTGAAGAGGAAAATTTCTCACTCCAGCATACCGACGGTTGGTATGAAAGAATTTAGGCCGAAAAGGAAAGGTGATTCTGGTGAAACTTGTTGAAAAACTGGAGAAAATCGGAGAAGGGGATTTAAATATAGCGGGCGGTAAGGCAGCCAACCTGGGGGCGATGGTCCGGGCAGGGCTTCCTGTACCGGAAGGTTTTGTGGTGTTTACCAGGGCCTATTATGAATTCATGGAGGCCAATAACCTGATAGAGAGAACCCAGGGCCTTTTGGAAGGGACTAAACGGAATGAAAAATTCGTTCTTGAAGAAATATCCCGGGAGATTAAAACCCTTTTAGAAGGCGGTGAGTTTCCTGAAAAATTGCGGAAAGAGATAGAAGGTTACTACCGGGAACTGGGTTCAACTGCTGTAGCGGTAAGGTCTTCCGCTACAGCGGAGGACCTCGGGGATAGTTCCTTTGCAGGTCAGTATGATTCCTTTTTAAATGTTACTTCTTTCCCGGATCTCCTTAATTATATTAAACTCTGCTGGGCTTCCCTGTGGAGTGAAAGGGCAATTGCCTACAGGGTTAAAACTGGAGTTATTGAGGATGAACTGGCTCCAGGGGTTATTGTCCAGGACCTGGTTGACGGGGAAAAATCGGGAATTCTTTTTTCGGCCAACCCCGTGAACGGAAGGCGAGATCAGATGCTTTTGAACTCTTCCTGGGGCCTTGGCGAAGCAATTGTTAACGGTGAGGTTAGTCCCGATCAGTGGATTCTGGAAAAGCCTGAGGGGACAATATCCCGGGAAGAAATCCAGGAGAAAGACCTTATGAGTATCCGGACAGATGGAGGGATAGGGGTTGTCCCCGTTCATTCAGATAAACAGGGACAGCCTTCCTTAAGTAAAGAGGAAATTGCGGAACTATTTGACCTGGGAAAAAAAGTTGAAGATTATTTTAGGGCACCTCAGGATATTGAATGGACCTGTAAAAGGGGGAAATTTTACCTGGTCCAGTCCCGTCCAATCACCTCCCTGTATCCTGTCCCCCCAACACCAGAAGATAAAAAGGGGCTCCGGGTTCACATCAATTTCAGCCTGGTTTCCCAGGGAATGCAGGAGCCACTAACTCCAATAGGGGAAAGTGCTTTGAAAAGAATGTTTTTATATCCCGCAAGGATGTTCAATAAAGATATCCAGAACGAGGAAGATCTCTGGTGGTTTGCGCCGGCGGGCGGGCGCATGTATCTGGACATGACCGATGCCCTCCGGAATGAAAAACGCTGGAAGGATATAATAAACAATGAACTATTTTCGGACCAGGAACCGATTACTGCCAGGGCTTTAATACAGGTCCTGGAAAGGAATAAAGAAGAGTTAACCGGGGAAAAAAGCAGAATGTTTTCCTGGATTCTGCGGAACATTATTCCTTTATTAAAAATTTTGACTCCCATGGCAAAAAAGGCGCTTTACGGGAAACTTTCCCAGGAAAAGGCCAGGAAAAAAGCCCTGCAGGAATGGGATGAATGGCCTGGAAAAATTGAAAAACAGTGGAAAAAGGCAAAAAATATGGAAGAAAAACTGGATATAATTGATTTAAGCAAGTATACTGTGGAAGGGTTTGGTATCCTTTCATATCTTGCTCCAGTCATGCAGAACGTGGAAAAGGCCCGAAAGATGGCCGGGCCCTACCTGGAAGACGCATCAGAATTTGACCTTGTCGTGCAGGCCCTTCCCCATAATATTACTACAGAAATGGGCCTTGAGCTGATGCGGATAGCAGAAAAGCTGGATAATGAAGGGAGGCAACCCTCTCTTGAAGACAGGGAAATCCAGGATTTTCTGGCCCGTTATGGGACCCGTTCCAACCAGGAAATTGACCTGGGTATCCCCCAGTGGAAAGAGGAACCAGAATACATTCTTGAACTGGTCCAGTCCTATATTGATAACCAGAGCTATAGCAAGGGTTTAGATAATTTTGCCAGGGGAGAAAGGGAAGCAGAGCAGGCCATTGAGAATATTACCGGCAAACTGGAAAAAGCCGGTCAGTTGAAAAAGGCAAGGAAAGTTGAGAGGTTGCTTCGAGACTACCGACGGCTTTTTGGACTGCGGGAGCAATCCAAGTTTATTTTAACCAGGATCCACTCCATTTTCCGGGATATTCTCAAGGAAATCGGAGAGGAACTGGTCAGTAGAGGAAAGCTGGATGATATGATGGACGTATTCTTCCTGCGTCTCGGGGAAATTAAGGAAGGCCAAAACCTTAAAGCTCTCGTGCAAAAGAACAGGGAGGAGTACAAAAAGAATCTGGCGCTTACCGCCCCCAGGATTATTCTCAGCACAGGGGAAAGCATTTTCTATCCCGAAGAGGATGGAGATGGAGCAATAAAGGGAATTCCAGTATCGGCAGGTGTTTGCGAAGGCCCGGTGAGAGTTTTGAGCTCCCCCGAAGAGGGTTCAAAACTGAAGAAAGGGGATATCCTGGTAACCAGGGGAACCAATCCCGCCTGGACACCACTTTTTATCAATGCTGGAGCCCTTATTATGGAAACCGGGGGGCCGATTTCCCACGGTTCGGTGGTAGCCCGGGAATATGGAGTTCCTGCAGTTGTGGGAATTAAAGACGCAACAACCAGGTTTCAGGATGGACAGGTGGTCAGAGTAAATGGTGAAACAGGAGCAGTAGAAATCATGAAAGAGGGAGTGAGTGAGTAAAGTGTATCTAAAAAACAGGATTGGAAAAATTTATTACGAGGTATTCGGGCCGGAGAACGCCCCTGCCATTATCTTCTCCCACGGGGTCAATATGAACCACGAAACCTTTCGGGCCCAGGTGGAAGACCTGAAAGAAAACTACAGGGTTATTATCTGGGATATGCCCTATCACGGGAAGTCTGAACCCATTGATAACAGGCTGTCTTTTGCGGAAAGTGCAGCTGATTTTATCAGGGATATTCTGAATCACCTGGGAGTGGAAAAAGCCGTTCTGGCCGGGCTTTCCCTGGGGAGTTATGTTACCCAGATTGCAGCCCATAAATACCCGGAAAGGACTCAGGCCACTATCCATATTGGGGGTGGTCCCCTTCATCCACCAATTTCCCCCATAATCAAACTGGCAAATCCTTTAATTGGTTTGTTTATTAAACTATATCCCAGCAGGAGTATTTTTAAGGCTTTTGCCAGCCACCGCACCCTAAAGGAAGAAACACAGTCCTACATGGAAAGGGTTGCCGCGGAGAATGGGAAAAAAGTAATGGCCCATTTAACCCAGGAAATGTTAAGAGAAATGACCAGGGGGCTCCCAGAGCATACCTCTGAGCCCAAGCTTTTGTGCCACGGGGACCACGAGACTTCCTTCGTCCAGAAACAGATGAAACGCTGGCATAATGAGGATCCGACTACAAGGCTGGAGGTCATAAATGATGCTCACCATATTGCCAACCAGGATAACCCGGAAGGAACGAACAATGTGATCAGGGATTTCCTGGGTAATATCTGGGATTAGCCCCGGGGAATTTCGGGGGATAGTTATCATCTTTTTCCCTCAGGGGAGGGAAAGTTTTTTGGGCCTGGCATACCGACGGTCGGTATTGAGGAGGGATATAGCAATGCGGAAGAAAAATTTATGGATTTTGTTGAGCAGTCTTGTGGTTGTTATGATCGGTTTTGGGATTGCCATGCCTGTCCTCCCCTTTTTCTTAGAAAGCCTGGGAGGGAGGGGTGTTCATTACGGTCTCTTAATTGCCAGTTATGGAGTTATGCAGTTCATTTTTGCTCCCCTATGGGGCAGCCTTTCTGACAGGACAGGGAGAAAACCCCTTTTATTGCTGGGACTTACGGGCATGGGATCTGCTTTGGTTATTTTTGCCCTGGCAACGGATTTGTGGATGCTCTATTGTGCCCAGGTTTTGAATGGGTTTCTTTCTTCTGCCACCCTTCCTGCAGCCCAGGCTTATGCGGTGGATGTTTCTTCCCCCGAGCAGAGAGGAGGGGTGATGGGTAAGATTGGGGGAGCAATAGGGTTGGGTTTGATTCTTGGTCCGGGCCTGGGGGGTCTCCTGGCATCCCAGTCCATTTCCACCCCCTTTTTTATAGCCGCAGGTTTCTGCCTGGCAACCTTTTTCCTGGTCCTGTTTGGGCTGGCAGAGTCCCTGCAGGGAAAGGACAGGTGTAAAACCGTAGAGCTTAAGTTTCTGCAGGTAAAAAACCTCTGGGTTGGTCTTTTTTCACCCATGGGTTTTGGTCTTTCAATGGCTTTTATTGCCATTTTTGGGCAGACCATTTTTTCCGGGGTTTACGGTCTATATGCCCTGCATAGATTTGGGAGCGGCCCGGAAGAAGTGGGTGCTATTTTGATGGGGATGTCCTTAATGTATGCACTGGCCCAGGGGGTTATTGTTGGTCCCCTTACCCGTAAGCTCGGGGAGAAGAAAGTGATAATTTTCGGATTGCTGGGGAACGCATTTGGTTTTTTCCTGATCCTTCTGGCCCGAAGCTTTGTCCCCGCCCTTATTTCCATGAGCCTTTTCATCCTTTTCAACGCTTTATTGAAACCCTCCGCCCTGGCGGAAGTTTCCCGTAAAGCATTGATAAAACAGGGGCAGGCCATGGGATTGGCAGAAGCTTCAATGAGCCTGGGGAGAATAATGGGTCCTCTCTGGGCCGGGGCATTATTTGACCTGAATATCTTTTTCCCTTTTATCAGCGGGATAATCCTTTTCCTTGTTTCTTTTGGTTTGAGCTTTTGGAAAAACAGGAGGGAAGCGGGATTTTTGGGTCCCGTTATTCCTGGAGAAAAGTTATAAAACAAAAGAACCACCGCCCTTTCCTTTCCAAAAAATGAGGATTGAGACGGTGGTTTTCATAGTTTTCGACTGATTTTTTTATCCAAAATTTTAGGATTGTTTTATCCCAGCCGAGTATTAAATTTACAAACCGAGCTGCTCGTTAATCAAAACAATTTCCATATTAATATCATTCATTTTCTTCAGGTGGATTACCATCCCATTGCAAATCCGATGGGGACTGGAACAGTCATAACATCGATCGCCCCTCTTTGCACAGGGTGTGTCCAGGCCAAGCCTCATGGCATTTTGAGGGGCTGCAATATTTCTTGCCCTCCAGATAGCATCTTCAAGGGTGGGAACAAGTTTGTTAATTCCCGAAACAAAATAAACTTTCTCATGACCGAATAGGGAGCCGGCAACACGATTGCCGGTACCATCAATGTTTACAAGCTCCCCTGTTGCTGAAAGAGCATTAACTGAAGTAAGGTAGATTTCCGTTGCCAGGCATTTTTTTGCAGTGGCAATGAATCCCATGTCCTCTGAACAATTTTGGGGGTCGTAAACCTCATTGTGGGCAGAAAGCTTTGAAAACAAATCCATGCTTAACAGGGTTGCAGAATCTCCAAATCCAACGGTTTTGTTATCAATTTTTTTATCTAAATATTCCCCGGCCTCTTCTGCCTTTTCAAAGTAAGAAGCTATATAACCTTTATTTTTTAGCGCCTCCAGGATCTTTCCTATATCCATTTTTTCCCCCCGGAAATATTTTATTGGGAAAAAATCCCTAAACTCTGAAGCAGGGCAATTTTTTTGAGTTTCATTCGAATTTTCTCCTTCAGGGAAACTCAAACTTTTGCCGCAACCGATATTTTCAGGGTTTGAAAGCAAAGCAATTATATCTTCTGTTTTTTTATATCCTTTACCTGCCAGAAAAATCCCAGTAAGATAGTTTCGGTTTCAAATTTTTTTAACCTGCTGAAGAAATATTAATTATAACAATGAGGGTTTAATTATTTTTCCCTTTAACGGCCTCAGATACCAACTGGAGGTTGCTTATTCTCTTAAGCACTAACCTCAAATAGGTTTAAAAAATTAACCCCTAATGATAATAATTATTATTTTTTGATTGTAATCCATATCTGCAAGTGGTAGAATAAAAATGTAATCATTACAATTTTTATTCTCTCTTTTTATTCTGGTAACCTTATATCCTTAATGATCGGTTGTGATCCAATGAACTCAAGGTATTCTCGGGCGACCCAACAGCTTAAAAAGCATAATATAAGGCTTTCCAATCGCCGGTTAAAGGTTTTGGAATGTTTGTGCAATAAACTTGACCACCCCACAGCTGACCAGATTTTTGTCAATTTGCACAAAGAGGTTCCTTCTTTATCTAAAACCACCATTTACAATACACTCCATACTCTGGTGGAAATAGGCCTGGTAAGAACCCTCAATATAGAAGCAAATAAAACCCGCTATGACATTATTACTGAGGACCACGGACACTTTGGATGCCAGACATGTGGAAGAATTTTTAATGTAAATATTGAACTTGAATCCCTGGCAAAAGGTGAATTATCGGGGTTCAATATTTGGGAAAGGAACTTATATTTTAAAGGTATTTGTCAAAAATGCCTTTTAAATAAAAATAAAAATAGGGAGGTTGTTTATTAATTATGGAAGAATCGAAATGTCCAGTGACAGGTAAAACAAAAAAAGCTGTTTCTGGTGGTGGCACCTCGAATCAGGACTGGTGGCCAAACCAGTTAAATCTGAATATCCTCCATCAGCACTCAGACCTAAGCAATCCAATGGATCCCGATTTTAACTATGCCGAAGAATTTAAAAAACTCGATCTGGAAGCGGTGAAGAAAGACCTGTTTGCCCTGATGACTGATTCGCAGGATTGGTGGCCCGCCGATTATGGGCACTATGGACCCCTCTTTATCCGGATGGCCTGGCATAGTGCAGGTACTTACCGCATGGGTGACGGCCGGGGCGGTGCAGGTTCAGGTTCTCAACGCTTTCCACCTCTCAGTAGCTGGCCTGACAACATAAACCTTGACAAAGCACGCCGCCTGCTCTGGCCCATCAAGCAAAAATATGGGAAGAAAATTTCCTGGGCGGACCTGATGATTCTGGCCGGTAACTGCGCCATAGAGTCAATGGGCTTAAAACCTTTTGGTTTCGCAGGCGGTCGGGAAGACATCTGGGAATCTGAAGACGATATTTATTGGGGTTCTGAAGACGAATGGCTTGGTGACAACCGGTACTCCGGCGACCGTGATCTGGAAAACCCTCTTGCCGCCGTGCAGATGGGGCTGATCTATGTTAATCCGGAGGGGCCCAATGGGGATCCTGATCCAGTTGCTTCAGGCATCGACGTTCGAGAAACTTTTGCCCGGATGGCCATGAACGACGAAGAAACAGTTGCTCTCGTTGCAGGAGGGCACACCTTTGGGAAGTGCCACGGGGCAGGTCCTGCAACCCATGTAGGGCCCGAGCCTGATGCTGCGGGCCTTGAGGAACAGGGCCTGGGCTGGAAGAGCAACTTTGGTACGGGCAAAGCAGGCGATACCATCGGCAGTGGGATAGAAGGCGCCTGGAAACCCAACCCAACGAAATGGGATATGGGTTACCTGAAAGTTCTCTTTAAATACGAGTGGGAATTGACCAAGAGCCCAGCGGGAGCTCACCAGTGGCTGGCCAAGGATGTTGATGAGGAGGACATGGTTGTTGACGCCCATGACCCCTCTAAAAAACACAGGCCCATGATGACCACGGCAGACCTTTCCCTCCGCTACGATCCCCAATATGAACCTATTGCCCGGCGTTACCTGGAAAATCCCGAAGAGTTTGCCCAGGCCTTCGCCCGCGCCTGGTTCAAGCTGACCCACCGCGATATGGGACCAAAGTCGCGTTATCTGGGTCCTGATGTCCCGAAGGAAGATTTGATCTGGCAGGATCCCGTGCCCCCAGTTGACCATGAACTGGTTTCTGAACAGGATATTGCTGAACTTAAGGAGAAAATCCTTTCCACTGGTCTTTCGGTTTCCCAGCTGGTCTCAACAGCATGGGCATCAGCGTCCACTTTCCGCGGATCCGATAAAAGAGGAGGAGCAAATGGTGCCCGTATTCGACTTGCTCCCCAGAAAGACTGGGAAGTCAATCAACCCGAGCAACTGCAGGCCATACTTCAGGTTCTGGAAAAAATACAATCAGAGTTCAACGGCTCCCAGTCGGGGCAAAAGAAGATTTCTCTTGCCGACCTGATTGTACTCGCTGGATGTGCGGGAATAGAACAGGCTGCAAAGAATGCTGGTTTCAGTGTTTCGGTTCCCTTTACCCCGGGACGCACAGATGCAACAGAGGAACAGACAGACGCTGATTCCTTCTCAGTACTTGAACCAAAGGCCGATGGGTTCCGCAACTACCAGAAAGACAAATTCGCGGTATCACCAGAAGAGCTTTTGATTGACCGTTCCCAACTGCTGACGCTGACTGCTCCCGAAATGACGGTTCTTCTTGGGGGTATGCGCGTTTTGGGTACCAATTATGGTAACTCTAAGCATGGTGTCTTCACCCGGAGGCCGGAGGCGCTAACAAATGACTTTTTTGTGAACCTGCTCGATATGGACACCACCTGGAAACCAACAACAGAAGATAAAGACCTGTTTGAAGGTTATGACCGGGAGACAGGTGAACTGAAGTGGACCGGAACCCGGGTAGACCTCATCTTCGGTTCACATCCCCACCTCCGAGCTCTGGCCGAAGTATATGCCTGTGAGGACTCCCAGGATAAGTTCTTAAGGGACTTCATTTCTGCCTGGAACAAGGTAATGAATGCAGATCGCTTCGACATTGAATAATCTTTTCCCCAAAAACTTTAGGGGTTTTTAGTTAATCGGAAAAGAAAACGAGGATAGTATTGCAAAAAAATCTGAGCAAAGGAGCACACCTTTCACTCTGGAGGCTGTTGAGAAAGTTCAGCAGCCTCTTTTTTATTTCCAAATATAATCGGAAAATTTGGAGAGGTTTTTCGCATTTAGTGTCGATTATAAAAGGAAACCCGGAGCAAAGAAAGTGGCAGATGGCCTCTGGAAAAAAGAAGAGGCCTTTTAATTTTCGAAATTGACCTGATAATTCCCTGGAAGAAATCATTGTGGTAGAAAGAGAACACCCACAGATTTATTCAAAAGTTTTGTCAGCAACCTGCCTGGATTCTGGGGCAGGTTTTTTAAAAAAACCTGGAAATAGGAACCTGGAGTTTTTTGGAGAAAATAATAACTGATGGGAAACAGGCCATTTGAGGCCAGGTTGCCTTAGGTCAATGGGATCACTGTCCTCTAATCTCGAAATACAAATTTGGTTGGGTTTAGTTTTTTAACGGGGAGAGTTTTGATGGAAGTTGCCTTGAAAATAAAGAGTTTTAAGAAAAAGTATTGGGAATTTACTGCAGTAAAAGGAATTGACCTGGATGTAAAAAAGGGAGAGGTTTTTGGGTTTCTGGGTCCCAACGGTGAGGGAAAACCACAACCATTAAAAAGTGTGCCGGGCTTCTCCGCCCCAGCGAGGGAAGTATTTCTATATTTGGTCATGATCTTCTCCAGGAGAGTTCAACAGTCAAGGCCGAACTGGGGTATGTTCCAGATGACCCCTATCTCTATGAAAAACTAACGGGGCGAGAATTCACATTGTTTTCCGCCAGGTTATATGGAGAAAAGGGTGGGGAAAAATTAAATAAAAGGGTTGAAGAGTACTTTGGCTTTTTGAGATGAAAGAGGAAATGGACAAGTTGATCGGTGGTTATTCCAGGGGAATGAGACAGAAAACGGCAATAATTGTCGTAATCCTGCACAGGCCTTCTCTCTTGATGGTTGATGAACCCACTGCAAACCTCGCCCCCAAGAGCGCCCGCCTGGTAAAGGATATTTTTCAGAACAGGAAAAAACAGAACCGGACGGTTTTCATGTCAACCCACGTCATGGAAATTGCGGAAAACCTTTGTGACCGAATTGGAATAATCCACAAAGGAGAGCTTCTTGCGGTAGATACGGTTGAAGAAATTATGGAAGCAAAAGGAACTTCCCTTGAAGAAGTTTTCCTCCAATTGACCGGGGGTCAAAATAAAAAAACCTGGGTGCATTAAGGGGGCAAAAATCCCGGGGTAACATCCAGCTTAAACCTCCATGTCAACAAAATAAAAAGAGTTATAAAGCTGTGTTTTCTACCTGTTGGAAGGGAAAGAATTATAGGCTTTTCAAGCCCTGAAGACAATATTCCCGGTTTGAGAAAAACCGGTATTTTTATTATAATATTGTCAAAGGCTTCTGATTTAATCTGGTGCTGAGTTAATCCGGTGGTTTCTGGTGAAAGAAATTGAAAATTGTCCAGGGTCGATTGTTTCTGGGGGGTTAATTGCCCTGGAGGCCTGGTAAAAAGATTATAAACCACGGGAGGAGGGGGAACATGCAGGAAAAAAAATGTGGTGGTTGTGGACAGGTTACAACTTCCTGGAAAGAATGGTTTTTTTGCCGTGACTGTGGGACCGATTATTGTCCCGGATGTTATGCAACTCACCTTGGGGAAGAAGAAGAAGACAGGGAAATGAAGAAAAGCAGGATGGAAAGGATGGGCCGGGGTGATTTTGAAAAGAAGAAAAAAGCACTCTGTCCCAGGTGCGATTCCTTTCTTAACCAGCATTTTTCACCGGAACTTTAATACTAACTTCTGGTAAGGACCCCGCGGGGAGAAACCGCGGGGTTTTAATTGTGGTAATTTCCCGGGTTTTATAGTAGAAACTTTTTGTGGTGTTAATATGAAGCTGAGATTTTTGCTTATGTCCCCTTTATTCCAGTCTAATGCCAGGGAAAGGGATTTCCCTCTTGTGAGGTTGGATTATATAAATTAAGTAAGTTTATTGAAATTTGCATTAAAAACCACTATCTAATATAATGTACAGGTAATACAGGGGCGACAGGAAGGAAAGCCCCTGGGAAAACCTTTTTGCTATAACTCCCATGTGACTTCAGGAAAGGAGTGAAAAAAATGAAAGAGAAAAAATGTGGAACCTGCAGCAAAACAACCACTTCTCTCAAGGGTTGGTTCTACTGCAAATCCTGTGGAACTCACTTCTGCCCGGATTGTGCAGTTGACCACGTTGCCCAGGAAAAAGAAGAAAAACAAATGCAAAAAGCTAGAAGATTAAAAACAGAAAAAGGTGGCCTGGGAAATAGATGTCCCCAGTGCAATTCTTCCCTTACGCAATTTTATTCTCCAGACCTTTAAAAACCGCCGGGGATTTTCAGGGAATTATCTTGCCCTGGACCCGCCTGGCTAAATCAGGGTCACTATATCCATCCAGATGAAGAATTAAGTCAGTATTCGGGCAAAAAGGAATTTGCGTTAATCGCAGCATCCGAATATAATGATAATAGGAATTATTTTCATCTCGGGAAGGGGGTATGAAAGATGCTCAGCCTGAGAAAAGAAACCAAAAAAGAACCAAATAAGATAATTGAAATGGCAAGAGAATATTTTGGCAAGGAAGGAATCGGCCTGGAAGTAAAAGAACTGGGGAAAAACTGCCTCCTTTCTGAGGGAGGCGGGGGTTATGTCCAGGTAACTGCCTGCAAGGATAACGGTTTAACTCTTGTCGATGTAGAAGCAAGGGAATACGATTATCACGTCAGGAAATTTCTGGACAAGGTATAAGGGCAAAATTTCCTGACTGGAAAGCCGGAGGGGGAGAAAAAATGGAAGAGAAAAAATGCTCCGCATGTGGGAAAGTAACGGATAACTGGAAGGAATGGTACCACTGCAAGGGATGTGGGACTGATTACTGTCCCGAATGCCATTCCGGGCACTTTGTCGATCACGTGGCCGAGGCAAGACATAAAAGACAGGAAGAAAAGAGGAAACAGGCTGCAATGTCCAGGGGAGATTTTGAAACCAAAAAACGATTGACCTGTCCCCGGTGTGATGACCACCTGACGCAGATGTACTTCTAAAAAAAGCAATAGAGAAAAAGGATGCAAAAAATATTGAACAACAAAAAAAGCTGACCTCCTTCCACAGGATAAAGGAAGGAGGTCAGAACATTTTGAGGAAAGAATTCAGAGAGAGGGTTTTCCAACCGGGGCGAGAATTAAAGAAGTAGTTATAGAGTAGAAAATGACAAGCAGTAAGGAAAGCAAAAAAAGGAGGTGGAGAAAATCAGGCCAAAAATTGAAGCATTCATTTTTGACCTGGACGGGGTACTTACTGATACCGCTGAATTTCATTTCCAGTCCTGGAAACGGCTGTGTGAGGAGGAGAAAATCCCCTTTAACCGGGAGATTAACGAAAAATTAAGAGGGGTTTCGCGGAAGAAGTCCCTGGAGATAATACTTGGTGACACCAAGGTGAGCCAAGAAAAATTTGCAGAAATGATGGAAAGGAAAAACACTTATTACCGGGAATCAATCAAGAACATATCCAAAAGGGACCTGTTCCCGGGTGCCGAAAAAGTTCTCCAGGAGGTAAAAAAAGGAGGTTTTAAGCTTGCCCTGGGCTCCTCCAGCAAAAATGCCCGGCCGGTAATTGAGGGACTGGGGATAAGGGATTACTTTGAAGTAATTGCAGACGGTAACAGTGTAGAAAAAGCCAAGCCTGCCCCTGATCTGTTCCTTTATGCAGCAGAAAAAATGGGCGTTTCTCCCGAAAAATGTGTAGTTGTTGAAGACGCAGAGGCTGGTATCGAAGCAGCTTTAAAAGCCGGAATGTATGTGGTGGGAATTGGGCCTCCCGAAAGGGTCAGGCAGAGCCACGTTTATTTTTCCGAGACTTCGGAACTAAGTGTGGAAAAGGTTTTGCAAAGCTTTTAACCCCCCACAAAAGGGGGTTTTTTATTTGGGCAAATGAGGAGGAGAGTAGTTTTATAAACTGGGAACAGTGATTGGTTTTTCTGCCCAATTGATTTTGTCAAAATTTTATATTAAAATGGTTTTGCAACCGGTTCCAAACCAGGCCAGGTTTTAAAGGAAGGGGATGGTTGAAAGATGCGGATCTACCACCAGAAAAAACTGGAACAAAAGCCCCGCTATCCAGAGGATCCCTGGAAGATAATCGAAAAAAAATTCAGCGTCAAGGACAATCACCACAATGAAACAATTTTTGCCCTGGGTAATGGTTTCATGGGAGTAAGAGGTGTCCTGGAGGAAGGTTATTCCGGACCTCCCGAAACATCCTCTCCGGGAGTTTTTATTAATGGTTTTTTTGATTCTGAGGATTTTATCTACGGAGAAGAAGTTCCGGGAGACCCTGATTACACTCAAACCCTTGTTAATCTCCCTGACTGGACGGTAATCAGGGCTGAAGTTGATGGAGAACAGCTTGATATGCTGAAAAGCAAAATATATGATTATCGCAGGGTCCTTGATATGAAAAGGGGAGTCCTGGAAAGAGAGTTCAAGTGGGAGACCGGGGGAGGGAAAATACTGGAAGTGAAAATTTCCCGACTGATTTCCTTTATAAACCGTCATGCAGGCATGATCCGGTGGCAGGCCCGTCCCCTGAATTTTTCTGGAGAAATTAAGTTAAATTCAGAACTGGTGGGGAGTGTGGAAAACGCCCACAAATTCCGGCTGAAAAAAAGGCTGACTCTGGTGGATAAAGGTTGGGACGAGGACATCCTTTTCCTGCTCCAGAGGACCCGAAAAACCCGCTTCAAGACTGGGTGGGCAGCCGCTCACAATGTCCAGGGTGAGGTCATAGAAGCAGAAAAAACTGATATGGGTGAACGGGTTGGGTTTTCCTACAGGATAAAACTGGAGAAGGGTAAGGAATTCGTTCTTGATAAACTGGTGGCAGGGTATTCCAACATTGAATTATCCAGAGGCCGGGTTAAGACTGCTGCCATAAAAGGGGCCTCCAGGATCCAGGAAAGAGGTTTCTCCTATTATCTGCAAGGACAGGAGAAATTTCTGCAGGATTTCTGGAAAGATGTTGATATTGAAATCCAGGGTGCCCCGGGGATTCAACAGGGTATCCGCTTTAATAAATTTCACCTCCTGCAGTCCTGCCCGGTAGATGGTCGGACCAGTATTGCAGCCAAGGGTCTTACGGGTGAGTATTACGAGGGGCACTATTTCTGGGATGTGGACATGTACATTGTTCCATTTTTTGCTTTTAATAAGCCTTCCTATGCCCGCCGGCTTTTAATGTATCGGTATTCTGTGCTGGAAGCAGCCAGGCACAATGCCCGGAGGTTCAAGAATAAAGGAGCTCTTTTTGCCTGGAGAACCATTAACGGCGAAGAGGCCTCGGGTTATTTCATGGGTTCAAGTGTGCAGTGCCACATCAATGCAGATATTGTTTACGCCATAAAACAGTACCTGGAAATTACCGGGGACCGGCAGTTTCTCTATAATTACGGGGCGGAAATCATCTTTGAAACCGCCCGCTTCTGGTGTGACAGGGGTAACTATAATCCCCAAAGGGATTCGGTGTTCTGCATAACCGAGGTCTGCGGTCCGGACGAGTACAAGCCAGGGGTTAATAATAACTGCTTTACCAATTACATGGCCTGCTTTAACCTGCTCTACGCAGTAAGAATTTCCGAAGAAATGGCCCGCGAGAACCCAGCCAAACTGGCTGAAATTAAACATAGTATTGGGCTTGTGGATGAGGAGATCGAAGAATGGAAAAGGGTTGCGGATTGCATTGACCTTCCCTTTGACGAGGAACTGGGAATTCATCCCCAGGATGATTCCTTCCTGTGCAAAAAGGAAATTGATGTAGATTCAATACCCCTGGAAGAAATTCCCCTTGTCAGGTACTGGCACCCCCTCACAATCTGGAGATACCAGATAATCAAGCAGGCTGATGTTGTGCTGCTGATGATCCTGCTGGGGGATCAGTTCACCCTGGAGCAAAAAAAAGCTAACTTTGATTTTTACGAACCCAGGACAATTCATGATTCTTCCCTGTCTCCAGCTATTTACAGCATTCTAGCTTCGGAAATAGGGAAGCCCAGCTTTGCCTATAACTATTTTACCCAGACCGTCCGGCTGGACCTGGATGATTTTAATGAGAATGCCTACCAGGGAATTCATGCCGCCTGCATGGGGAGTTCCTGGATGGCCATAACCATGGGCTTTGGGGGTATGCGCAACTATGAAGGAAAACTCCACTTTGCTCCCTACCTTCCCAATGGGTGGGAGGGGTACTGTTTCAAGGTCAGGTTCCAGGGGCGGGTTATTGAAATCAGGGTAAACAGGGAAGTTTCCTATCGGTTGTTAAAAGGAAAACCAATAACCATCTACCATAAAGGCAACCCTCTGAAACTAAAAAAAGAGGAAGCGAAAAAAGGAGCAAAAATTGTTGCGGGAGAGAAAGAATCGTTTTAAGCAGGTTTTTTCTCTCCTGTTTCTTTTAATTAAATGGAAGAAAATTGTGTTTTCCTTGATTTCGGTAATGAGTTATTATATAATTTATTTGGAACCGGTTGCATAAAATCTTGAAGGAGGGAAGAATGTGAAAAAAGGTTTAACGGTTTTATTGGGTTTGTGTCTTGTAGTTGCAGGTTCTTTCCTTTACAGTAATGTGACCATGGCTCAAGGACAGGTAACCGTCTTAGGGGTTTGGGGCGGTTCGGAAGAAGATGCTTTTATGGAAATGGTCAGACCTTTCGAAGAGGAGACCGGTATTGAAGTATTGTATGAAGGAACAAGGGATTTGCCTACCGTACTTACAACACGGATCGAAGCCGGTAACCCCCCGGATGTTGTTCACCTGACGGGACCCGGGCTTTTAAGAGATCTTCTGGCCAGGGATGCAGTATTTGATATTTCTGAATTCATGGACATGGATAAATTTACTGCTGAATTTGACGAAACCTGGATTGACCTGGCCCGGGGGGATGACGATGGAGTTTATGGAGTCTTCATTTCTGCCGACCTGAAAAGCCTGATCTGGTACAGTCCCCCTCGTTTCGAAGAATATGGATATGAAATCCCCGAAACCTGGGATGAACTGATGGAATTAAGCGACCAGATGGTTGAAGACGGATTTCGCCCCTGGTCTATTGGCCTGGAATCCGGGGCTGCAAGTGGCTGGCCGGGAACAGACTGGATTGAAGACATCCTCCTGAGAACTGCCGGGCCCGAAGTCTACGACAAGTGGATATTCCATGAAATACCCTGGACCTCTCCCGAGGTTAAAGAAGCCTTTGAACTGTTTGGACAGATTGCCAGGGATCCCAATTACGTTTACGGCGGCCCTGTAGCCGTGCTAACAATGGACTTTGGTGATGCTGCTGATCCCCTTTTCACCGATCCTCCGCGGGCATTAATGCACCGCCAGGCCAGCTTTATAACCAGCTTTATCGAAGATAGACACCCTGACCTGGTTTCCGGTGAAGACTACGATTTCTTCCCCTTCCCGCCCATTAATCCCGAACACGGAAATCCCATGATGGGTGCGGCTGACATGATGAGCATGACCAACGATACTCCGGAAGCAAGAGCTTTAATGGAATATCTGGCAAGTGCAGAAGCACAGGAAATCTGGGTAAACAAGCTGGGTAAGCTGGGTGTAAACACCGAGATCGACCCTGATGCCTATCCCGATGAACTTACTCTGCGGATGGCTGAAACACTTCATGAAGCACCTGAATTCCGTTTTGATGCTTCTGACTCCATGCCTGCTGCTGTTGGTTCGGGTGCTTTCTGGGAAGGAATCCTCAACTATGTTGGTGGGGATGACCTGGACGAGGTTCTGGAATATATTGAATCCGTAGCCCAGGAAACCTACTAAGAGCAGGGGAGGATATAGAGATGATTAAAGGACGACAAAATAAATGGGCAGTGCTCTTTGTGGGCCCTGCCCTTTTTTTTACAATGGCCTTTCTTTTGTACCCAACTATTAATACTATTGGCCTGAGCTTCATGGACCGTTACTCTGAAAATTTTATCGGCCTGCAGAACTTCATCTATGTTTTTACCTCCTCGACCATGCTTACGGCTTTTCGGAACAATGTCCTCTGGCTGGTTGTTTTCACGGCCTGCACGGTAGGTATTGGTCTGCTGCTGGCAATTTTTTTGGACCGGGTACCCTATGAAAAATTGGCCAAAACGCTGATTTTTATGCCCATGGCAATTTCCTTCGTTGGGGCTGGCGTTATCTGGAAATTTGTCTATGCCTATCGACCCCCAATGGTGGACCAGCTCGGTATTTTAAATCAGGTTGTTATCTGGCTTGGGGGTGAACCCATTGGCTGGTTGATTGAAAGGCCGTGGGTAAACAACCTGGCCCTGATCGTGGTAGGGATCTGGATATGGACGGGTTTCTGTATGGTTATCCTTTCTGCCGCCTACCGGGGAATACCCAATGAATTGATTGAGGCAGCAAAAGTGGACGGGGCTACTGAGTGGCAAAAATTACGCTATATCATTCTGCCCTCCATGAAACCAACCATTCTCGTGGTTGCCGTTACGATGATTGTCAATGTCCTGAAAATATTTGATATAGTTTACGTAATGACCAACGGCCAGTTCGGCACGGAGGTTATAGCCAACAGGATGTACAAGGAAATGTTTGCTTTTACCAACTTCGGCCGGGCCAGTGCTATAGCCACAGTGCTTTTCCTTTTAATTATTCCCGTCATTTTCTTCAATGTAAAAAGAATGAAGGAAGAGGAGGCTTAAACTATGGAACCGAGAAGCCTTTTCGGGAAAATACTCATGCACACCATAATAATTGTACTTGTTTTGATCTGGGTTGTTCCCACCCTGGGGATGCTGATCAGCTCCTTCCGCCCCGCAAGCGAGGTATTGAATACCGGGTGGTGGACGGTTTTTAAAAGCCCCCTGGAGGTAACCCATTTAACTATGGAAAATTATGATACCGTTGTAGAGCGAGCGGGAATGGGACTGGCCTTCCGCAATACCTTTATTATTGCCTCATTGGGAACATTGATTCCCGTTACTGCAGCAGCGCTGGCTGCCTTCGGTTTTTCCAATCTGAACTTCTGGGGCAAGAAAATCATGTTCGGTATAATAATTGGTTTGATTGTTGTTCCCCTGCAGATGACTTTCATTCCAGTCCTCAGGATTTACCACCAGATAGGCCTGTCGGGAACTTTCCTGGGAGTTTGGCTTGCTCACACGGCATATGGCTTACCCTTTGCAGTTTTTATGCTCCACAACTTTTTCAGTGCTCTGCCCAGGGATCTTTTTGAGGCCGCTTACATCGATGGAGCATCTGTTTTCAGCACATTTTTCCGGATTGCCCTTCCGCTATCCGTCCCGGCGATTGCTTCACTTGTAATTTTCCAGTTTCTCTGGGTCTGGAATGACCTGCTGGTATCTTTGATCTATCTTGGCGGGACACGAGATGTAGCACCCCTTACAGTCCGCCTTGCCAGCCTGGTCGGCTCTTATGGGCAGGACTGGCATCTGCTTACAGCAGCAGCTTTCATCTCCATTGTAGTTCCTGTTGTTGTTTTCCTTGGACTCCAGAGGTACTTTGTCCGCGGTATCCTGGCCGGGTCCATCAAATCATAATAACCAGAGGTGGTTGAGGTGCCTTATACCATGCAAGATATTGCGAAAAAGGCCGGGGTTTCTAAATCAACAGTTTCCCGTGCTCTAAATAATGATCCCCGGATTAAGGTCCAGACCCGGGAAAAAATCCTTAAAATTGCCGGGGAGATGAATTATCGCCCCCACCACATGGCCCAGGCCCTTGCCAAAAAGCGGACCAATATCATCGGGGTGATGATCCCCAAGACCCCTCGCACAGTGACTGACCCTTTTTTCCTGGAGTTTCTTGGCGGGATAGGAGAAGAAACCAGCAGAAGGGGTTTTAGCCTGATGCTTCCCAATTTTGAACGGGGAGAGGAAAAAGAGTTCCAGGAATTTTTATCCCGGCATAACGTGGATGGTTTTATCCTCACCGAACCCGAGATTGGTGACAGGCGAATAGATTACCTGGAATCGGAGGATATTCCTTTTGTTTTCTCTGGAAATCCCAGGATTGACCGGGATGTTTTCTGGGTGGATGCTGATAATGAAATGGGGGCCTTCCAGGCGGTAACCCACCTCCTGAAAAGGGGACACCGCAGAATTGCAACAATTGCAGGAGATAATGACCTTGTTGCAGGTGTTCTAAGAATGGAGGGATATTTCAGGGCATTGCAGGAGGCGGGGATTGGAGTTAACGATCAGCTGGTTGCCTTTGGCGATTTCCAGGAAAAAGGTGGCTACCAGGCTGCCAGGGAACTTTTGAAAAGAAGGCTGGAATTTTCAGCGATTTTTGCAGCCAATGATTTCATGGCTATTGGGGCCATGAAAGCATTAAGGGAAAGGGGGATTTCCATTCCAGAAGATGTAGCTGTAATGGGGTTTGACGGGACTTTTCTTTCAGGGCACGTTGATCCGCCCCTGAGCACCGTTCAGCTCCCGATAAAGGACCTGGGAAAATATTGTGCTAAAATTATAACCTCGATTATCAATGATGGAGATCAAAGGAAAAAAGGAACCCTTCTGGGGACAAGGCTTTTAATCAGGGATTCTACCTAGTAGGCTTGAAATACAGGTGGGATAGTTTTTTATAATAAGGGATTACTATTGGAGGGAGTGAAAACTTTTGGCAGGAGTAACACTGGAGAAGGTTACCAAAAGATTCGGTGATGTAGTGGCCGTAAAAGAAGCAACCCTGGAAGTTCCCGACCAGGATTTCCTGGTTCTTGTTGGCCCTTCAGGTTGCGGAAAAACAACAACCCTGAGAATGGTTGCCGGATTGGAGGATATAACCGAGGGAACGGTAAAAATCGGGGACAGGGTTGTCAACGATTTGCCTCCCAAGGACCGGGATATTGCCATGGTCTTTCAGAATTATGCCCTTTATCCACACATGAATGTTTTTAACAATATGGGTTTTGGTCTTAAACTCCGTAAAATTTCCCGTGATGAAGTAACCAAGAGAGTGGAAGAAGCAGCCCGCCTGCTGGGAATAGAAAACCTGCTTAACCGCAAACCTGCCCAGCTGTCAGGTGGCCAGCGGCAGAGGGTTGCCCTGGGCAGGGCAATTGTTCGCCAACCCCAGGTCTTTTTGATGGATGAACCCCTGTCCAACCTGGATGCCAAATTAAGGGTCCAGATGAGGGCGGAACTGAGCAAGCTCCACGACCGCCTGAAAACAACGATTATTTACGTAACCCACGACCAGACTGAAGCCATGACCATGGGAGATAAAATCGTGGTTTTGAATGATGGAGAAATCCAGCAGGTAGCTTCCCCCCTGACTCTTTATAACGAGCCGGAGAATCTTTTTGTGGCAGGATTTATCGGGAGCCCGGCAATGAATTTCCTTAATGCGACTCTCAGGCGGGAGGGGGAGGAATTCAAAGTAGATACGGGAGAATTTAATCTCAAGCTTGCTCCTTCTCTCCTGGATAGGAGACCCGAAATTAAAGAATATGCTGACCAGGAAGTAATAATGGGCATTCGCCCGGAGGATCTGGGAGACGCCCAGGTGGAAAGGGAGTTCCAGGTTGGCGAGGAGAACTCCTTTACTGCAGAAGTAGAGGTTGTTGAACCCCTTGGGTCTGAAATCTCCCTTTACTTCAGGGTTGGCGAAAAAAACGCCATTGCCAGGGTTGATGCTGACAGCAGAGCCCGGGTTGGTGACAGGATCAAACTGGCCTGCAATACCGACAAGATCCATCTGTTTGATAAAGAAACGGAAAAGGCAATTAAGTAAAAATTATCCCTGAGAAACCTTTAATAATAAGGGTTCCTGGAGAAAATCCGGGAGCCCTATTTTTTTTGAAAATTTCTCTTGACAGGTAGAATTGATGTCTGGTAAGATTAAATTAACCATAAAGACCGACGGTCGGTCTTAAAGTTAACGGACCACTGTCTGGTCAGTAGAAAAAGCGAGGTGAGGTGGGACAATGAGGAAAAAGTTGACACCCGAAGAGAGAAAGGGCCAGATCATCAAGTCTGCTTTAAAGCTTTTCCGGGAACTGGGTTATGAACAGACGACAGTTCAAAATATTATTGATGAAGCAGGGATTTCTAAAGGTGGGTTTTATCACCACTACGATTCCAAGGAAAAACTTCTGGAAGATATTGGAATAATGTTTATCCAAAAAGGTCTTGAATTGGGCAAGCAAATAGCCAGCCGGGATGACCTTTCGGGACTGGAAAAAATCAATAAATATATCCGGGAAATGAATTCCATAAAACAGGATCGCCCACAGGAAGTTTTTGCCCTGCTTTCTGAGATGTATTCGGGGGGTAAAAATCAAAAACTGGAGGATCTGACCTTCGGTTATGGACAACAGTATATTGCTCCATTAATGAAATCAATGATTGAACAGGGAATACAGGAAGGAGACTTTAAAACCCAATTTCCCGAAGAGGCAGCAGAGGTATTTGTCCGCCTGTTTATCCTGCACCAGAGGGAAATGGCTGAAGCCCTAACGGATGTTTTAAAGAAAAAAGATAAAGATACCCTGGAAATTGAACTCAGGAATTTTAAGAGAAAATACCTTTTTTTCCAGGATACCCTGGAAAAAATCCTTGGGGTAAAGGAGGGATCACTGGTTCTGGAAAAGGTAGCAGACGAAACCCTGGAGGCGCTAAGTGATGTTCTGGTCAAAGGGAAAAGTGAAGTTGATTAATCAGGGGATTATCTGTAAAGGAGAGTGAAAAAAATGGCCTTACTCCAACTGGAGAGGGTGAAGAAAATCTATGGTAAGGGAGACATTAAAGTTGAAGCCCTGCGGGGGATTGACCTGGAAATTGGCACTGGAGAATTTTCCACTGTTTTTGGGCCTTCGGGCTCAGGAAAAACAACCCTTTTGAACCTGATTGGTGCCCTGGATAAACCCACAGAGGGCAAGGTTTATCTTAACGGTTCCAGTACCGGGGAAATGACCAAAAACAAGCTGGCCATGCTCAGGCGGGAAAACATCGGGTTTATTTTCCAGGATTTTAACCTGATTCCTGTTTTAACAGCGTTTGAAAATGTGGAATTTGCCCTCAAGATAGCTTCCAGAAACGGCCAGCCGTCGGGGGAAAGAACCAGGGAGATCCTGGAAATGGTTGGGCTGGGCGATATGATGCACCGCAGGCCGGGTGAGCTTTCCGGGGGCCAGAAACAGAGGGTGGCAATTGCCCGGGCTCTGGTAAAAGCACCAAAATTGATTCTAGCCGATGAGCCGACTGCAAACCTGGATTCAGAAACTTCCAAGGGAATTCTGGAAATTATGGGCAGGATGAATAAAGAACTCAATACCACTTTTATTTTTTCTACCCATGACCCCATGGTTATGGAATACGCCAGGAGGCTTCTTGAAATCCGGGATGGGAAAATAACCCGGGATGAGAGGAGGGAATAGAATGTACCTGGCCAGGATTGCATTCAGGAATCTATTTCGCCGCAGGGGAAGGAATTTTATGATAGCTGCTATTCTGACCCTGGCTGTTCTGATTTTTTTGTTGCTGGAATCCTTCATGATTGGAACCATGAATATGTCCTTTGCCAATATAATTGATTTTGAAACTCCCCATATTGAAATCGGGCGGAAGGATTTTTTCGAAGAAGCAGCTGAAGGACGGGAGCTACCTATTGATGAAACTTTTATCGCCGGAGAGGATATGCTGCAGGAAGTCAGGGAAAGTCCGGGTTTTGTTGCTCTAACAGGAGTACTGGATTTTAACGCTGATTTTATCGCCGGCCGGCATCAGTTTCCCGTTCGCGTAAGGGCTGTGGATATGGAGACCTTTGGAGAAGTTTTCCGTAACCAGGAATACATGGAATCGGGAGAATTTATAGAGCCAGGGGGAGATGGTGTTGTAATAGGAGACCAGCTGGCCCGTTACTTTGGTCTGGAAGTTGGTGATTACTACACCCTTCGTTTCCGGGACAAGGGTGGGTCTTTTAACACAATGCAGGGAGAAGTTAGGGGAATAGTAAACACACCCCACCCGGATATGAACCTGGGAACCGTTTTTGTTTCCCGGGACAAGGCTGCCCTTGCCCTGGGATTGGAAGAAGAAAAAATCAGCCAGGTTATGGTCCGTATGGATAGCCGGGATCGGGCCCCGACCCAGGCCGAAAGGCTGCAGGAAAAAGTGGGGGCAGGGGATATAAGTGTCCGATCCTACAGGGATGGAGCGGAATTACTTGTTTACCTTGAAACCTGGGGCTTAACTGAAACCTATTTTATCCTTGCTCTGTTCCTCATGGTTGGAGCCATTGGCATAATCAGCGTGGTAGTCCTATCTGGAATTGAAAGAGTGAAGGAAATCGGGATGATGAAAGCCATGGGTTTAAAAGAAAGTGATATAGTCAGGGTGTTTGCTCTTGAAGCGGGTTGCATTGGGGCCCTGGGAGGTCTTGTTGGTTGCTTACTTGGGGCTTTAGGAAATATCTGGCTGGTTGTCAGGGGGATCAAACTTGAAGAATTCTTCGACCTGGCAGAATTAGGAGCTCCGGTTGCTGATAAGGTTTATGGGACCTGGAATATGGGATCATTTTTCCTGATTTTCGTTTTTGTAATTTTCCTGGCCATGCTAGCGAGCCTGCTTCCTTCATACTGGGCCGCCAGGAAGGATCCCGTTGAAGCAATCAGGGAAAGGTAATAAGGAGGTGCAAATATGGATCTGGCAAGAATGGCCTGGCGGAATTTGAAGCGCAATAAAGTCCGGACTTTAATTGCCATACTGGCAATAACGACTGTTGTTGTAATTGTGGTTTTTTCCAGGGGCCTCATGGTAGGGTTTACGGAATCAACATTCAGGATGTATATAGATAACTTTTTCGGGCATGTCCGGATAACGGATGAAGAATATGAACTCAGGGAAGCCCTGCTACCCCTTGATTATACCCTAGATGGTTTTGACGGTAGGGGAGCAGAAGAGATGATTGGAGAAATTGAAGGACTGGATGAAGTAAAATACACCCTGCCCCGGATAAGGTTTGGAGCCCTTCACAGCAGGAATGATCAGCTGGTAAGGATGATAGGAGTTGGGGTGGATATCCAGCGGGAAAAAACTCAGGGGGGACTTCCGGGGAATGTTTCCCAGGGAAGAATGCCGGAGCAAGAAAATGAGATCCTGGTGGGCAAAGGGTTACTGAATGAACTGGATGCTGAGCTGGACGACCGGGTAACACTGATGTTTTCCGATTCTCTTCAGTCCCTGCGAGGAAAGACCTTCTCTATTGTTGGGGTTAAAGAAACGGGAGTTGCAGGTTTAGATGACAGTTTCTTTTATCTCCCAATAGAAACTGCCCGGGACATGCTCTGGATGGAAGATGAACTTACTGAAATCCTTGTTTTTGCTACCAACCCGGAAAAGCTGGATAACTTTCAGGAAAATCTGAATTCATTTTTAAGTGATAGAGGCGGGGACAGGTTTTCTACCCTGGCCTGGAATAAAGCGGACCCTTTTGTCGAAGTCTATTATGAAATCAATCAAATATTTGACCTGGTATATGTCCTGTTTATTATCATGGGAGCGGCAGTGGTAATAATAACCCTGACCATGATAATCCGGGAAAGAACCTCGGAGATAGGAATGATGGCTGCTCTTGGTCTCAAGGGGAGAGAAATAATGAAGGTTTTCGTCCTGGAAGGGACCTTCATGGGAGTAATTGGAAGCTTTTTGGGTGTTGTGATTGGTGGACTGATTACATTTTATTATTCAAGAGAGGGGCTTTACGTTGAGTCTTTTGCTGAACTTTCTACGGACCTGGAGCTTATTGTCCACCCCGTTTTTTACCTGGCTTTTAACTTTGAGAACCTGGCATTAAGTTTTATTTTGGGTTCTCTGATCGTGGCTCTGGCCTGTGTTTATCCGGCTTACAGGGCTGCGAAGATGGAACCGGTGGATGCTCTTAATTATGCCGAGGAGTGAGAGTCTGCCGGTTGAAAAAACCCGTTCTTGGGAGGTTTGATGATGATTAAGAAATTGAGAATTTCCGTTTTTGCAGGGATAATGATCCTGCTGGGGCTGATTTCTGTAGCCGCCCTGGGAGGAGAGTTAACCGGGGATGAAATTATGCAGAGGGTTGATGAAAACCAGTTCATTTCCTCAGGTCGCATGGAAGCCGAAATGATTATTATTGACAGGGGCCGGGAAAATGTGAAGGAAATGGAGATGTTCGTTGAAAGTGACGGGGAGGTTACCAATGGCCTGGTTGAGTTTACCAACCCCCGGGACCGCGGGACCAAATACCTCCTTCTGGATGATGAGCTCTGGATGTATTTTCCGGAGGCTGAAGATCTCGTCCGCATCTCTGGCCACATGCTCCGGGAGGGTATGATGGGCAGTGACTTTTCCTACCAGGATGCCCTGGAATCGGAGCAGTTAACCGATCTATACCAGTTCACCCTGGAAGGACAGGAAGAAATCAACGGGCGGCCGGTTTATGTCATCAAGGCAACTGCCCGGGAAGACCGGGAACCTGCCTATCATAGCCGCAGGTTCTGGGTTGACCAGGAACGTTTTGTCATTCTCAAAGAAGAAATGTATGCCCGGGATGGCCGCTTGTTGAAGGAAATGGTTGCCGAAAAGGTTGAAGAAGTTGAAGAGGGCCGGTGGATGCCCACGGAAATGGTAATGGAAGATAAGCTGCGGGAGGGATCCCAGACGATTTACCGGATCAAGGAAATTGACCTGGATTACGAAATCCCTGAAGGAAAAATTTCCCTGGATACCCTACAGTAATTTCCCTGCTGAAGATACTGGATTTTCCCGGGAAAGGAGAATGGAAAAATGCTATTTAAACCCGTGCAAAAAGTCTGTCTGGTCTTGCTGGTGGCAATTATCGTCCTCCTAACAGGAAGTGAAAATTCTCGCGCCATCCAGGTTGGAGGAAAGGTCGAGCTGGAAAGTGGTTTGTTCTACCAGGATGATGTTCGGGCGAACTTTGCAGGGCAGGGCGAGCTGGAATTTTATCTCCCCGAAACCAGAAAACTTGATACTCGCCTTGTCCTTCGAGCCCGGCTTGGAGAGGGTAGCCCCGAGGTGGGGATTAAATATCTTTATCTCAGATACCATCTGGAAAACGGTCACTTTACCCTGGGCCGACAGCCAGTTTCCTGGTCCTATGGGGCAATAATGAACCCCCTGGGCTTTGGTTTCGGAATTGAAGGTCTGGCGGGGGAGAGCGTTACTCCCGAAGTAAACGCACTCAGGTATTTTCACTCTCTCGGAAACGGAAGCAGTTTACAGCTTGTTCTGGGGTTTCCCGAAGGGCTGACAGCCCAACCCCTGGACCGGCTAGCCATTGGAGCACGCGTCCGGGCCCCCCTTCCAGGGCACGATTTCGGTCTGGTTTTGACTGACCGACCCCTGTGGACTGGTTCGGGCCCGGGAGAGGATAATTTATTTAGGGCGGGTTTTTCCTACAGCGGAGACCTGGGCCCGGTTGGTGTCTACGGTGCCTTTGGTTATTACCGGCTCCGGTCAGCAGAAATTGATGATTTAGTGGGCCAGGTAGGTGTTGATTACAGCTGGAAGGTAGGACCTGAGTACGAGGAAAAGGATGTTTATCTCCAGGCTGAATACCTGAGGTTTTTTAAAGAGGAACTGGGGCCTGTACTTTTAATGCAGGTTGGAGAAGGGAACGGGTTTATGCCTGAAGCAAATGTGCAGCAGGCAGAACCCGTGGATATTCAGGACATGCTCGTAGGAAATCTGTCCATGGAAATTGATCCATTTTCCCAGGCCGGCCTTGCCTTGATCACCGAGACCAGGGAGTGGCTTCTGGCCCTGATACCCTATTACCAGACTGACCTGGGAGGCGGGGTTGAGTTGAGGCTCGAGGGAAGTTTTCTCCGGGATCCTGCCGGAGAATTAAGTGGAGGTGGCAGGGCAGTTTTGAATTATTACTTCTAGAAAAAGAAGGTCCATTTATTCTGATTATTTCCTGTGGGGAGGAAAGAAATGTTTGATTTTGCGGATTACTCATCTTACGGGGAGAGGTTTTCAGAAAAATACGACGAGTGGTATGGTTCCTTTGACGAGAGGATAATCGACCGGATTGAAGAAATGGCAGCAGGAGGGTCTGTTTTTGAGCTGGGGATCGGGACGGGAAGGGTTGCAATTCCTCTTGCAAAAAGAGGGCTCCGGGTAGCAGGCATGGATTCTTCTCCCGCAATGCTGGAAAAGCTAAAGCAGAAAAAAAGTGGAGAGCAAGTAACTGTTGAGGTGGGTGATTTTGCGAGCTTCGAAACAGACGAAAAATATGATGTCGTCTATATAATCTTCAATACATTATTTGCCCTGCATTCCCAGGAAGAGCAGGTTAATTGTTTTAAATGCGTGGAGAAAATTTTAAAGCCAGGGGGAAAGTTTATTGTTGAGGCTTTTGTCCCTGATCCCAGCCGGTTCCCCGGTGGGCAGACGGTAAGAACAGTGGACCTGAAGGAAGATAATGTAAAGATTGAATGCTCTACCCACGATGCTGCGGGGCAGCTTGTAACCAGCCAGATGGTTGATATTTCAGATGGAGGAATCAAACTATATCCTATAAAAATCCGGTATATCTGGCCGGCGGAGATGGACCTGATGGCGAGGCTGGCGGGATTACAATTAGAGGAAAGGTGGAGTAACTGGGGAAAAGCTTCTTTTTCCGCCAGCAGTGGGATGCACGTTTCGATATATGGAAAAGCCTGAGAGCGAGGAGATGGGAGATTTCGACCTGGGTCCGGTTTAAAAAGAAAATCCTGTTCTCATTAAGAAAAACCCTGCGGATTTGCTTTTTCCCGCAGGGTTTTTGCAGTTAATTGAGGTGAATCGCCTGGAGAAATTGGGAAAAAATGGTGCAGTGAAAGCAGCAGCGAGGGAAAAAGCAAAACCTTATTAAATCCAGTCTTTTTTGGGGGGTGGTATTGAAAGAAATAACTGGACAGGTGGGGTACCCCCCGGATAGCCATATAACCAACATTTTATCAAAAAGACAGGGTCCAGGACCTTGGGACCAGAAGAAGATTAAAAAACACGACTGAACGTTTGGTGAACTGATAGTGTTTATTTTTTCGATTATGGGGCGGCTGGCAGGGAGCAGGGCAAAGAACGGGCAATTAGAAATCGTCGGAAGAAGGGTTTTTAGTAAGAGGAAAAGAAAATTAATTTAGTCAGTAAAAAATTGCTCAAAAAACCTTCTGCACCGGGTCCTGTAATAAGGTTCCTGGTGAAGACAACCCAATTTTCTCCTAATTTTCAGCTTTTATTTAAAAGGCATTCACCTCCTGCTCTATAAAAGCAGTAAATCTGGCCCTGCAGAGGAAAAACCCCGGGTTGGGAAGAGAGATAGGCAGATTGCAGGACAATTGTATCGGGATTATCCCGTTGGGGGAGCTATTTCCAGTCAGAATCCGGGAGGGATTTTTATGGAACTTGAGTTCAGAGAATTACAGAAAAAGGATCATGCTCGGGTAAAAAAAATAATCAATGAAACCTGGAACTATGGAAACTATTCGGATCATCCCGGACAGGTGGAAGCTGTACTGGAAATTTATCTGCGCAACTGTTTACTCCGGCAGAATTATTCCCGGGTTGCACTGGATAACGGTGTTCCCGTGGGTCTTATTCTGGGGCGGATAGATAGGGATTTCAGGTCCTGGAAACAAATCCCCCACCTGTTCCCTCTTATTTGGGCCGGGTTAAAATTCTGCCTGCGAATTTTCAGCGGGAAAAAATTCATTCAGCAGGCCCTGGAGGAGCACAGGGCCTATAATAAACTTCTCCGGGAACGGAAAGGGACTTTTGATGGAGAGGTAGTTTTTTTTATTGTATCCCCGAATGAGAGAGGAAGAGGCTTGGGGAAAAAACTTGTTTTTGAATTTCTGGATCACTGCCGGAGGAAAAACCTCAATTACATCTACCTTTTTTCCGATACTTCCTGCAATTATGGATTTTACGATAAAAACGGATTTTTGAGAGCGGGAGAGACAACTGCCCGGGATTACTCGGGAGATGTGAGTGAGCCCATGAAGGTTTTTCTTTATGAGTATCATCTGGAAAACTAACAGCAAAAACCTTCAGGGGATAATTAATAGCTAGCAGAATTGAAATTCTATCCCAGGCGGGAGCCGGGAAAAGTTTTGATGCAAAATGATTTTTGAGAAAGAAGAAAGGAATAAATTCTTTTTTTACTAAGAAGAATAAAGGATCAGCAACCAAAGAAATCAAGAAAATAGCTATTCTTATTTCTTTTGTCGGGGAACAGGTTAAAAACCCAACAAAATGCAAAGATAAACCAGGAGGGGGTTTTGTAAAATAATTGACCTGGTGAAAGGGTCGGAGTATAATTTAATGAAAAAAGGCGAATTTTTTTTATTTTAAGGTGTCGTGGTTTTTGCCGTGGGGCCTTCGGGGAGGTGCTCATTCTTGGTTAAGAATTTTATCGAAGCGTTGGAGAGACACCCGGCAGTTCAATTCGGGCTTCCGGTAGTGGCGATTATGGGGTGTACCCTGCTATATTTGTTCGGGAGAAGCTATTTCGGCACCACCCCTACTTTCACAGCAATTGGTGTTCTTCTTTTTTTGGCCGGATACTTTTGTGGATGGAGGGCCCTGGGAATCGTGGTTGCAGTATCGTTGGCCTTTCTTTTGATCGCCGGACCATATTTAGTTGTTCCGCGCGTTGAGTGGGCAGCATCTGCCGGGACCCCGGAGCAGTTACTATACCACAGCCCGGATGACCCCGGGCCGGCCCAACTAAGGTCCGAGTTTGGTTTGAATGATGTGGTGAGCGGTATTGAGGATGAGTTTGAACGGGTGGCGGCCCTTGCCGGATGGGTCAACAGCAGGTGGAGCCATTCAAGCTCGAACATGCCTTCGTCGCCAGATCCCCTGGTGATTCTCAGGGAGGCTGCCCAGGGGGCCAGTTTCCGGTGTGTGGAGTACAGCCTGGTTATGGTGGGTGCATCTCAGGCCCTGGGTATGCCCGCCCGGATGGTGGGACTTAAAACCAGGCATGCAGCCACAGCCCGTTCGGCCGCGGGTCATGTTGTTGCCGAGATCTGGTTGGAGGATTTCGGAAAGTGGATTATTGTTGACCCCCAACTAGGCTACGTCTTCATGTCAGATGGTGTCCCCCTGAATGCTGTAGAACTTGGGGAGAAACTGGCCCGGGGGCCGGGTTCTGTTGAGGTTTTATCGGCTGAAGGGCCTGTGGACCGGTTCAGGAAGAATCAATACATTCTTTTTATGGGACCTTATCTTTTTCATTTTGACTCGCAGTACGACCAGAGAGTGTTCCTGCCCCAAAATGAAAGGACGGGGGGTGGGATGATGTTGCTTCCCCAGGGTGCCCCTGAACTAAGGATTTTTCAGAGGCAGCATCCGCTCCAATGGGACTACTATACGTCTTCAGTTGATGCTTTCTATGTAGCGCCTGAGATCCATTGAAATAGGAAACCTGGCCTGGTTGCATGGATTAACTGAGCGGGAGGGTTGAAATTTTACAGGAAGGCATTAAACTCATCCCCAAAAATGAGAAATAAAGATTCTTCGTAAATAATCCTGGTGGCGGGATATGCCTGGTTAAAATTAAGGACAGGAAAAGCAACCGGAAAACCATCAGCGGTGGGATGGATATTTCCAAATATAGAGGTTTTAAGGTGATAGAGGGGCAAATTTAAACCTGTTTCCAGAGAAAAAGGAGAATAATGTTTCTTTTTTGTTATAACCCTGCAGAATTCCTTTTTCTGCAGGGTTTTTTGCGGAGATTAAGAGGTGGGCAGGAGGGCAGGGGGAGAATTAATTGACAGTTTTAATTGAATATATATATAATTGATAATACCAAATAATTAATTCAATTCAAGGAGGGTTCAACATGGAGTACCAGGGCATTGTTCAAAATGCAGTGGAAATTCACGGACTGTCCTCCCTGGTTTTAAAGTTTTTCAACGAGGGAATTGAAAAACGGTTAAAAGAAAAGGGATTGGGAATAAAAAGTTTCCATATTGGAATAATCAGGATGCTCTACATGGAACCCCTGACCATAAGTGATTTGAGCAATCGCCTGGGTATGGACCCTTCATCCCTGGTAAGAATGATCGATTCCCTGGAGAAAAAGGGCCTTGCAAAAAGGGGAACTGATCCTGAAGACCGGCGGCGAAACCCAATTCACCTTACAGAACAGGGCAGGAATTTAATCGAGGAAGTCCCCGTTGTGGCTGATGAAGATCCAATGTTTAAAGCCTTAAATTCCCTGGATCCTGAAGAAATCCGGCAATTAAGAGATCTGCTCTTTAAGTTGATTTTTAACATTCCGGAGGGGAAAATGATCCTGGATATAGCCAGGCAGTGGCAGGAAGAAGAAAACTAATTACTTATCAGGGTAATGGAGACCAGGAAAAAATATTTGACATTTGCAAGTAACCCTGGTAATATTTTAATTGAAAATAGTTGATAAAACCAAATATTGATAAGAGCAATTAATTTTCCCTTCTTGATTTAATCTGCAATTACCAGTATTAGGGGAGGGTTGGATATGCGAGAGTCCTTGGAAAGAGGGCAGCCCGCGGTCCTGGTTAAAAATCTCACCAGGAAATTTGGCAGGGGGTTATTAGCAGTAGATAACCTTGACCTGGAAATAAAAAAGGGAGAGATTTTTGCCCTGCTGGGACCCAATGGCGCAGGGAAAACCACAACCATAAAAATGCTTTCCTGCTTACTCCGCCCGACTTCAGGAACGGCGGAGGTTTCCGGAAGAGATATTATCAAAAATCCCCGGGAAGTAAAAAAGATTATTAATGTATCTCCCCAGGAAACTGCCGTTTCCCTAAATCTGAATGCACGGGAAAATCTTTTTTTAATGGGAAAGGTTTATGGACTTTCCGATAGACTGGCAAAAGAACAGGCGGAAAGGTTCCTGGAAGCAATGGATCTAAAAGAGCGGGCAGTTGAGGCGGTAAAAAAATATTCCGGCGGTATGCTGCGGCGTTTAAACCTGGCCATGGCCCTGGTTTCCGATCCTGAAGTTTTATTCCTGGATGAACCAACAATTGGGCTGGATGCCAAATCCCGGAAGTCTCTCTGGAAATTGATTGATTCCTATAGAGGGAAAAAAACAATCCTCCTTACCACCCATTACCTGGAGGAAGCAGATGCCCTTTCGGACAGGATTGGAATAATTGATAAAGGAAAACTGGTGGCCCTGGGCACATCCGAGGAACTGAAAAGAAAACTTGCGGGCCTGCAGACGATGAAGATCAGGGGGGAAAATTTTAACTCGGAATTAATCCAGATTTTGAGAGAAATTTATCCTGAGATTATTCCTTTCGAGGGTGGGCTGGTAATAAAAGGGGAGGAAATTATTTTTGACGAGGTTGTTGACTTGCTGCGCTCAAAAGGGGTTAAGATTAAATGGCTATCAATGGAAGAACCTTCTCTTGATGAAATATACCTGAAAATAACCGGGGGAGGAAAACGGGATGAGATTGCTTAATCTGACAGGTAGGAATTTGAAGGAAGGTTTCCGGGACCCGATTGTTGTTATCCTGTCCGTAGCCCAACCGGTGTTTTATTTGATTTTATTTAATTTAATAGCAAAAAGTGATCCCACAGCCCCTGTAATTTTCGACCTGGCCTACTTTATTCCGGGAATTATTCTGTTTTGTTTTGGGCTTTTAACTCTCTTTATGGCTTTGCTCCTGGCCCGGGACCGCCAGAGAGCCTTTTTAACCAGGCTCCTGGTTTCTCCCCTCAGGACAACTGATTTCGTCCTGGGCTACCTCCTGGCCCTTATTCCATTCGCCCTATTCCAGGTTGCAGCCTGCCTGATAACAGGCTTTATCCTGGGCCTGGATTTGCACTGGGGGATCTTGTTTAGCCTTGTTGTTTTTATTCCCCTGGCAGTATCCTGTACTGCCCTGGGCATAGTAGCAGGATCGTTATTCAGTGAAAATGCTGCTCCAGCTATTGGTTCATTATTTGTTGTAGTAATAACATTCCTGGGCGGGGTCTGGATGGACCTGGGAGTGTTGGGAGGATTATTTGAAAGGATTGCCTACCTTCTGCCTTTTGCTCATGCGGTTGACGCAGGACGACTTTTATTCCAGGGGGCTTCGCCTGGAGAAATTGGGGCTCAGCTCGCCTGGGTTTATGGTTACGGAATTCTGTTTATTTTTCTGGGAGTGGTTGCCTTCCGCTGGAAGACCAGGCCGTAAAACCCTTAGAAAAAAGAAGAATAATTAAAAGAATGATTCCTTTCAAGTTGACCAAATTTCCCAGTAATGGTCCTCTAAGCCACCAGCTTTATTTGTTGGAAATGACCATACCTCTTAAAACCATATTAGAGTTTTTCCCAGGCAAACCCTGAATCATTCCTATAATGGGCTCCTGAAAAAAACGGAGCAATTATTTATCTCCCCCGGGAGATTTTTTGTTTTCGCGATTCTTTCCCGGGACTTAGTTTTTAGATCCTGATTTGGGGGAAAGATTAAGATAAAAGGGGGCTTTTTCCTTGTATAGACCGGGATGAACCATTTTTTTGAAGAAGCAGACCCGGGTAATATTGGAATGTTGTCCCCTCCCAGGATGTTATTTTTGGCGCGTCTTTACGACTCTTTAAATCCTTAAAACAGTTTATGGAAAACAAAGGAAAAGGTTGGGTTTGCTCCCAACCTATCTTTCGTCAGGTCCAAAATTAAAAAAAATTAGTTATTATGGGATTGGTAATATTAAATTAAGCCTGATGTTGTTAGGGTCCAATTTTTGGGAGAGGAAGAAAGTTTTTACCTATGTGGGTATGACAAAAATTTGAGGAGGTAAATATAATGGAAAAATACCACAGGCTATATGAAAAAAAGATTCCGCGGGCCAACCTGGGGGTTTATAAAAAGAACCGGGTGATATATTGTTTTAAGGATGTTCACCTGGATTTAAATGTTATGCATTTGCTCTGGCAGCAGGCTGGAGGAGGTACAGATACTGCAGAGATCTGGGGAGCAATATCCAGGATGAAAAAGAAAAACCGGGATGAATGGAATAAAGAGTTTGCTCTCCAAGGAGAGCAGTTGGAAGAATTGGCCCGAAATTCCCACAGAAGGGGCCATAAAGTTAGTGCTCGCGAGGCTTTTTTCCGGGCTTCCAGTTATTATGGAACTGCAGGGAAAAGAGAAAAACAGGTGGAATGTTTCCAAAATGCAGGAAAACTGGTTGATCCTCCTCTGGAACCAGTAAAAATACCCTTTGAAGGTAAGCACCTTCCCGGGTATTTTATTAAGGCTGCTCCAGACAATGCAAAAAGAAAAACCCTGATTTTTGTCGGCGGAGGAGACACCATCCTGGAGGAACTATATTTTATTATGGGAAGAGAAGGAGCAGAAAGGGGTTATAATGTTTTCATTGTTGAACTCCCCGGTCAGGGAGCAACAATGCTGGAAGGTATGCATATGCGTCCGGATACCGAAGTGCCCATGCAAGCAATTGTAGATTACGTTTTGAGCCGGGATGATGTGGATCCCGAGAAACTCGGGGCCAAAGGGGTCAGCTGGGGCGGGTACATGGTTCCCCGGGCAGCCTGTTATGAGAAAAGGCTCAAGGCAATAGTTGCTAATAGCATGATTCCTGATGGGAATATATGGATGACAGAAATTTCTCCCTTTGGGTTAATTGCCAGGCTGGAAAAAACCTTCCTCTTCCCGTTAATTAAGCTCTTACTGGGCGCAAGTGTAATGCCTCGACTGGAATCTATCAAGAAAAGGTGGGGGGCAAGGGACATGGCCCATTTTGTTGAGCTGAATAAAAAATTCTTCTTTGACCCCCGGATGATTGAATGCCCGACCCTTTTACTCGATGGGGAAGAGGAAATCATTTTTTCCAGGGGAGTGGAGATTTTGCAGGAGGTAGCTTTAGAAGCAATCTCTCATCCGGAAAAAAAACGGGTCACCGGACCCAAAAAACTGGGGGCCGGAGGACATTGCATGGTTGCCAATTCCCGCTTTATGAATCAGGTCACCTTTGACTGGCTGGACGATTTGTGGAAAGAAAAAGGGGGTGAGAAGAAAAACCAGAAATAATGAAAGTTTATTTAAAAGGAATATCTGGCAATTAACATTTTTCAATCCGAAATTTAAAGGAAATTATCCCGGGGAGGGAGAATAGAAATGTACTTTGATTAAGACGGAATAACCCGTTTTTGAGAGGATGTTTTGTTTTTATGAAAAAAATACCTGCCCTGGAAACAGAAAGGTTGATTTTAAGACCATTTACCCTGGAGGATGCTCCTGATGTTCAAAGACTTGCCGAGGCCAGGGAGATCGCGCGGACAACCCTGAATATCCCTCATCCTTATGAGGATGGAATGGCCGAAGGCTGGATAGAAACCCACCAGGAAAAGTTCGAAAAGGGCCAGGCCCTGGAGCTGGCAGTTGTAAAAA
>PUNE01000110.1 GCA_003551665.1 Halobacteroidaceae bacterium
CGCAGGCCATGATCGATGCTCTGGGGCGGGAAAGGGTTATGATGGGCCATGCCAATGCCGGCGGCGAGCGGGTTGGCCATGTGGTTCACTACATGATAACCCAGGAAATAACCCTGGGGGAGCTAGACGGCCAGAAATCTGAGCGACTGTTTCAGATTGCCGACATCCTCAAAAAAGCGGGGTTAGATGTGGCTTTCAGTGCTAACATCGACTCATGGAAGCGCTATCATGTTGCGCTGGCCATGCCATTTGGGTGCGCCATGTACATGAATGCATCTTGCAATATCGAGCTTTCAAAAAACCGGGGAGATGTGGTCAAATGCCTGCAGGGAATCCGGGAAGCTTTTGCGGTCCTGCGCAAGCTGGGTTACCCGGTAGAGCCGCCGAAGCTGAGATGGGTTTTTGCCCTGCCCGACTTCATCCTGGCCCCCCTATTTCAGCAGGTTTTAAAAACCAAGATTGCCGATATCGGAATGGCCCGACACCTCAGGAATGCCAGGGAAGAAATGGATCAGTTGGAAAGGGAATTTTTAGTGCTGGTGAAAAAGTCGGGTCTTGCAACCCCGGTTCTTGATCAGCTGCATAAAGCCGGTGGGCTTTCTATCCCGGCCGAAGCAGAATGTATAGCCGGTAATTAAGACGGATGATCGTTTGCCGGTAGGCCGGTTGCGGTAAAGAATGATTATAACCTGGAGGACATGGAAATGGTCAAGAAAAAACATCAGGCATTTAGCGCTGATAATTACTGCTGGCAGGTCCGGGTCAGCTCAGCCGCTCATTTAGATAACTGGATTACTGATTGTTTCAGCGGGTTGAAACTTGAACACCGGGATGATGGCACCACGGTTTTGAACGGTGAACTAACAGACCTGCCGGCAGTTTACGGCCTAATTCTGCAGCTTCGGGATGGCGGGATAGACCTGCTGTCTCTGCAGGTGGAAAGGAAGGATATGAAATCGTAACCTTGTAGCAAGGGGACTGTAGCAAGTACCCCGTCCCCCTGCTACACTAAGACTTAACGGCGCTGACCGGTTGCTTTGCGGCAGCATTACTGCCGGCAGTTTCCTCTTCATGATCCTGGTAGATTTCCAGGCAGAAGTTTTCCGGGTATTTTGGGGTTACATCTTTGTAATACTCTTTTACAATTTTCATATCTTTTTTGTAGTCGCCGCTTGGCATAAAGTAGGGCCCAAAAACGGCTTCTTTTTTGGCATAATCCAGGTGGGTTAAAACAATAGGGACGCCTGCTTTTATAGCCGTGTAATAAAAGCCGGTCTTCCACCTGCAGTTGCGCTTCCTGGTGCCTTCCGGGGTAACCAGCAGCGCAATATCTTCTTTGGAAGTTTTTATAACTTCAGCCATTTTATCTACCATGGTTGCTGTCTTGCTTTCCCTGTCAACACTGACCGCGCCTGCTGAGAGCAGGAGTTTATTCAATGGAAATATTTTCAACCATTCTTTTTTGATAAAAAATTTCAGGGGGAAATTCATTTTGTGAAAACCGCCCATGGAAAATATTAAATCCCAGTTGCTGGTATGGGGGGCTCCCAGTACCACCGATTTAAGGATTTTTTCTTCGGTATTTTTAATCAGTTTCCATCCGTACAAGTTAAAGACCAGCACGCAAAAAAGTTTAAACATTAAGCTGCCTCCTCGTGTCGCAATTGTTAACAGTGTAACATGATTTCACATTAATTTGAACATGTAGTCGAATTTTGTAAAATTTAATCAAGTGCTGCATTGTAATGAGAATAACTATGAGTATGGATGATTAAGTATGGTAAAAACAGTGTTGTTTGTTTTTGATAGAACTATTGTTTGGTTTACAGCCTGTTAGAAATCGAATCTTGCTTATCCCGGTTGGATTGAAGTTTAATTTGCTTCCACCAGGGGCGGGTTTAATAGTTTTCCAAGAAAGAAAGAATTAAATGATATTCACACGGAAGATACGGGTATTATTGAAGAACAACCCCGGGCCTGCTGAAAGATATAAGGTGTTTAAGGGGTATATTTGCTTAATATCATTTTACCAGCCGACGTTATTTTTATATTCCGTTTCCAGAAACCTTTTTCGGCCAGGTAGCCTTCCCGGATCAAACCGGCCAGGATAGCAGACAGCTGCAGAGAAGCCATATTCCCTTTTTCAACCACACTATTTAGCCCGGAGAAGTCATTTTCAATAACGGACAAGATGCCCAGGCTCTCTTCAGTCAACCTGTCTGCCGCCAGGGCTTTCTCACGGCTGCTCATCTCAGGAAGAGCAGCGGGTCCCTGCTTGCAGGCCCGGAAAGTATAAAAACCCGCTCCCTTTAAAGCCTGGCGTTCAATAAAGCCGCCCCGGTCCAGCTTTTCAATAATTCTGCTTAAATCGGCGGCGTCTTTACCAATCAGGTCGGTCAGTTCAGACATATTACTATAACCATGAATAATCAACTTAAGCACTGCAGAATCCTGTTCGGTAAGTGTAATTACTTCCCGGTTGCCGGGAGCAGGCACACGCTCCCAGTTCTCCTCGCCATAATAGTGAGGTTTTGTCAGGAAAGTAAGGACCACGGCAGTGACAAGTCCGATTCCGAACCCTGCGATCCCTAGATGCATGTACCGGTCTATGCTGAACAATCCCGTTA
>PUNE01000155.1 GCA_003551665.1 Halobacteroidaceae bacterium
CAGGGAGAAGTATTCACGAATTATTGAGGCCGGGGTGAACGTATTTACCCGGAAAGGATTCCACGGAGCCACCGTGGAGGAAGTTGCTCGGGAGGCTGGCGTGGGTAAGGGAACTGTTTATACTTATTTCCAGAACAAAGAGGCTTTGTTCCTGGCGATCATCGATGAAGGAATAAATGAAATGGCCAGAGTTGTTGAAGAAAACCGGGATCCCGGTGCAAACCCCCGGGAACAGCTAAAACAATCCATCTATTCCATCCTGCAGTTTTTCTCCGAACACAGAGAGTTTTGCATTTTTCTGGTCCGGGAACACTTCAGCTACAACCAGTCCCTTAAAGAGCAGGCTGAAAAATTCCAGTCCCGCTACAACACTGTCTTTGGAAAAATCCTGCAGCAGGGCAAGGAACAAGGATTATTTAACTTCGAACACCAGGACACCCTTGCTTCGGGATTAACGGGAACAATTTTTTCATCAGCCTTTTACTGGTTTATGTTCAGCGATGAATTCCCTGTATCCAAAATCTATAAAACCATTGAGGACCTCCTCTTCAATAACATTCTGGGGGATTAAAAGAACGGGGGACCACCAATGAAAACCCATAAACTAAAAATATTAATAATTCTTCTCATCGTCCTTGCTCTCGTTGGGAGCTGGGGATGGTTTCGTTATTTGCAAACCGGGCCTGATTCCCGGGAACTGGAGGAACTAAAAAGGGAAATCTCTGAACTCCAGGCAAGACTGGAAAGCAGCGAAGAAAACCTCACTTCTTCTGAGGAGGAGAAATCCGAGGAAGAAGAAGCTCTGCGGGTAAAAACAGCCCGGGCAGAACTCCAGGAAAGAGAAGAAACAATATCCTATGATGGAGTAATTGAACCCAGCCGGACCACTCTGGTTATTCCCCGGATGCCCGGTGAGGTAACCCGTGTTCTCGTTGAAGAAGGCGAACAGGTAAACCAGGGAGATCTCCTCCTGGAGATGGACACCCGGGAAATAGATAAAAACATTGAACAGGCAGAAGCCGGGGTTGAAGCCGCAAGGACCCAGCTGGAAATGGCAGAGGAAGGCCTGCGGGAGGAAGAAATTGACCAGATCAAGGAAACAGTAAAACAGGCTGAAACCCAGCTGGAGCTGGCTGAAGCTTCTTATGAAAGGATAAAAGCCCTTCGCGACGAGGGGATTGTTTCCGAGCAGGAATACGAGCAGGTCCTGATGGAAAAAAACATGGCTCATTCCAACCTTGTCAGCGCCATGATTAATTTGGATATGGCCCAGAGCGGAGCCAGGGATCTGGAAATTCGGGCTGCAAGGGCCCAATTGCGCCAGGCTGAAATCCAGCTCGAGCTGGCAGAAATGGCCCGAGATGACGCCCGGGTAACAGCTCCCCGCGACGGGGTTATCATCAGCCGCGATGTTGAACCGGGGGAACTTGTTGGAGAGGCTCAACCTCCCCTGGTCATCGGAAACCTGGACCCCCTCCACCTGACAGTCCGTGTAGGGGAACGAGACATTGGAAAAATTGAAACGGGTCAAAAGGCCCAGATCAGTCTAAGGGCCCTCCCGGATAAAGAAATAATGGGCGAGGTCTCCAGGGTTTCTCCTGTTGCAGACCCGGATAGCCGCCTGTTTGGAGTAACCATTGAAGTTTCCAATCCTGATCACCAGATCCGACCGGGAATGTATGCTGAAGCCTCAGTTATACTGGATTCCGGTCCGGCCTATCCTCTTGTTCCCACTGAGGCAATTTATTATGATAACCAGGCCCCCTATGTTTATACAATCAGTGAGGGCCGGGCTAGCCCCCGCCACATATCCACAGGGGAAGAAGAAAACGGGAAAACTGCAATCACCTCAGGACTCCGGGCCGGAGAAGAGGTAATTATTGAAGCTGATGGAGAGCTTGCCCCTGGAAACCTCGTGGAATCCGGGGAGGAGGACTTCCGATGAACCTGCCTGGTTTAGCAGTAAAAAGACCGGTTACCATAATTATGTTGATTTTAATTGCAGTGCTTCTGGGAAGCATTGCTCTCACCCAGTTGCCCATAGAACTGCTTCCAGACATTGACCTCCCGGTTGCAGTGGTCATTACCCAATACGAGGGAGCTGGACCGGAAGAAATTGAAAATCTGGTTACCCGCCCCCTGGAAGAAGCCCTGCAGACCGTGAGTAACGTTGACACCCTCACCTCCTATTCCCGGGAGGGTGAATCCATGGTCCTCATCGAGTTCGACTGGGGAACCGACCTTAACTTTGCCGTTCAGGACGTCCGCCAGCAGTTGGACCTGGTCAGGGGTGCCCTGCCCGATGGAGCTGAAGACCCGTATACCGTTGAATTCGATCCCACCCAGTTCCCCATTCTGGAGTATGGAATTACTGGAGACCATGATCTTGCCGAGCTCCGACAACTGGTTGAAGATGATATCGAACCCCGCCTGGAAAGGCTCCCAGGGGTTGCCTCTGTAGAGGTAAGCGGTGGTTACGAACGGGAGATCCAGGTCAACCTCGACCCCACCAGCCTGCAGGCCTACGAAATAGCCATGAGTGATGTTGTGGAAAGCATTTACGCTTCCAACCTTGATCTGCCGGCCGGAGACATTACAATTGACGATGAACGTCAGCTACTGCTTCGAACCCTGGGTGGTTTTGATACAATTGACGAAATCAAACAGGTTATCGTTCCCGGCCGGGGCGGTGTTTACCGCCTGCATGAACTTGCTGAGATAGAAGATGGTTTCAAGGACCTGACAGTTTATACAAGGATAGACGGCCGGGACAGCGTAAGCCTGGCTGTCCACAAAGAGGCCGATACCAACACAGTGGAGGCGGCAGAAACTGTAAAGGCTGAACTGGATATCATCCGGGAGGAACTGGGTAATTCTGTTGCCTTTTCCACCATTTCTGACCAGTCCCAGTTTGTTGTCATGTCTATCAATACGGTTACCACCAATGCCCTGCTTGGCGGTGGGATTGCCATTATTGTGATCCTGGCTTTTCTGGCAAGCCTGGCACCAACGGTAATTATTGCCATTGCCATCCCGGTTTCGATTATCACCACGTTTTTCCTGCTCTACAATATCGATATGACTCTCAACATCATGTCCCTTGGTGGACTGGCCCTGGGGGTCGGTATGCTTGTCGATAACGCCATTGTGGTCCTGGAAAATATCTTCCGCCACAGAACTGATGGCGCATCTGCAGAGGATGCGGCCGTGGGGGGAGCCAGAGAAGTCATGGCAGCTATTACCGCCTCCACCCTGACCACCCTTATGGTTTTCATTCCCATTGTTTTTATTGAAGGAATTGCCAGCCAGATATTCCAGGACCTCTCTCTTACCGTTGCCTTTGCCCTCCTGGTTTCTCTCCTGGTTTCCATCACCATTATTCCCATGCTTTCTTCCAGGTTCCTCAGGGGGATAGAACCCGAGCAGCTGCAAAAAAACCAGCAGAAAAACCTGGTATCCCGCTTTCTGAAAAGGTTATCCGAAATTTACGGCAGGATTCTCCAGGCCCTCCTTCGGAGACGTTACCTGGTTCTCCCCGCCGGAATCCTTATTCTCCTTTTCAGCCTCCTGCTTGTTCCCATTATTGGAACCGAGTTTCTTCCCACCCTGGACGAGGGGCAGATCAGAATAAGCATCGAAATGCCCCGCGGAACGGCCCATGGTCCGACTGATAGGTTTGCCATTTCACTGGAGGAAGAAATTGCACAGATTCCCGAGGTTCATACCTTCCAGACCAGGGTTGGAGAAGGAAGAATGGGTGATGTGGCGCGGATAAATATCCGGCTGGTTGACCTGGCAGAACGAGAGCGGAGCACCCAGGAAGTCATGGAAGAAATACGCACCCTGACTGAAAATGATCTTGAGGCGGATGTCGAAGTTACCGCAATCTCAACCCTTATGGGGGGAGATGAAGCAGGAGATGCCCCCCTGCAGGTTAACCTGATGGGGGACGACCTTGCAGAAGTTGAAGCCTTTGCCCGGGAGGTAGTTGGAGCTATGGAAGAAATACCCGGGACCCGCGAAGCAAGGATAGGAATTGACGAGGAACGTCCTGAACTCCAGGTCCGAATTGACCGAACCAAGGCGGGCACCTATGGACTAACCTCTGCCCAGATTGCAGCGGCATTGCAGACCGCTTATTCCGGGCAGGTAGCTTCCCGCTACCGGGGTGGAGGCGCGGAAGAAGTTGATGTCCTGGTCCGCCTCAGCCCTGAAGCCAGAAACGATCCCGCAGTCCTGGAGAGGCTTCCCATAGCAACACCCGGGGGAAGCATAATCCCTCTGCACGAAGTTGCTGCCCTCGAGGAAGGCCTGAGCCCCATTGAAATCCGGCGGTTAAACCAGACCCGGATGATTCCCGTATCCGCCCAGATTTACGGAACAGACCTGGGAACAATAGTTGATGAACTGGATGAAAAGATGGCCCAAATGGAAATTCCCGCGGGCATTTCCTTCTCTTACGGGAGCGAAACAGAGTGGATGGAAGATGCTTTTTCCGACCTCTACCTGGTTCTTATCCTGGGGTTGATCCTGGTCTTCATGGTCCTTGCCAGCCAGTTTGAATCCCTCTGGCACCCCTTTGTTATCCTCTTTACCGTTCCTTTCGGCTTTGTAGGCGTTGCCATTGCCCTTCTCCTCACAGGCTGGACCTTGAATATTGCCTCCTTCATCGGCCTGATCATGCTGGTTGGAATTGTTGTCAATAACTCCATTGTTTTCCTGGATTATATCAATCAACGGCGGAGAAAGGGCATGGAAAGAAACAAGGCCATAATCGAAGCCGGTAAAATCCGGCTCCGGCCTATCCTCATGACCACCTCTACCACTGTCCTGGCCATGATCCCCCTCTCCCTGGGGATTGGTGAAGGTGCAGAACTCCAGGCTCCAATTGCTGTCACCGCTATCGGGGGACTGCTCTTTGCTGCCATTTCCACTCTCTTTTTCATGCCGGTTCTCTTGACCTTCCTGGAAGATATTATTTCCTTTTTTGGACGCTTACTGGGTAAAATAAAACCTGCAGAAAAAACTAATTGATCAGAAAGGAGCGAAAAAATGTGGTACAATAAAAAGGTCCACCTCCCTTCCCTTTTTATTCTTTTTCTTATTGCCGTGATTAGCACCGGTAATGCCAATGCGGAACCAGTTTCACTGCAGGAACTGGTTAATACTGCCCTGCAGAATAACCGGGAGGTTCAAAATGCTCTCCTGGATAAAGAAGAAGCACAGGCCCTGGTCCGGCAGGCAGAAGCCGGGCGTGGTTTCTACAGCGAATTCATTTTTGATGTTGACCGCCAGAAAACTCCTTCTTACCTGGAAACATTTTATTCCTTCGCCGGTGAAGAAGCAGGTTCTTCCTATTCCTCCTACAGCGGGACTATTGCCCTGAGTACCGTAATCAGGGATACTATAGATACAACTTCTCCCGTCCAGAAAGCCCGCCTGGCCGAAAAAGAAGCCCAGAATTCACTTCAGCAGGCCCGGTATTCCGTAACTGAAGAAACCCTGGAAGCAGCATTTGGCGTTTTCCGGGCCCGCAACGGAATTCAACTGGCAGAAAAAGCCCTGGCCAACAGAAAAGACACCCTGGAACGGACAATAAAGGAAAAAGAAGAAGGAACTGCTGTGGCCAGTGACGTTCAGGAAGCAGAACTGGAGGTTGAAGAAGCTCGACGGACCCTGGAGAGCGCCCGTCGGTTATTAAATCTGGCCCGGGAAAACCTGGCCCGGGTAACGGGATTAGCCAAGGAAACAATCGAGAATTTTCCAACTCCTTCCCTCCCCGATATCCAGGAAATTGACCGGGCCAATCCCTGGCCCTGGGACCTGCAACAGATGCAAAAAATGGCCCTGGAAAATAGACCCGAATTACAGAGCGCCGGGCTGGGAGTGGACCTTGCCTCCATCGAACTGGAAGAAGCCCGGGATAACCGTTTTGATTTTCAGATCGGGGGAAGCTACATGTCTCCGGAAAACAGAATCGGGGTTGGTTTTGAGATGACTTCAGATTTTCGTCTTACGGGAACCCTGACTCATTTCGATACTACCCTTCCCGATGTAGATAGGATCCAGATCGACGATGACGAATGGGAAGATTTTCTGGATGCCTGGCCCTGGGAAACTCCTCCCGACTGGTTCCCAGAAAGAGAAGACCTGGAGGAACTTCTTACCTTTGATACCGAACAGGAAGATGAATGGCAGATAGAAGCCAGGATTAATTTCAACATATTCGACTCCCACCTGAGGCAGTCCCGGATCGAGGAAAAAGAAACCGCCCTGGAAAGGGCGGAAAATATGCACCAGGAAGCAATGCAGGGAATCGAAATTGAAATCAAGAGCCTTTATTCGGAACTAAAAGATTCCTACGGCTCCCTACAAAACGCCTCTCTTGAATATGATTTTGCCCGTCAGCGCTACAGGGAAACAGAAATCATGGTTGAACAGGGAGTAGCAACTTCTGCAGAAAAAGACCTGGCCTACCTGGGAATGATCCGGGCTGAGAATGAGTTGACGGATAAATTGTTCGATTTTGAACTGGCCAAAGTTGCCCTTGGGGCAGCCCTGGGAATTGATATCGACCTTTTTTTGACCACACTGGAAATAGAATGAGAAACCTCAACCAAAAAGCCCCTTCCCAGGGGCTTTTTTAGTTGGCTTCAGGATTCTGCAAGCACAATTTTTTCAATTATCCTGGCAACCCCGTCTTCGTTATTACTGGGGGCAACAAGGTCCGCGCTCTCCTTCAGGGTTTTAAGGGTGGAATTATCCATGGCCACACCCGTCCCGGCAAAACGGATCATATCCAGATCGTTGTGCCCATCCCCGAAGGCCATGAAACAATCCTCCCCTATCCCCCATTGTTCGGTCAAAAACTTTAATGCTTCCCCCTTATTAACACCAGGTGGATTTACATCAATACTCCATTCGTGCCCGCGGGTAATGGCCAGGTTATGCTCTTCAATTTCTCCTTCAAGGCGGGCTATTCGCGAGGGTTCGCCAATAAAATTGATTTTCTGAATCTGGAAGGAATTCTTTCTCAGGTAACCTTCCACGTCCCGAGTTCGAACTCGGGGAACAATATTTCTGTTGTCCAGGTATTCCAGAAAACCCTTCCAGGTAAAAAGGTGGCGAAAAAGCGGCAGGATAAGGCTTCTGGGAGTGGGAGGCAAAAGCAGTTCCTTCGGGGAAACCAGAAAATAATAGATCCTTCCAATTTTCTGGCTTTTTACAATTAGTTCCCGGGTCAATTGAAGAGAGATTTCCTTTTCCCGGAGAATTTCCCCTTTTTCATCAACAACCAGGCTCCCGTTATTAGTTACAAAAGAAACGGGTTCCAGATCCCGTGCCAGCCTCCGGGCAGAATAGTGGTTTCTGCCTGTGGCAATTACCAGCTTTATCCCCCTCTGGCGGCATTCCTGCAGGACCTTTATGGTATAAGGGCTGATCCGCTGCCTGGAATCAAGCAGGGTTCCATCCAGGTCGATAGCGATTGCTTTTATCTGGTTTCTCTTCATAAGTTTGCAGCCCCTCCTAAAAAAATATCCTCCTGGCCCCGCTGAGCAAAGTTTCTCCGGACAGGAATAGTCACATAACAATTCTCAAAATATATTATATCACATCCCTCAAGAGACAAAGTGAAATTTTCCAGTTCCTGATGCAGGATTTTTTTCCAGAGTAAAGAAATAGTTAGATAAATACTGGTGGTCTACACCACTAGTCCACAGGAGGGGATCAGATGGCGCTTTCCGATTCTTCGACAAAATATAAACTGAATCCGGAACTTCCCACCCCCCTGTACTATCAACTGCAAAAATTTATCCAGGATGCCATTGACGAGGGAAAACTGAAACCCGGGGAAAAACTCCCCTCAGAGCGGGAACTGGCCAGAACCTTTAATATCAACCGGCTTACAGTCCGCCATGCGACCAATGCACTTGTTAGCCGGGGGGGTTTAGTCCGCAGAAGGGGCCTTGGGACCTTTGTAGCCCAGGCCAAACTTAACCAGGGGTTATTCCACCTGGCAAGTTTTACCGAGGACATGAAAAATCGAGGGCTAAAACCTGCTACTATTCTATTATCTTTCTCCCTTCAAAATCCTGAACATCAGGTCCAGGAAGCCCTTCATCTCCTTCCCAACGAAAAAACTTACCTTATTGAAAGACTTCGCCTTGCCAATAACGAGCCCATGGCCCTTGAGATTGCCAGCCTTCCCGCTCCAATGTTTCCAGGCCTCGAAAAAACCGCTCTGGAAAGTGGCTCTCTCTACAGTTTTTTGCGTTCCAACTACAATCTTTCCCTGGGGCGGGCAAGAGAAACTCTTGAAGCGGTAGCCGCAGAAAAAAAAGAGGCAGATCTTTTGGAAATCCCCACCGGCAATCCCGTTTTTTTACGGGAAAGGCTTACCTTCAACGAACAGGGACAGCCTTTTGAGCTGGTCCGCTCCTTCTACCGGGCAGACCGCTACAAGTTTTTCTTTTACCTTGAAAGATAAATAAGGAGGTGGTTAAACCCAAAATTGAGCCTGCTGGGGTAGTGTTTTGGACTTATAATTCATTTTAAGAGGAGGTACTGACTATGGAAGAAGTTGTCTCTCCCTATGGCATAGGGACAGCACTGGTCCTGGGATTATGGGCCTACATTGCCATTGTTGTAATGCTGGCCCCCAATATCAGCTTCCACGAACCAATTGTTGCTGGTGCCGTAACCGGTATGGTAGTCGGTAACGTTCCCCTTGGCCTGGCTGTAGGTGGAACACTGATGATTGTTTCACTGGGAATGCATACTTATGGTGGTGCTACCATTCCCGACTTCCTAACAGGGGCGATCCTGGGAACGGCATTCGGAGCCCTGGCTTATGACGGAAACGTGGAATCCGCCATGGCCACCGGGCTGACAATCGCCGTGCCCGCCGCCCTTCTCATGACCCAGCTTGACGTTTTTGGTCGCGCAGTAACAACTGTATTTATCCACGGTGCAGACAAGTACGTTGAAGATGAAAATTTCCGGGGCGTTACCCTGATGCACCTCTTAGGGCAATTACCCTGGGGCTTAACCAGGGGTATCCCCGTATTCCTCGCTATCTGGCTCGGAGCAGGGCCCGTCCAGCGCTTTATGGAATGGATCCCCGAATGGTTCCAGGATGCCATTTCCACAACTGGAGCAGTCCTTCCTGCACTGGGTTTTGCCCTTCTGTTAAGCATGCTGCCGGTTAGAAAATACTGGCCGTTTCTCATTATTGGCTTCATCCTCTTCGCCTATCTGGATGTACCGGTAATCGGCCTTGCCATAGCCGGTGCAGCACTGGCCGCCCTTTATTCCCAAATGAAAGAAGGTGAGGCAAGTGCCTAATAACAACGAGAAAAAAGTAACCAAAAGAGATGTGTGGCGTGTTCTTTTGAGGTACATGTTCACCTTCCAGTGGTCCTGGAACTATGAACGGATGCAGGCACTGGGCTTCGCCTGGAGTATAATGCCCATCCTGGAAAAAGTAAATGAAACCAAGGAAGACCTGAAGCTCGCCCTGCAGCGTCATTTGAACTTTTTCAATACCCACCCTCCAATGGGAGCGGGTATTATAGGTGCTGCAACTGCCCTGGAAGAACAGGGTGCAGAAGGCGAGGCAGTTGACAGCCTCAAGGTAGGTCTAATGGGACCCCTGGCTGGAATTGGCGATACCCTTTTTGCCATTCTAACCCGGCCGATAATTGGTGTTTTTGCAGCCTCTCTTGCTCTGGGAGGCAGCATGGGTGGTTTCTGGCTGATGATCCTCTTCGGCCTCTTCTGGGGTATCGGAGTTAAAATCTACCTCTTCTGGCAGGGTTACCGCAGGGGTGCCGACATAGTCCAGGATACAGCCGCTGGCGGCACCATGGACAGGTTAACAACAGGAGCTACAATCCTCGGTTTAACGGTTATCGGGGGTTTTGTCCCCAGTATATTAGCAGGAGTGGAAACTCCTCTTGAATACACCGAAACCGTTGAAGTCGAGGGTGAACTGACCGAACAGGTTGTTGCAGTTCAGGATGTCCTGGACCAGCTACTCCCCTATTTGATCCCCGTCCTGCTGGTTGCCTTCGCCTACTGGCTGCTCAGAGGACCGCTTAAGTGGTCTCCGATCAAAGTGCTCCTTGCACTGATCGTGATTGCCTTTGGCGGAAGCATTATCGGAATACTGTAGAAAAACTCAAGGGGTAGGGGCCGTGCCCCTGCCCCAATTTTAGCTTTAGGGGGGAAGAAAAATGGTAGGTATAATAGTTGCATCACACGGCCAGCTTGCCGGGGGATTCATGGATGCCCTGGAAATGATCATGGGACCACAGGAAAAAATTACTGCCCTGGCTCTTGAACCCGAGATGGGACCTGAAGATTACAGAGAAAAATTAAAAGAAGCAGCCAGGGAAATGGATACCCCCGATGGGGTCCTGATAATGGCTGACCTGTTTGGGGGAACCCCCTCCAATGCCTCTGCTTACCTCCTGGATTCGGAAGATCCCCCTATCGAGATTGTTACCGGGGTAAACCTTCCAATGCTCCTGGAGATTGTAAACCTGCGTTCTTCAATGAGTCTCGGTGAACTGGCTAGAAATTGTCGTGAACTTGCTACCCAGAGCGTCCAGGTAATGTCTGAAGTCATGAAGAAAAACTAATAAAGGAGGACGAATGATGCCTTTAATTCACATGCGTATTGATAACCGCTTGATCCACGGTCAGGTTACCGTGGCCTGGGTCGGGTACCTTGGTGCCGACCGTATAATGGTGGTCAACGACAAGGTGGCCCAGGATCCCATCCAGAAACAGCTCCTTCCCAATGCTGCCCGGGGAGTTAAAACATCTGTCCTGGGTATTGATGAAGCGATTGAATACCTGGGATCCGAAAAAGCACAGAAAGAAAAGATAATGGTCGTGGCCAAATACCCTTCCGATGCCCTGGAACTGCTGGAAAAGGGAGCTGATCCCAAGGAGGTAATCGTGGGAAACCAGGCTACAATTCCCGGGACCAAGCCCAAGCACATCACCCGCTCTATCGCTGTTACCGCAGACCAGGCTCCTATTTACCGTTCAATTGCGGAAAAAGGATATAACCTTCGGGCCAAGGTAATGCCCTCAGACAGCGGGTTGGATTTCATTAAGGCTTTAGGAAAACACGGGTTGTGATAAAATGCTTTTCGGCTGCGCAGAAATCGATATAACTCCCCAGGCTCCCATTACAATGGGTGGTTACGGAGCACGAAAAGGTCAGTCCAGGGGGATTAAAGACCCTCTCTTTGCCCGAACCTTCGTTTTCCAGGACGGGGAGAACCAGTTTTCTCTCATTACCGCCGACCTCCTAATGCTCAACCGGGAACAAACCTCTTTTATCCGGGAAGAAGCCGAACGACTGACTGGCATTCCCAAATCCAGCATTATTGTCAGCTGCAGCCATACCCACTCAGGCCCCTCCACATTCAGCATGGGCGGTTTCAGGGCCGACCCCGATCCCCACTACGTGGGGTGGGTTTTGCGGGCTCTTGCGGGTTCAGTGCTCATGGCTGTTCAGGACCTGGAGGAAGTGGAAATTGCTTCGGGCCAGAGGTCCATTACCGGGGTGGGGAGCCGCCGCCTGGAAAAAGAAAAATCCCCCCTTCCCTTAAGCTTGATAGCGGTAAAAGGGACCGGAAAAACAACTCCCCAGGCCATTCTCATAAATTATGGCTGTCATCCCACCGTTTTAGGACCGGAAAATCTCTTTATCTCCCCTGATTTCCCTGGAGCAACCATCAAGTCCCTGCGGAAACTATTCCCCGAAACCGTCATCGGTTATATTAACGGTGCCGCAGGGGATATCAGCACCCGCTTTGAAAGACGGGGGCAGAACCAGTCTGAAGTTGATCGGCTGGGGAGCATCCTTGCAGGAGAAGTCCTGGCTCTTTATAACCATTTGGAATTTAAAGAGCCTGTTTATGGAAGTTTAAAGGTGAAAAGCTTTTCGATTGAGGTGCCATTTCGGGATCTTCCCCCCAGGGAAGAGCGACAAAAAGAAATTAAAAAGTGGGAAGAAAAAAGAAAAAAACTACAGGAACAGGGCGCAGACCCAGGAGAAATCCGGGTTGCCCAGACTGGCCTTGAAGGGGCCAAAGTCCAGAATTACGTTGCCGACCTTCAGGACCAACTGGAAAAAACTGCCGATATAACCTGCGGTTATCTGGGGGACAACTGCTTTGTTTCAATCCCGGGAGAACTTTTTTCCAGTCTGGCCCGCCCCCTCTACGAACTCCCATTTTCAGCAACAATCCTTTGCGGATACTCTAATGGACACCTGGGCTACATTCCCAGCCCCGAAGGATTTGCTGCAGGTGGGTACGAAGCCTTATCCTCTCCCCTGGCCCCTACCTTCGGCCAGGAAATGGTCCAGACCCTTGAAGAAATATTAAAGGAGATGATTTAGAATGGGCCCGAACTTTGCCCTTCGCAGCCAAAACCTTGTTTCAACATCCGCGGTTATTGACGGCCACCTGGTAGTTTCGGAGGGGTTGATTTCCCACCTTTCTGCCGGGCCCACCCCCCCCTCCTTCACGGGTGAAATAATTGACCTGGGAAAAAAGTTTGTTTTTCCGGGATTTGTTGACCTGCACATTCACGGAGCCGGGGGCTATCCCCTGACTGAAAAACCCGAGGACATCCTCCAGTTGGCCCATTTTCTTGCGGGAAAAGGAACCGCAGCCTTTATGCCCACAACTACCAGCCTGAGCCTGGAAGACCTAAAAAAACAGGTTGCATCCGTAGCCAGGGCCCGTGAAGAACAGGCCAGAGGAGCAGGAGGCGCAAAAATTCTGGGGATCCACCTGGAAGGACCTTTTTTAAATATTGAAAGGAAAGGTGCCATGGTGGAAAAATTCCTGGTTGAGCCCTCCCTTGAGTTTTTTTCCGAGCTGGAAAAGGCCGCTGAGGGCATGCCCCTTCGCCTGACCCTGGCCCCGGAAAAAGAAGGTGCCCTGGAGATTATCAGGTATGCCCGGGAAAAAGGTTATATAGTCGCCGGAGGGCACACCAATGCCACCTATGAACAGATGAAAGCAGGGATTGATGCTGGGATAACCGTCGCCAACCATCTTTTTAATGCAATGAGCCCCCTGCACCACCGGGAACCGGGAGTTGTAGGGACATACCTGACTGATGACCGGGTGTTCTGCGAGGTAATTGCCGACGGAATCCATATTCACCCCGCAGTACTGGACCTGGCCTACCGGTGCAAGGGCAGGGATAAACTTGTCCTCATTTCCGACGCCATCCTTGCTGCAGGCCTGCCCCCTGGAAATTATGATTTCGGGGGAAAGAAAATCAACATCGACGAAGGGGGCCGGAGTTTTCTTGACGACGGAACCCTTGCAGGAAGTACTGCCCTGATGGTTCGTGGGGTGGAAACCCTGTATAAACAAGTGGGGCTTTCTCTCCCGGCCCTGAGTGCAGTTGCATCGCGCAATCCTGCCCTGGCAATTGGGGAAAATACCCTGGGAGACCTTGAGCCAGGCAGAGAAGCGACAATGACCATTCTAGACGAAAATTTCCAGGCCGTTGAAACCATCATCTGCGGCAAATTTCAAAAGGAGGCCTGAAAAATGAAAAAAATTTCTGCAGAGTTATTGTTCGATAAAGGGAAAGAAATTGTAAACCGATTGGAAAATGAGCAGCTAGGCAATATTAAAAAAGCAGCTGAAACCATGGCCCACAGTATTTTAGATGGAGGAGTCGTTCACATTTTCGGTCCCGGACATTCCAAGAGTTTTGCCATGGAGCTTGTCCATCGGGCAGGGGGCCTGGCTCCCTGCAGCGGAATTGCCCTGGATGACCTCGTTAACAAGGCAGAAAATCCCATAACCCATGAAGAACTACGCCAGCCGGAAACTGAGCGCAACCCGGAAACAGCCCATGAACTATTGAAAATCCACGATATCCTGCCTGGCGATGTTATGATTATCTGCTCCAATTCCGGGCGCAACGGGTCAGCAGTTGAACTTGCCCTGGAAATGAAAAAACGGGGAATTCCCCTGATTGCCGTTACCTCTCTCGCCCACTCCCGGAAAACCGAATCCCGGCATCCTTCTGGAAAGAGGCTTTTTGAAATTGCAGATATTGTAATTGATAACTGTGGACCTTACGGGGATGCCGCAATTGAACTACAGGCCATCAATACAAAGGTCTGTTCTGTCTCCTCCATTTCCAACATGTTCATCGCCCAGTCTCTTACAGCAGAGACCATCCGCCTGATCCTCGCCAAGGGGGAAATCCCCCCGGTATTTATCAGCCTGAATGTTGACGGTGCTGATGAACACAATGAAAAAATAAAGGCCCGTTACGAAGGACGGGTCCACTGGTAGAATAAGGGGGCTTTTTTGATGAAGGCTTTTTCAACCTATTACGAAAAGGTGCAGGAAGTTCTGGAAAAAGTCAAAAACACCCAGAGCGAAAACCTGGAAAAGGCAGCCGAAACCCTGGCCCAGACCTTAGGTCGGGACGGATTAATCCATGCTTTCGGAACCGGGCATTCCCACCTTGTAGCCGAGGAAATCTTCTACCGGGCAGGAGGCCTTGCCCCGGTAAATGCATGGCTTGAACCCAGCCTGACCGGCCAGGAGCAGGTAACCAAGAGTGAATACACCGAGAGAATGGAAGGGTGGGGAGAAATTCTCCTGGATTACCACAAACCAGAACCGCGGGATACCCTGATAGTAATATCCAATTCGGGCCGGAACGCTGCTCCCATCGAGGTGGCTGCTTCTGCCAAAAACCGCGGTATTCCCGTTATTGCAATTCTTTCCACCGATCACAGCCTGAACACAACTTCCCGCCATTCCAGCGGTAAAAAGCTCCTGGATGTTGCAGATATTATTATTGACAACTGCGGAGTCCGGGGAGATGCAACTTTCCAGCTGCCGGGGTTAAAAACTCCTATCGGGCCCACTTCCAACATTTCCGCCTTTTTTATCGTCCATTCCCTGGTGGTCATGGCCATTGAAAAAATTCTGCAGCAGGGTCAGACCCCACCGGTATTTTTGAGCGGAAATATTGACGAGGGTCGGGAACATAACGAAGAACTCCTGGAACGCTACTGGTCCAGGATCAAGAACTGGTAGAGTACCATGACAGCCCGATCTTTCATGGAAAAAGCAGAGGAAATCCTGGCAGAAGTAAAAAAGACCCAGCTGGAAAACATCCGAAAAGCAGCGGAAATTGCCGCCCAAAGCATAGCAGATGGGGGCCTTCTGCACACATTCGGCACCGGGCATTCTCACCTGGTTGCAGCAGAAATTTACCTGCGTGCGGGAGGACTCCTCCCCGTTAATGCTATCCTCGAGCCCTCCCTTATGCTCCATGAACAGCCCTTCAAAAGCGGTGACCTGGAAAGGCTGCCGGGGGTTGCAGAAAAATTACTCCCCCACCACCCCATTTCCGAGGGGGATTCACTGCTCATAATTTCCAATTCAGGGCGCAATGCCGTTCCCGTTGAAGCGGCCCTTTTCGGGAAAAAAATGGGGCTCAGGATCCTGGCCCTAACCTCCCTTGAACACAGCAAAAGCGTTACTTCACGACATCCCGAAGGTTACAAGCTTTACCAGCTTGCTGATGTGGTAATTGACAACTGTGCCCCTGCAGGTGACGCCATCCTGGAAACTGAGGGCTGCCCTGTTCCCTTTGGGGCTATCTCAGGTATTTCCGGCCCCTTTATTCTCCAGGCCCTGTGCTCGGAAATTGTGGAAATTCTCGTAAACAGGGGCCTGGAACCACCGGTAATCGCCAGCGGCAATCTGGACTGGGGAGCAGAACACAATGAAAAAATAGTCAAAAGCTACTCTGACCGCCTGCCCTGGCTGCAGCGCTACAACAGGACTGGAGGCCGATAACAGTGGAAAATAACAGCAAACGAACAATTGCTAAAGCCATTGACCATACCTTTCTCCGGCCCGCCGGAAAAGCCCGAGAAATTGTTAAATTATGTTCTGAAGCCAGGGAGTGGGGATTTGCTGCAGTTGCAGTTGCTCCCTATTACGTTCCCCTTGCTGCCCGGGAAATTGCAGGTTCTGAAATTGGGCTGAGTGCAGCCATTGGGTTCCCCCTGGGCTACACCACCCCCGCCACAAAAGCCTGCGAGGCTGCTGAAGCCCTTGAGCAGGGAGCAACCGAAATTGACATGGTGGCCAATATTACTGCTGTGAAAAGTGGTGTTTGGGAGGAAGTAAAAAGGGATATTCAGGCCGTAGCCCGGGTCTGCCAGGAGAATGTATTAAAGGTTATCCTGGAAACCTGCTACCTGGAAAAAGAAGAGATGGAAAAACTGGCCGAGATCTGCCTGCAAATTGAGGGGGTTGATTTCCTCAAGACCTCAACAGGGTTTGGGCCTGAAGGTGCAAAGGTTGAAGATATCAGGTTTTTGAAAAAACTGGTTGGAGATAAACGGGCCCTGAAAGCCTCTGGAGGAATAAAGACCCTGGAAGATTGCAGGGCCATGCTTGAGGCCGGGGCCTCACGTATCGGGACCAGTTCAGGGGTTAAAATAATGCAGGAATTAAACTAGCCGGGAGAAATACTCCCGGCTTTTCCTTTATCAAAATGGTTTTATCCTGAAGTCATGCATTCCAGCAGCTTTTTTATCCGGGGATCAATCACCCGGTAAATAACCTCATTGCCCTTCCTTTCCCCTGCTATCAGCCCGGCGTTTTTCAGCCTGTCAAGGTGCTGGGAAATTGTTGACTGAGGAACCCCGGTGCATTCCATGATTTTCTTTACATTGCAGCCCCCGCATTCAACCAGGCCCCGCACCATGCAGAGGCGCAGGGGATGGCCCAGGGCCTTCATTTTTTCCGCAACCTCCTTCAACTCTTCCTCATTCCAGGCAAACTCGTCCATTGCATCCACCCCTTAATTTGTATATTTATATATTAGGAAATTAAGAGAAATTTGTCAAATGGGGTTGACCTTATCCATTAATCATATTATTATAATATTATATTTCAGCGATTATTGGAGGGTAAGGGATGACTCAAAACAGCAAGCGAAATTTTTTCAAGAACTGGAGCTGGGTCCTGGTGCCGTTAATAGCAAAGGGGGGCCTTTTATGGCCTGCCCTGGGCCTGCTTTTAATTCCAATTATGGTTGCCCTGATCGGGATTGGGCTTTTACGGGGTAAATACTGGTGTGGCAATATATGCCCCCACGGCAATCTTTTTGACCGCTTTATTGCACCGTTTTCCGCGGGGCGGAAATTCCCCGACCTGATAAAAGGGCCCGTTCTTAAATGGGGGTTTTTCCTCTTTTTCATGGGCATGTTTGCTTTCCGGGTAAGTGGGGTGTTGCAGCACTGGGGGGCTCTCGATTTCTGGAACCGGTTGGGTTTTGTCATGGTCATAAATTATTTTATCCCGACTATCCTGGGAATAACCATGGGACTGGCTATAAAACCCCGGGCCTGGTGTCGATTCTGTCCAATGGGGACCGTTGCCGAACTGAGCTACAGGCTGGGGCGTATACTGAAACTGAACAGAAAAACCGACCTTTCCGTAGCGGGTTCCAATCCGGAAAAATGCGCTGGCTGCGGCCTGTGCAACCAGGCCTGCCCACTGGAGCTTTATCCCCAGCAGGCAATAAAGGATAAAGAACTCCAAGACCCCCGCTGTATAAAATGTTCAGAGTGTACAGCAAACTGCCCCCGGGGAATTCTTAACCTGCGCAGGGCGGTTTAGGAGAAAGAAGGTGAATTGCTTGAATCATAAAGTATTAAAACCCACACTGATGATATTGCTTTTTGTATTCTTTGCCCTCCCAATCCTTGCAGGGGAAAACTTTTCCCAGAAGACCTTTTCCCGCCCCTCCTTTACCCTCTTTTCACCACAGGATACAGATAGGTCCCCCGGACTCATTATTTTCTACCCCGGTGGGCGGGTTGAACACCAGGCCTATTTCTGGATCGGGAAAGCACTGGCAGAAAGGGGTTACCTGGTTGCAGTAGTTGATTTCCCGCTGGACCTTGCGGTTCTCGCTCCCAACCGGGCCAGAAGGGTCCAGGAAATTCTTCTCCAGGATGGCTGGAACTGGGAAGGGGAACCCATTATCGGAGGCCATTCTCTGGGGGGAGCCATGGCAGCCAGGTTTGCTGACAACAATACTGTGGGAGGTTTATTTCTCTGGGCAGCATATCCCCCCTCCTGGACCAACCTGACCGAGGCTGATTTCCCCGTTCTCGTTTTAATGGCAGAAAACGATGGCCTGGCAACAATAGAGGACGTGAAAAAGGGAATTACTCAACTCCCTGACCACACCAAAAGCTACCTGATCAAGGGAGGTATCCACTCCTACTTTGGCCGTTATGGACCCCAGAGAGGCGACGGGGAGGCGGAGATAACCAGGGAAGAACAGGAAGGAGAAATTTTCCAACTCATGCTGGGATTTTTGGAGGAAGAACTCTGATAAACCCAAAAAATAAAAGGCCGCGTACCCCTGGGGGAACGCGGCCTTTACCGTTGTCAGAACCTACTGGTAACTCCAGTAGTTGATATAGTAAATCGGTCGCCTGAAGGCATTCCAGAGGTTATCCGGTATATACAGGTCCTCATTAAAGGCCTCCCCAATCAGCGGCCAGTAAAGAGGATAATCGGCAACATCGTCCATGGCAATTTCCTGCAATTCACGGTAGAGCTCCCAGCGTTTCTGAGAATCAACAGTCTGCATTATTTCATCAAGCAGGGCATCCACATCGGGATTTTCATAGGTCCCAAAAATGGGATTCCAGCTTGACTCCGAATGCCAGGACTCGACAAAACCAATTGGTTCAGGAACACCAGCACTCCAGCGTTCCCTGAACATTGGAGCCTCTCCCTCGGCTGTTACATCCAGGTATGTCCCCCATTCCAGGGTTACAACCTCGGCCTGGATGCCGATCTGGGCAAGCTGCTGCTGAATCTGCTGGGCTTCCTGCACTCTCTCCCGGTAGCCCGCAGGAGCATAAATGGCGGTTTTAAATCCATCGGGATATCCTGCCTCAGCAAGGAGTTCCCTGGCCTTATCCAGGTCTACATCATAGGCATTGGCATTCTCTGCATATGCCGGGTGGAAAGAGGGAATTCTTCCCCTGGCAGGAATGGCCATATCACCACGGGTAAGAGCAATCAATTCGTTGATATCGATGGCATAAGCAACTGCCTGCCGGACCCGAACATCACTGAATTCAGAGTCTTCTCTCTTGTTAAAGCAGATCCTGTGGTCTTCGAATTTCTGGTAGGTCTCGAAGCTCAGACCGGGAGCACCCCTGTCCTGCAGGTCCATAAATTCTTCTGCAGGCATTTCCGGCATGAAGTCTACCGCACCCGTTTCCAGCGCCATTATTGCTGTGGATAGTTCTGGATAGAAGCGAAATACGATCTCATCAATTTCTGCTTTTTTCCCCCAGTAATCATCAAATTTTTCCAGGACAATCCGGTTCCCCGGAGAATGCTCGACAAACTTGAAGGGCCCGGAACCGATTGGATTCCGCTCATATCCTTCCCAGCCAACCTCTTCAATATAATCCTTGGGAAGCACGTGATTGCGGAGGCGGGACATGGTCAGAAAAGTCACGTTTGGCTCACTCAAAACTACCGTAAGAACATAATCCCCTTCCATTTCCAGGCTTTCTATCCCAGTATAGTACCGGTGGTGCGGAGAGCCCAGTTCTTCGTCCATAAAGGCTTCAAAAGTAAATTTCACATCGTGGGCAGTAAGGGGATCTCCATTATGGAATGTAATTCCCTCGCGGATTACAAATGTATATTCACTTCCTGTTTCATCCACGGAGAAACTTTCCACAACGGAATCATCGGCGATAAATTCCCCTTCCTCATCCAGTGTTACCAGGGGATCACAAATCGACCCCAGGACAAAACCGGTCTCAGTATCCTGGTAGGTAATGGGGTTAAGCTTGGAGGGCTCAACCTGTAGGGCAATACCTACAGAGGTCTGAGCCATAACCAGACCTGAAAAACCGAAAACCAGCCCCAACATCAAAACCAAACAGATTATTCTCTTCATGAAATCCACCTTTCTATATTATTTTCCTCCCAAATCAACAGAGGTCAATAAAGATGGCAGGCAACACTCCTTCCGTCGGCCAGCTCCTTGAGCTCCGGTTCTATTTCCCGACAACGACTCTGGACATAAGGACAGCGAGGATTAAAATTGCAACCATCAGGAGGATTTACCGGGCTGGGAACTTCGCCGGTTAGCTTAATTTCCGTTATTATTTTATCTGGATCGGGTTCAGGGACTGCTGCAAATAACCCCCTGGTATAGGGGTGGTGGGGATCCTCTAACAGAATTTCTTTGGGTCCGGTTTCTACAATCTTTCCCAGGTACATGACCCCCATTGTATCTGCAACAACCCGGATCAGGTTTATGTCATGGGAAATGAAGAAAAAGGTTAGATCTCTTTCCCTTCGCGCTTTATCCAGGAGTTTCAATATTTTGGTCTGCACGGAAACATCAAGAGCCGAAGTGGGTTCATCCAGGAAAATTATTTCCGGTTCAACCACCAGGGCCCGGGCTACCCCAATCCTCTGTTTCTGCCCCCCGCTCAATTCGTGGGGAAAGCGAATCATGTGTTCTGTCTGCAGGCCCATTGCCTTTAAGGTTTCTACTACCTGGACCATTAATTCTCCCTTGCCCCGGGCCAGTCCGTGGATTTTTAGGGGGCGGGAGATAATATCAAAAACCGTCATGCGCGGATTTAAAGCCAGGTGGGGATCCTGAAAAACCATGGCCATTTCTTTGCGCAGGGGACGCATTTGCCTGAAACCATAACCGGTAATGTCCTTGCCACGGAAAAATACCTTCCCGTCAGTTGGCTCCAGGAGTTTGAGCATTACCCGGATCAGGGTGGATTTTCCACAACCTGATTCACCTACCAGTCCAAAAGATGTTCCCTTTTCAATTTTTAAATTAACCCCGTCCACGGCTTTTACAGGACCCGCCGGAGACGGGAAATGCTTTTTCAGGTTGCGAACTTCTACCAGAGTTGAGTTCATTCATCTACCTCCTGTGGCAGGCCACGGAATGATTAGCTTTAATTTCTCTCAAAGGAGGGGCCTCTTGGCTGCAGACAGGTATTGCCTCCTCGCACCTGGGATGAAAACGACAACCTCCCGGAGGGTTAATCAGCCGGGGCACTGAACCAGGGATTTCTTCCAGTTGGTCAAGGGTAGTGGTAGCCCCAAGCACGGAATTGACGAGTTTTATCGTATAGGGATGACGGGGATCCTTAAATAAATCCCGCATGGAAAGGTTTTCTGCTATTCGCCCCGCATACATAACCGAAACGTAGTCGCAGAGTTCACTAATTACAGCCAGATCGTGGGTTATATATAAAACCGTTAGGGAAAGCTTTTCCTTTAATTCCTTGAGGACCTTGATAAACTGGGCCTGGATGGAAACATCAAGAGCAGTTGTTGGTTCATCGGCAATTAAAAGTTTGGGATTACAGGCCAGCATCATGGCAATCATGACCCTCTGTTTCATTCCCCCCGAAAGCTGGTGGGGGTATCGATACATCAGGTTTTCAGCATCGGGGAGTTTAACCTGCTTGAGGGCCTGCAGGACCATTTCCTCGCGTTTTTCCGCAGGAGCTTTCCGGTGCAGGCGGATTGCTTCTTCAATCTGGTTCTTTATTGTAAACAGGGGATTGAGGGAAGAACCGGGATCCTGGAAGATCATGGCGATCTCTTTGCCCCTAATGGTTCTCTCAATTTTCCGGGGGCTCAAGCGTAAAAGATCCTGGTCCCTGTACAGGATTCGCCCACCTTTAATCAGGGCATTATTGTCAAGCAGCCCGAGAATGGCCTGGCCGGTAACACTTTTTCCACAACCGGTTTCCCCGATAAGGCCGTGAAAGGTTCCCTGCAGGATTGTCAGCTCAACACCGTCCAGTGCTTCCACGGGCCCTTCTTCAGTGGAAAAAGCCACCTGTAGTTGCTCAATTTTCAGCAGTTCTTCCATTGCTTTTTCTCCTCGTATAATAATATTTAGACCTATCATGCAAAACTGATCATTGTTAAAACCCATTAAAGGATTTTTTGTATTCCATTAGCATTAGTAGTCCCTGTTGTGGAGCCCGTGGATAACCTGTTATCCAGCATGATCCACAACACTCTTTTCTTATTACTAATTTCTCTTACTGGTAGGGTCAAACGCATCCCGAAGGCCGTCACCGATAAAGTTAAAACCGAGGACGGTAAACATGATGAATATTCCTGCAGTAGTTGATATCCAGGGAGCCCTTGTTATATAATCCCTTCCTGCAGCAGCAATGGACCCCCAGCAGGGAAGGGGGGGCTGAACTCCAACTCCTAAAAAACTCAAAGTTGCACTGGCAATAAGGGCTGTAGGCATCATAATACAGACCATAATAATGGCCGTGGGCAGTACGTTGGGTAAAATATAACGAAGAATCACTGAAACAGTTGATTCTCCTGTAGCAAAGGCCGCTTCAACATAGTCCGACTCCTTGATTGAAAGGATTTTCCCCCGGACCATCCGGGCATAGGTAGTCCACCCAACCAGTCCTATTGCCAGGACCACGTTAAATAATCCCTGCCCCATGATTCCTGCAATGGCCATGGCCAGAATAATAACAGGAAAAGAACGGAGAACGTCCACGAGCCGCATGATAATCTCATCTATCCAGCCACCGAAATAGCCCGCAAGAAGGCCAAAAGAAATTCCGATGAAGCCCTCGAAAAGGACAATCAAAATACCGACCTGCAGGGCAATACGAGATCCATAGAGCAGCCGGGTTAAAAGGTCTCTCCCCAGCTCATCGGTTCCCAGAAGGTGCTCCCGGGAAGGAGATTCCAGCCGCCGGAAGGGATTGGTATCGTAAGGTTCATAGGGAGTAAGCAGGGGAGCAAAAATTGCAATGAAGATTACCAACAGGACAAAAGAAAGTCCCACAACTGAAAGCCGATTTCTTTTGAACCTTAACCAGGTCAGGTACATCTGGCCGGTTTTTTTCTGCTTTAAACTCGCAATTTCCTTCTGCAGGTCTTCGCTCATTTTTTTCCTCCCTCCACCCTTATCCGAGGATCAACGAGGCTGTAAACCAGGTCGGCAAAAAGGTTGGCAGCGACAACACTGAGGGCAATGATAAGCAGAACCCCCTGGACTACCGGATAATCTCTGGCCAGAACACTGTTAACCAGCAGGGAACCCATCCCTCCCCAGGCAAATACAACTTCCACAACAACCGAACCTGCTATTACCCAGGGCAGTCGCAGGGCCAGCATGGTTATCATTGGGACCATCACATTACGCAGGGCATGCTTGACAACAACCTGGAAGTAGCGGACACCCTTGGCCCGAGCAGCCTTAATGTAGCCTTCATTTAAAACTCCAAGCATTTCGGCCCGCATTGGTCGGGCAAACCAGGCCTCTTCCTGCAAACCTATAGTCAGTGCGGGAAGTATCAGGGAAACAAAACCCGTAAGCCCCGCAATGGGAACCCAGCGCAGCTGGAGCCCGAAAATGTACAGGAAAATAATTGCCAGCCAGAAGCCGGGAATAGAAATCCAGAACATGGCCTGGAAAGTACATAAATAATCCAACCAGGAGTTCTGTTTTAGGGCTGCAAGAATCCCCAGGATGCTCCCCAGGGTTACGGAAATAAAAAGACCGGAAAGGGTTAGAAGCACAGTAATCCCAATCCGGTCACTGATTAACTCTGTTACTGGACGATTGTACCTGATGGAAGTTCCGAAATCGCCTCGGGCTATGTTTCCCAGCCAGGTTAAATATTGAACGGGCAAAGGTTGGTCCAGCCCGTATTGGGCCCTCAGAATAGCGATATTCTCCGGAGTTGCATAGGGACCGAGCATTATTCGAACCGGGTCTCCGGGGGTCAGGTGAAGAATCAAAAAAGTAACCAGTGTTACCCCTATTACTATGGGAATAGTTCTGACCAGTCTTTTGAGAACATAGCGCCCTTTTTTCATACCCATTCTCCTTTATCTGCAGGATAGTTAATTTTGGAGAAAACAAGTTTTTTCAAAAAATTAGGGCGAGAAAATTTCTGAATTTTCCCTCTGCCTAAAATAATTTCTACCCCGGGGGAAAAATTTCCTTTATTATACCCAAATTATTATGGCTATTAATGGAAAACCCCGGTAATAACCGGGGTCAAAATTTATCCAGTTCAGAAAGGGTTTTTTCCACCCTCCTGGTTATTTCCAGCCGCTGTTCTGCTCCACTTGCCAGGTCAAAAGCCGGGTAAAAAATAAGGCTGATTACCTTTGTCTTTAACAAATCTGCAATGACTTCTTCCGATATTTCCAGGCCGGGACCTTGCTCCAGGTATATTTCCAGGTCCCGCAGGCCCTGTTCCCTGCGAATTACTCCCTCTGGATGTAAGCCCCAGAATTTTTCTTCCCCATCCCACCAGATTACCGACCCGTGCAGGAGTTCAATCAGGTCAATATAAAAAATATCCGTTGAACAGAAATCAAAGTCAACCAATCCAACAATTTCTTCTCCCCGGAAAAGGATATTGTTCCCGTAAAAATCATTGTGATTTACAATCCTGGGCAGATCCTGGTAAAACCCGCCCACTTTTTGTTTAATTTTTTCCAGCTCATCGGCCAGAAAGGTTGTTTTCTCTTCAAGTTCTCTTCCCGTTTCTCCCCCGATATTTTGCGCCGAATGTAAGTACCGGGACTGTCCTTTTGCCAGGGGTCCCCGGAAATATTTTTCCCAGAATCCCAGGGGGATTTCTCCCAGGTAATCCATTTTCTTTATTTCCCGGGGAAAATCTCTGGACAGAACCTGGTATTGTCCTAGAAAGCCAGCAAGCCCGGAGGAAATTTCAGAATAGGATTTTTCTGCAGCAGTTTTTTCATGGGGAATAAATTCCTGTAGTTCGTAGGTTCTTTTATTTTCATCGATCCCAAAAGTTGTTCCGTCCTTCTGGGAAACAATTCCAGGAGAAGGAAAACCATGTTCCCGCAGGAAAAGAAGGAAGTCATGGTCAGAAGCAACCTGTTGGGGCGTAAAACCGGAATCCCTGATCCTCAGGACAAAATCCCCCCTGCTTGACTTAATATAATAGTTGCTGCCAATATTTCCCCCCAGCAACTGCTCTACTGCTATAATTTCCTTGCCCAGATCATACTTTTTCAGTATTTGCATTACTGTCAGTTCCAATTTTTCCCGATCCTTTCTTTTGGGTTTTCCCATTATTTTATGCAATCTTTCATCCTTTGCCTTCCTTACTTTAACCCCAGAGAAGGCAGAGAAATGCTTTCCCGGAACCGTTGGGTTTCAACGTTTTTCCTGTTACTCCAGGCATAGCAATAAATGCATCCCTGCTGGCAGGTGTCGTAGGCTCCAATATCCTGGCTGGCAATACACCTGCATTCAGGTCGCTGGCCGGGATCTTTTTTCGGGGGAAATTCCAGGCCAAAGACCCGGTATATAAATTTATCGTCGATGCATTTCCCTTCAAAAACTCCAGTTCCCTCCAGATCCCCCTGGGCACAACCGGTAACGGTTATTCCTTCCCCCCCGGCGATTGTAGCAATTTCTTTAAGGAATGCTCTTCGTTCTTCCTTCTTTTCCTGCAGTGCCAGGGGTTGAATCCCTGCCTTTTTCAGGCGCCTATCTGCAGACCGGTAAGGGGAATAAAAGCTGATTATAACCCGGGTAGTTGCATCTTTTAAGGCGTCTACCAGCAGGCGGAAATTCTCCAGGTGATAGTGAAAATTCATTTGGGGCGAAATTATTATCGGGTCGTAGCGCCAGATCACCTTTTCTTTTCCAATCAACCCCGCCAGTTTCTGGAAAACCTCTATTCTCTTTTCCAGTTCCTCCAATCCTGGTTCTAGGGTGGAGCAATAGGGATTCAGGGTATAGAGAAAATAAAAGGGATAGCCCTTACTATCCAGTTCTTCCAGGTGGGGCAGAAAAGGTTCGGGGTTTTTTGTCCAGAAAACAAAGAGATCAACGTCCTCTCTTTTCAGGCTGACCTTTTTTACCTGCCTGGGGTTAAAGGGATTTGCAACCAGGCAGTAAGAGCGGCGAACTTTATCCATAAACCAGTCACCATAAAAAGCAGGAATGTCTGTCCGTCTGCTGGCACTTATTATCAAGCATCCCACTCCCTTAACCAGAGAATTTCACATACTTAGGTATAAGTTTAACAGAATAACCTTATCCCCTGCAAAAAACACATCTCTCTAAATTTTTGCCCTAATTGTTTGGCAGTAGGGAAAATTTTAGCACCGGGTAGCACCCGGTGCTTTTGTTTTTTTCTCCATTTTCCAGGGAAGATCTCCTTATTCAGTTCTAATAACCCCAAATTCCAGGTAAATGTTCTCATTTTCTCTGAGCTGGATAACCTTTTTGGGAGTGCTAACCTGGTATTCAGGAGGGAGTTGGCCGGGATCTATGCTCACCTCGTAAAGCCCGGGGCCAAGTCGCTCGAAGAAGAACCCTCCGTCCTCGTCGGTCCTTGTTCTCCTGCGATCCAGGAGAATTGTTATATCCTGCAGGACGGGGTCATTTCTATCCCGTAAACCATTCCCATTTTCGTCAAGGTAAACCACCCCGGCAATAAAAGAAACATGATCAGTCCCCGTTGGCAGGCGCTGGCCAAAAATCTTATCCCGGGTAAAACCAAGGGTTTGGCTAATGGAAACCCCCAGAGTGTAAATAGGTTCAGTTGCAGTTGCAGAACTGTAGGTTCGGGCAGCGTCAAAGGAAACACCCATCCCCGAAGGCAAGAAATAGGTCAGGCTTGTAGAGGCTCTAAACTGCGGGACTTCTCTCCTTTCAGTCGGGGAGAGGTAATCACCTCTTAAAGACAGCCGCAGATTCAAATCGGGATTGTTATAAAAAAGGCTAAGCCTTCCCGAATAATACTGGTCAACTTCCGGAAGAAGCCAAGTATACTTCAATTCCCCGGTAGTGTGGAAAATCCGGGAAAAATAGTAGGTAGAAGAAAACCCCACTTCTGCTTTTTCCGCTTCGAACAGGGTACCGTTATCCTGGTTGTCATCACCCTCAAGAGAAGCAGTTCCGGTAATAACTAAATTTTCTCCTGCTGCAATTCTCATCCTGATATTGCCTTTAGCTTCCGAACCCTCAAATTCAGTTCCCGCCCAGTAAGCACTGGCACTGCCACCTCCTGCAACCAGCACTGAATCCGCAGCATTCCAGGAGAAACCCAGGTCCAGTAAGACCCCGGAGAGTAAATATGGCGTTTCTTCACCCGGGTATAGATAACCCCCCAGAAGAGTCAATTTATTCCGGGTTGAACCCCAGGATAAAAAAGAACGCTGTTCCAGGATCAGTTCCATATCAATTATATGGTTATCCCTCTCCTGGCCGGCAGAATCCTTATCTATGAAAAACCTATGCCCCAGTGCACCTGTAGTTGAAAGGGTTAACCTCCTCCCGTCCCTGTAGGTCACGGTTGCTTCAACTCTTTCCTCTGTATAGGGGTCCATATCCCCAACGGGGCGAAATATTTCTCCTCCCAGAGACAAATTCCAGAGGGGAGAAAGAGTGTAATTAAAACCTGTCTCAAAAAGAGCACCTTCCGTTTCCCTGATCCCAACTGCTACTTCAGGAGGAACATAGGAGAAAACTGCTTCCAGGTACCCCTCCTTAAGAGCATAAAGACCCGAGGCCCTTGCTCCCTGGCCCAGTTCTTCCCACTCGCCCCCCACAAGCCAGTCTGCAGATAAAACCAGGGGAAGATCCCCAGCCCAGAAAGAAAGACCAAGCACGCTCCCAACTTCTACGGGGTTTGGCTCATCGCTGGAAGAAAACTCGTGTTTGCCGGCAAGCTCCCAGGTTGCACTAACCCTGTCCGTCACTGCCCACCTGATCTCCTGGCCAGCAATGTTTCCTTTGAAATCCTGGCCGTCACTCCCTCCATACCTTCCAGCAAAAATCATATATTCCCAGGTTCCTTCCTCCAGGATATCCGGGCTCCCCGGTATGGTTTTTTCCATTTCAGTTATTTGGCCAGTAATGCTTTTAACTTCCACCCTTATCGTATTAACCCGGTTTGTCACCAGGGGCACATTTTCAAATTTATAATCCCTTTCTCCCCTGTATACAAAGGTCTGAGCGATCCGCCTGTCGTTGACAAAAAGCGTTACCATATCACCAGGCTGAGCTTCTCCCGAAACCGAGGTAAAGGACCGGACCCTGCTGACCTGCCACTGAGGGAACTGGAAGAAAAATCCCCGCAGGCTCTGACGGCCAAGGGTAGCCGGCATAAACACTCTGGTGTCACCAAGAACTATTATTTGATCGTCCTCTGTATAGCGCAGTCTGAAAAGTGGGAAGGAAAATTCAAAATCCCCCTTTTCAAAAACATAACTCCCCTTTTCTCCAATGGAATATGCCAGGTCTCCAATGCGGCCGTGGGTATATACTATCTGTTCGAGCGTAATATCCTGTTCTGTTTCATCAACATACTTGTACTCCACCCCTATTTTATATTGTATTGAACCAAGGGAAAAGGCGGGCCCCACTATTTCGGGCTTGATCTCAATAACAGGAGGGCGCGGCTCAACCAGGTCTTCCATCTCAATTGTCCAGTATTCGGGCTTGAGGTCAGTTGTATCGATTTTTAGTTCCCGGCTTTCAGGATCCCAGGAAATTTTTAAGCCTGTCAGGGCTTCAATTGGCCCCGTGGAGACAAATACATCTTCATCGAAAATTATAAACGGCTCGATACCCCACCGGGATAATTCGGGGTAAAATTCGGGACCCGGATCCGGGAGTTCCCCATCAAAAAAAAGCAGGATCGAATACTGTTCCACGTATTCAAGCCTTAATTTCTCTCCATCGAGGCCAACCCTTTCTGCAAAAGCCATTAAAGGAACTAAAATGTGATCCTCTTTGTCGAGGACCTGAAAGAAGTAGTCCTCTTTTAATATTTCTTTTTCGGTTAATATAATCAGGTGGGCAAAAGATATTTCCAGCTCTTCAGCCTGAATGTTACTGTTAAGAAAAAACAGATTGCAACTTAAAAAGAAGAATAAAACAGAGAAGAAGATTAAAATCGGATAATTTTTTTTGACCACCAAACCCACCTCCATGCCTGTTAGTTGCTAATTAAAAAAGTTTTTGACACCTAAAAAAACCAAAATCTTGATTAATTCAAAAAATGGGTTCCTTCCCCTTTTTCCAGAAATCAAAAAATTCTATGGAAAAGCTTTAAGGTACTTCTTTTTGGTCTAAAATCGCTAATTAATTCCCAAAATCATAAACCACTGGGATCTCGATTCCTTCCGCGAAAAGCTTTTCCTTAGTAATTTCTATAAAAAACTCTGCCTTTTCCCCAACAGAAGTTAAACCAGGAAGGGAAGAGGGCATTACTTTTAGATTATGTTTTCCCAGAGGAACATTCTCAATATAAAAAACGCCATCACGCCGGGTATAAAATACCCGATCCAAAGTATCGATATAAATTCCCACAAAGGAAAGAGGCTCATCACCTTGATCAAATGTCCCGCTTTGATTATTGTCAAAGAAAACCCTTCCAGAAATAACTCCGTTTACTGTCAAGGCAAAGTTTAAAAAGAAGTTCTCGTTTTCTCTCACCTCCACAATTTTTTCAGAGGTAACAATGGAATAATCAACCGGGAGGGAAAGTTCATCCACCCCAACTCTGTAAACTCCTGGGAAAAGGCTTTCAAACATGAAAACACCCTCTGAATTGGTTCTCACCCTTCTACCTCCGGCGGCCATGGAAACATTTGATATTACTGGCTCTCCTTCATCATAAATGCCATTACCATTCAAATCTAAGAAAACCACCCCACCTATAAAGGAATTGTGGGTCCCGAAATAATCGGTTCTATGGCCAACAGTATTGCCTGATGCAAAGCCCAAGGTTTGGGAAATACCAAATGAAATCCCATACTCGGGAATATCCTCAAAAACTGTCCGATAGGTTCTGGCACCGGTTATCTCCGCAGTTATTCCTGATTGGAAAACCCAGGACATGTTTACCGAACTCGTAAATTGAAAATCATCCCTTTCTCCTACCGGGGATTTCAAACCCATATTCAAACTAATTGTTCCCCTTCTGTCCGCAAAACGGTGAGAGGCTCCAATATTTGAAGAAAAAAGAGATGCATTAATGCTGGGATACCAGTTATAAGCTCCACCTAGGCGAAATGATGAATTTGCCCCAAAAAAGTGAAGTAAATTCAATTCTAAACGGGAATCACCCTGTTCAAGGTCCTGGTATTGACCTTCCTGGATGTTTAACTCCGAAACTGCTCGGCCCGTTAAAAAGGTGTTGCTACCCAGGATATACCGCAAACTGCTTTCCAAATCTATACTCAAATCATCAACACTTTGGTCAACAATCTTTGCATCTAAATCCGCTTCTCCGTATAATCTCAGGGATTTTGTTAGCGAATAAGCAGCTTTCCCCTTAATCCCTAAATTTTCCTCCAAAACAATTTCTCCTTCAGGTAATGTTAATTGGCTGGCTAGATAGTTAAGGCCAATGCTTCCTTCAAAGTTTTGCAGGCGTTGGGAATGAGAAAAATTAAGTCCCCCATCAATAGAATTAACCCGCAAAAATTCTCCGTTCCAGATCTCGAGGTCGAACTCCCTCGTTCCGCCTATAAGAGAAAGAGAAGTAGAATAGCGGGGTTGATTTTTATAATAAACTCCCAAAATTCCTCTGTTTTGGATTGAGTAAACCATTTCGGGAAGGGAATAACGGAAATCTCCTATTAACTTTATACCCCATTTATCCGAAATATCATAAGCTCCTTCTAAGAAAAGGTTTTGTCCCGGGATTTCTTGAGTTAAAAGTCTTACATCAGGTTGTATATGGGAATAAGTTCCTTCAAAGTGGGCTCTTTTAAAACCCTGCAGTAATGAACCCCGCAAACCATAATCCAAAGAATCCGTATAACCCCCCATTAAAAAATCCAATCCGATAACCGTCCCTCCAAAAGGCCTCCAGGAAAAACCGGAAATAAGGCCTACTTTCGGATCTTCATAACCAATTGAGGTCAGTTCTTGTTCTCTAACTCCTTCAATACTCAGGGATAAACCCGGGGCAAAAGAATGCTTAAAAATCAGCCCTATCATATTTCCATCAGGATCCTCAGGTTTACCATATAAACCTCCGGCAAGAACCGTTTCAGTTGTCCCTTCCGCAAAAACCTTTGGATATCCCACTATATTCTCAACTTTTTCCACTTTTGTTCCATCGGGTTTAATTAACTCCAGCCTAATTGTATTTATTCTATAAAGAACAAGAGGAATACTGGGAAAAAAATACACCTCATCCTTTCCAACCATTTGTTCCTTCCAAAGAACCCCATTTAGAAAAACCCTCACAAAAGAACCTTCTTCGGAAGGTCCTGAAACAGTATATAAGGGCTGTTTTCCCCCTGTAGGGAACTGGGGGGAACTGAAATAAAGCCCCCGCAAATTATCCCTCCCCAGTGTTCCAGGAAAATCTATCCGACTATCCCCCAAAATTATCTGGTGGTTTTTTCCACGTGAAATTGCCCGGACAAGAGGAAAACTGATAGTCCCGGTTAAAGTTGAAAAATTATAGGAAGAAGAAAGACCCAGGGAAACTCCCCAGTTCCTTACCCTTCCATGAATATATATTTGCTGCTTGCTGAAGTACTCCCAATCTCCAAAAACTGATTTTCGGGCATCTCCGCTAACCTTGTATTGCAAAGAGCCTAACGAATATTCCGGACCCTGAGTATCCGGAATCAAAGTAATTACTCCCCATGGATCTTTAAAAATCGGTTCTTTTTCTTCATCATCCAAATCCGGCCAGTCCACTTTTATAACGATTTCCTGCCTGCGGGGATACCAGATTATTTCAACCCCTGCAATATTTTCCAAAAGGGAAGCTGTAACAAAAAATTCCCCCTCATGAAGTAAAGGGGGCTCTTTAGCCCACTCAGGGTAATCAATATAAATTTCCCTGCCTAAATCAACTTCTACAATTTTTCCACTTGGCTTGTGTTCAACCTTTAACTTGTTTTCCTCACGGTTGTATGACGTTTCTATTTCCAGAGGTTTAGTAAGGCTTACCAAAGGCATTAGGATATAGTCGCCCAGATCGAGTATTTCAAAAAAGTAATCCCTATAAATTTCCCGGGTCTCAGTTTGGATGACAAGAGAAACCAGGATGGTTTCCGGTAATCCTCCCTCGGCCAGGGGAGCAATGGAAAAAATAAAAAGGGTAAGGAAAGCCAGAGAAATAATTAGATAAAGTTTGTTAGCCCTCATATTCCTAGCCCCTTCCTTAATCACTAACTTTAAAAGGAATGGAATCACTAATATTATAATTCGTATCAACAAAGCCTATATCAACCAGAACCCGATAATCCCCGGGCGGGAAATTTTCTTCAAGGAAAAAATAAAAGGGCCTTACCTGTCCGGGAAGGATTACCTTTTCTGTTATACTCCCCTTCTCAATTTCTTCACCTCTTGCAGAAATTACCCGGTAATTAACGAAAAAACGAACATGAACAAGGGAAGGGTTTCCTAATAAAAGTCCTCCAATGTATTGTTTATCCGGAGTTTCGTGGACCACCATTTCAATAACTGCAAAATTCATCTCATATTCAACTGGCTGAACATAGATAGTTGCTCCAATCATAGACCTGATTGTTGCCCCAAACCCTTCTTCTTCTTCAAATAGATCCTCATGCTCAATGAAAATAATCCCGCGCCTTTCAAAGGGTTCCTCATCAATGCCAGTCTCAGGCATATTTACCGTAAACCGAACAATCTGGCTCTGCCCAGGTTCAAGAATAAACTGCCTTGGGTTAAACCGGATTAGACCATCTAAAGTTTCTTTTAAGGTTCCGCTATCATAAATAACCATATCACTATTTTCATCAAGGTCCCAATCATAAAAATTGGCTACCAGGTTTACAGTCTGTTCTGTATTGTTAAAAACGGTAATCGCTCCTGTATCTCTTTCCCCCGGATGAACTTTTAAAATAAAACGGGCTGGTTCAATTCTAATACTGGCCTCCCCCTGTTGACCCAAGGCAAAGATAATCATTAAAAGCATTGCCATTATAGCAAGTTTATTCTTTCTAATTGGGTTAGCCATTTTGTCCCTCCTCAGAAAATATAGGGGTTGGTAAAAACCAACCCCTATTTTATTCTCCTAACCTTCAACTAACTATATTTTTTTACGGAGTGCTTACAATGAAATAAACGGTGCTGGTATATTTACCTGCATCCACATCACTCCAGGGGATCCGGAATTGCATGAGGTAAGTTCCATGTTCTTTCGCTGCAAGGCTGGCAACCAACGCATCTCCTACTTCAGTAAAATACTGGGCATCAGGATCATCCAGGGCAGTGGTTCCCTCGGGAGCTACTCTCATATCTAAATAGAAGGTATCAGTTGTATGATTTCCAACAAAAGGATCAGCTTCAACAATAAAGTTATATGCAACATTTCCGTATACTTTGGCCTGGAATAAATCGCAGGCATGGATGAAGAGCCCCCTATCCGGACCAACAGTTGAGAATTCTTGGCCTTCCAGTGCTTGCCAATCTACAAAAGCCCAGGAACCATCCATCAGGCCTCCAATATTGGGATGGAACCTCATTACATTGGGATAGTTGCCAAATTGAACTTCAGCAGGGTTTTCTTCAATATCTGGACCCATGGTTTTAATTTTGGAGTAACCCCAGTTCCCACGGAGTTCAAGTTCCAGATAGCAGGGAATAAAAGCATCTGCACCTACAATAATTGTAGCAGTTTGGTCACCCCAGTTAGCGGGGGACGGTTGATTGCCTCTGGAAAAGGACATAATGTTATACTGAGAACCACTATCAGTTGTGGCAAACCAGTAACCGCTAAACATGGACGCGTCGAAGTTTTCGAAAATCCCGGTCTTTTGTGTAAATAACGGCCCAAAATCAGCAGAAACTCCAACAGATAACATCATCACCACACTTACCAGTAACATAATAACAAGCATTTTTCTCATTTAATAAATTCCTCCTCATTGGCTTTTAGGCCTTTTTTTTGCTGGCCGGTTTCACCACTGGCTCCCCTGCACCTTTTTGGTGACCAATTAGAAGGTCCAGGTTCATAGCCTCCAACGAGAGAATTTGTTTTTGGACTTATCTCTCCCTACCAATCCTCCTTTTTCGCACCACCCCCTAATTTTTAATCTAAATTCGGTTCAACACTGAAGCCCATTGAGAATGGAATTATCCCTGCACTAACCTGATGATAATCTGTAAGCTGCAGCATGAACGAAACTGGAACCCAGTATTTCCCGGAGGGGCCAACGGTTGAATTTCCTTCCGCCAAAGTTTTTGATGCCTGGCCAAGTTTTACTGCTTCCTGGTTGGTCTTAATAAATTCGCTGTCCTCGGAGGATAATATAATCAGTTCAAGGTTGCCTTTACTCAGCTCATCTGCTTCAAAAAGCTTAACAGTTAATTTCCAGGGTACATTAGAAGCAACCCAAACCTCTCCCGGATTACTGACCAGGATCCCGTCTTTCGATGAAAATCCACCAAGCAAAATATTTTCCATGTTCGTTTTTATGTTTACCCAATAATCCACTTCGAGTTGTAAGGGAGTTCTGTTCTCTTGAATTAAACCTTCGGCTCCCATTTCCCTAACCACCAAGACTCCCCGGTATATTCCGGGTAGATCATTTGGAAATACTGTATAATTGATAAGCATAGGCAGGGCGGTTGTATTATCATCGGTCAGCAGTTGCTGGTCCGTGGGAATAGTGACCGGGTCTAGGTCCACCAGGTATACTCCCCCGGGAAGCTCCAACTTCAACCGCTGCCCTTCCAGGGTTATCCTTTTATCTGTTGTGGCCAGATTGCTTTCCAGCCACACTTCAAGGTACTCAACCCTGCTATCAACCAGGGGCACAAGGGTTGCCACCGTCTTACTAACTTGTTCCGGGGCAATATAAGTGCCGAAATTTATTGCTGGTCGCCCAACCGCTCCTGCCGTTGAAGCAAATAAGATTAAAATTCCTAACATCACCAAGGTTAATTTGCCTTTCATCAGGTTTCACCTCAGCCTTTTTATTTCAAACAGGCCTATTTCCCTTCCAATAAAGTTCCTCCGGTCAAGTCTTCCCAGTCCTGAAAATTGATTTCCGTATTAACCTAGCCCTCTTTTTCCAGGGCTTCCTGGATCAACATGATCATTTCCAGAAAACTCCGGAAAAACCGGCGCTTTTCATGTTTTTTACCCAGCCACTGGATTTCACCCTGCCAGGTTGAGTGCTGGCGAAACTGAATTCGGATCAAAAAATCTGTAGACCCTACTTTCTTATATCTTTCTTCAGTTTTCTGGGCCAATATATTCACTCCCTCACTCATTTTCAAAGGGTTTCAGCCTGCGCATAAAGCGAAATAAAAATTCTCCCTGTTTATCAACCGAACCCTCATCACGGTCCCAGGACCTTGCATTATTCATGGAAAGAGGTGGGTTAATTATTTGAATCCATTTTTCCAGGATATTGGTTAATTCCAGAATATCTTTGAATTCTTTCTGGTACCCCGAGCCCATATCTTCAAACTCCCCCTGCCAGTCCGCAGAGTGGCTTGAGATAATTTTTATTGTAAAGCTCGGTTCAATTCTGGAAACTCCCCTTGATCCCACTATTATTACCTCCTGGCCCCTTGAGCATTTAAAAGCTTATGCTTTTTCACCTTAGTTAATCAAAGTATAGCACCTGTAATTAAAGCTGTCAGTTATATCAAGGTTAAATTCAGGTTAGATTAAGGTTATAAACAAAAAAGGACCCCAGAAGGGCCCTTTCGGGATTTTTAAATTTTTTGCCAGTTGCTTTGAATGTCAACGGAAACCGTTCCTATCTCACCGGATAGTTTATGTTCAACCCTCTCAATAATTTTTTCTACCCCCGCAGGGGAAGCATCAAGAAGAAGGACCAGAAATTTTCTAGGCCCCCAACCACAAATCACATCTCCTTTTCGCAGATTCGTTTTAAGGGTTTTTTTCAGGGTTTCCCCGGCCTTTTTAAAATCGCTTTCGGGGTAGGATCCGTTTAGTTCCAGGGCTACAAGGTAACCCGAACTATCTCCTCTTTCGCTCCTGCTTTTTTCCAGCTCGTAAATTGCAGAAAATGTTTCTATATCACTTACATAAGCCCCATCATCTTTTCTCCTTCCCTGGAGTTGTTCCAGGATACTATCCGGATCACCGGGGATATTTTTGCTTCTTTTCAGCTTATCCCCCAGCATCTTCATTTCTGAGGGAATATTGAGACCATTTTCAGTAAAAAGAGCCGCTGCCTCCTCATACTGAACCAGGGCCAGACCGTGTTTATTGGCATCAATTAAAGCCTGCAGGGAACTGGTGTGCAGCTTCTCTTCGAAGGGAACAATCCGGAGCCCATCTTCACATATTTCCCATGCTTTGTCATACATTCCCGCCTTCCTCAACAGTTCATTTGCAGCAAGCATAACCCGCAGGTAAAGTTCCCGGTAATGGTTCCTTAAAGGAATGGTCCAGTGAGAATGGGGAACATCCCCCAAATAATTCCCTTTATAAAGAGAAAGAGCCTTCTCAAAAATTTCAATGGCCTTTTCTTCGCATTCAGAGACAAGTAGAAACCCTTCTTTGCATAACCTTTCAAACTCCTCTGCATCCAGCCAGTAATCGGAGTTTTCGTTAAAATAATACCGCCCCTGCGAACAGATAATAAACTGCTCTTCCCCACCCTGCTTCCCCTCACCTCTAAGAGAATTCCGGAGGTAAAAAGCCAGGCTTTTTAAAGCTTCAGAAGGGTTTGCACTTTCCTCCAGGGATAAGTATTTGTACATCTGTTCAGCTGATAGTGCTTTTCCTTTATAGGTAATCAATAGTTGGAAAAGGCGCCACCTTTTATTTAAACGTTGTTCCGCCCGGGAAATCAGTTCTTCTCCCCTCCGAATTTCAAAGCGGCCCAGGGTATAAATTTGCAGCTTATTCCCCCCAACAGCTTTCATAAAACCACCGCTTTCAAATTAATAATTTCCCGCAAAACCACAATCTAACTTCCGTTTCAACCCCAGTTTTAAATAATTTTAGTAAAGGTAATCTTCTGCATTTTTCTGCAAAACCCTTTAATATTTAAAATTCTCAACTGGGAATTTTTTCCCTGCCCCAATAACCACGGTTAATTTTTTTAATCATCTATCCTTAAAAAAATCTCCCATGCCAGGTAATTAATAATAAAGCTCTTTGGCCTCCAGAACAGAAAAACCCACTGCACAAAAACAGTGGGTTAAATAAAACTAAAAAAACATAGTCAGATAGAATCAGACTTATCCAGAACGGGAAAATCATATGCAAAAACTCCAGAATATTTCATCCCCGCGCCTGTGTTCAGGAGCAAAACTCGTTCACCTGGCTGGATCACATTCTGCTGGAGTAGCTTTTCCAGGGCAGCAACGTTGGCAGCGCCCTCCGGACAGATAAACATGCCTTCGGAACGTGCTGTTTTTTCCATTGCCAGTTTGATTTCCCCGTCACTAACTGCAAGAGCTGTTCCCCCGGATTCGCGAACAGCCTGGAGAACCAGGAAATCGCCCAGAGCCTTAGGTACCCTTATGCCTGCAGCCAGGGTTTGAGGGTTCTCCCAGGGCTCGGCATAATTCTTTCCTTCTTCATAAGCTTGAACAATGGGGGCGCAACCTTCAGCCTGGACGGCTATCATCTTCGGGTTTTTCTTTCCAGTAATCCACCCGATCTGTTCCATTTCCCGGATGGCCTTCCAGATTCCGATAATGCCCACTCCTCCTCCAGTAGGATAAAAGATATAGTCAGGGGGGTCCCAGTTGAATTGTTCCAGTATTTCCATCCCCATGGTTTTTTTCCCCTCTATACGGTAAGGTTCTTTAAGGGTGGAAACCTCGAACCAGCCCCTTCTTTGTGCGGCTTCTCCAATTAGCTTTCCCGCATCAGCGATATTGCCCCTTACCAGGAATACCTCGGCCCCGGCAACTGCACATTCTGTTTTGGTGATTTCCGGGGCATCCTCTGGCATGGCAATATGGGTTTTAATACCTGCCCGGGCTCCATAGGCAGCCCAGGCTCCTCCGGCATTTCCCGCTGTGGGCATGGCAATTTCCTTAATACCAAGTTCAAGAACTCGGGAGATCCCAGCAGAGGCGCCCCTGGCCTTGAAAGAACCCGTGGGGTTTAACCCCTCGTCCTTGCAAAAAAGGTTCTGCAAACCCATTTCTTCCCCCAGCCTTTTAAAGGGAATAATCGGGGTAAATCCTTCCCCCAGGGAAATAATATTCTCCGGGTGGATTACCGGCAGCAATTCCCGGTAACGCCACATGTTATAAGGTCTTCCCTGTAAATTTTCTTTTTTAAAATCCCCTGCCGCCTCCAGGTCATACTGGACCAAAAGCGGCCCTCCGCATTCGCAGAGGTTTACTGGTTTCTCCTTTTCGTAAGTTTTGCTGCACCTGGGACAGTAAAGGTGGGAAAAATAGCTCATTGAAAAATCTCCTTTTTCCTGGAAATTTGGGATCAGTCTGGATCAAAAAACTTTCCGCATTTCTTTTTCCTGCTTTATTTTTTCTCCATTTGGACAAAAAACGCACTTTCCTGTTCTTCCACCGTGCTCACAACAAATCCTGCCTTTTTGGCCTCCTGCATCAGCCCGTTAAGGGATTGTTCATTGCCCGGCCAGTAAACGCCGTAGCCTGTTTTAACTTCCTCAGAACCCAGGTCAACGGTCAGATTAATGGCAATAACATCTTTTTCTCCACCAGGGTGGGGTGGAATCTCAATATCCCACAAAAAGAATTCACCGCCTGGTTCCAGTACCCGGAAAACCTCCTGGAATACCTTTTCCCGGTCTCCAGGCTGCATGTACATAAATGAAAAAAATGAGGTTGCAGTTGGAAATTCTCCATCCAGAAACTTTAAATCCCTTGCATCCATCTCTATTCGCAGGGCCCCGTTGGCAGGTGCTTCCTGGAGTTCCCCCCTGCTCAGATCTATGGCAACAACTCTTTCGCCAAAAACCCGGGAAATTATTCCCTCTCCGCCTCCCCCGATATCCAGGATTCTTCCCCTGCAATCAAGCTTTTCCAGTTTGATTTTTTCTGCAGGTAAAAAATTTATCCTTTTCTGGTCAATACCCTCTCCCACCTTCACTCCTCCTTGGAAAAAATTTTTCGGGGTAAATTTATGCTCCTTTTCCTTAAAAACAAAAAAGGTTATACTCCTTTTTAAACCTCTCCTTTTGCTTTTC